>CACFTE010000004.1 GCA_902569105.1 uncultured Pelagibacteraceae bacterium | reverse complement strand
AACATATATTTACTTATTCTTACTAATGTATTCTCTTCTAATAACGTAGAGACCTGAAGAAATAATAATAATTAATCCAATAAAAGACCATAAATCAAGAAAATCATTAAAGAAATAATAGCCTAAAATAATGTTCGGAACTATCTCAATATAACCAAATGGAGCTAATTTAGAAGCGTCAGCGTATTTTAATGAATAAATAAGCAATATATGCCCTAAACAAGCAAATAAACCCATAAGTATTAACCAAGACCATTGAGTTAAAGTAGGATTAACCCAAACAACAGGTACTATAAATGATCCAATGATGGCCCCTACTACGCCAGTTAACAACAATGTAAGCAAAGGGCTATCGGTTGAATGAAGTTTTCGAGTAATAATTAGATATATACCATAAAAACATCCAGTACCTACAGCTGCAAAACTTGCTAAATTAAAATCAATGAACCCAGGTCTAATAACAATAATTATGCCTATAAAACCTACAATAACAGCTGACCATCTTCGAATTCCAACATTTTCTCCTAAAAAAAATGGAGACAAAGTTGTTGTTATTAAAGGAGCTACAAACGCCAAAGTTAAAGCTTTAGCCATAGATATTATCGATATTGAATAAAAAAAACAAATATTTGCAAAAAATAAAGTTAACCCTCTATAAAATTGTAATGTTGGATTTTCTGTCCATTTAAGTTGATCTTTAAAAAAGAAAAACATAAATGGAAGTACAAGTAATACAGTAAAAAAATATCTTGCCCAAGTTATTTGAAAAAAAGGAATTTCAGATGACAAATATTTAGCAATAGCATCCATAAATGGAAGCATTATCCAAGCAGATATGTTTAAAAATATTGCCTTCATTAAGAAAAATATTTTAACGCAATAAAAACAATTACAGGAACAGTTATAAAGGACATTAAAGTAGAAACAACTATTGTACTCGCAACTGAATCTACAATTTTTTTAGGGGAATAAATAGAAGCCACCAAATAATTTAAAACAGCACTGGGCATTGAACATTGAATTAGAAGTACACCTGCAGCAAAACCTCTTAAATTAAATAAATAAATTAATGAAAAACCTATTATTGGGCCAATAATCATTCTAGAAATTGAAGAAAAAATTGCTTTATTTAAAGAGAATACTTTTAATCTAGTTAAAGCAATACCTAGTGACATTAAAATTAAAAATATTGTGGCATACATTAACCATTCTGTTGTGTTTATTACAAATGTCGGGAGTTTAATTTCATAAAATAGAATAATTGCAGAAAAAATAATTGCATAAAATGGGGGATTTTTAGCAATTACTTTAAAATTAAACTTTCTATCTGCCAAAAAAACGCCCAATGTAAAATGAAATAAAATTATCAAAGATGAAATTGCTGCTGAAACCCCTAGTCCTTGTGAACCATATGCAAACAAACAAATTGGTAAACCCATATTTCCAGTATTAGGTAAAATTAATGGTGGCAACTCTCTAATAATATCTTTAGTTTTCAGGATATATAAAGTGATTATACCTACTATAGAAAATAATATTATTGCTAATAAATAATACCAAAAATAATTAGCAAAAATATTAAATGTAATACCTGTAGAAGTTACAGCATATATAATCATTGAAGGAGTCCCAATATTAGCTGCAAAATTGGTTATAAATGTAGTGTCTATTTTTGGGCTATTTCTACCCAAATAATATCCAATACCAACAACAAAAAAAACCGGAAATAATACTTCAAAAAGTTTTATATATATTTCCATTAAAAAAGTCTTATTTGGACAGGTTTTTTAATTATATTATTATTTTTTTTTAAAGAATTTATTAGATTTTGAGATCTATTTTCTATAGCTCTATGTGTAATTATTATAATTGACGCAGATTTTCTTTTATGATCTGGTATTTGAATAACTCTTTCAATAGATATTTTATTATTAGCAAGAAGTTTAGTAATTTCAGATAAGACGCCAGGTTTATCTTTAACCTCAAGTCTTAAATATAAGGAATGTGATGCTATTTTTTCGTTATAGGATAAAGGTTTTTTTCTTTTAATATCAGGTATACCGAAGGGATATTTAATGTTACCTCTTAGAATAGACAATAAATCAGACATAAGTGCTGAGGATGTCGCCCCTGGCCCCGCACCCTCACCTTGTAGTACACTCTCTCCTATTGGTTTACCTTCAACAATAACAGCATTCATTACTCCATTTACATTTCCAATATAACTATCTTTTTTAACTAGAGATGGGTGCACTCTTTCAAATAATTTTCCATTAATTATTTCTGTAATTCCTAAAAGTTTAATTCTGAAGTTCAATTGAGAAGCAATTTCGATATCCTTATATTCTAAGTTTTCTATTCCTTCCATTAAACATTTTTTTTTGGATATTTTTTTATTAAAAGCTAAAGAAGACAATATTCTAATTTTAGCAAATGCATCATAACCATTTAAATCAAGTTTTGGATTTCCTGGTTCTGCGTAACCTAAGGATTGAGCTTTTTTTAAAACATTTTTAAAGCTCTGTTTTGTTTTTTCCATTTCTGATAAAATATAATTACAAGTTCCATTTAAAATTCCATAAACTCTAAACAACTTATTAGTAGCAAGACCCTCTTTAATAGTTCTTAATATTGGAATACCTCCAGCAACAGATGCTTCGAACTCTAAATTTACTTTATTTTTTTCAGCTAATTTCGATAAATAATCACCATGTTTGGCAATTAAGGCTTTATTTGGTGTAACAACATGAATTTTATTTTTTAATGCAGTTTCGACAATTTTTTTTGAGACTCCATCGCTTTGACCAATTACCTCAAAAAGAATATTAATTTTTTTACTTTTAATAATGTCCATTGGATTTTCAAAAAAAATAGATTTATTTATTTTAAATTTTCTTTTTTTATTTCTGTTTTTTGCAGAAATAGCAACTATTTGAATTTTTTTCCCAGTTTTAAGCTCTATATCCTTTTTTTTGTTATTTAATTCGTTAAGCAAATAGTTTCCTACTTGACCCAGACCTATAACAGCAATGTTTATTTTTTTATTAATCATTAATTTGTCAAACTTAAATAAGATGCTTTATCTGCATAATCAATAACAGTGGCCTTAAATTTTTCGTATGTCATTTCACTATTATATATATCAATGTCTAATTCTTTATCATTAAAATTTGAAACTTGATAACTACAACTTGAAAAGATAATGAAAATCAAAGTTAATAGCATATATCTCATTATAGACCCATATTTTTTTTAAAATTAAATAATAAATTCATATTTTGAACTGCCTGTCCTCCCCCACCTTTAATTAAATTATCGATTGCAGATAGTATAATTAATTGTTTTTGTGACTTTGATTCACAAACTGATATTAAACAATTATTAGTATTGATAACTTCATTAGTACTTATTAATGAATTTTTTTTACTTATTTTAACAAACATTTGTTTTTTATAAAATTTTTTCAAATAGTTTATAATTGTATTTATGTTATTTTTATTTGTAACATTACAATAAATTGTTGTTAAAATTCCTCTAAACATTGGTGACAAATGAGGTGTAAAAGTAAATTCTACTTTTTTTCCAGTTTCAATATCAAGCTCTTGTTGTATTTCAGAATTATGTCTATGGGTTTTAATTCCATAGACGCTTAAAGACTCATAAAGGTTTTTATTTTTATATTTTTTATGTATACCTCTACCAGCACCAGAATAACCTGATTTTGAGTCTATAATAATATTTTTACTAGAAATAATATTTTTTTTTAAAAGAGGTACTAATGGTAATAATATTGATGTTGGATAGCATCCAGGACATCCAATAATTTTGAAATTTTTAATTTGATTATTTTTTATCTCGGGTAAAGCGTAGATACTTTTTTTTATATTTTTTCTAGCTGTATGTTTAATTTTATAATATTTCAAATAAGTTTTTGCATTTTTTAATCTAAAGTCTGCAGATAAATCAATTAACGTGTTATGCTTATTAAGTTTATTAGAAATCTTTTGTGCCTCTCCATTTGGTAAGGCGGTAAAAATTACATTTACATCGTTTAATAATTTTTCATTAAATTTAATTATTTTTGGTAATTTTTTTTTTTTTAAAGAAGAATCATAGGATGAAATACTTTTTCCTATTGATGAGTTGCCACATAAGTATTTAATATTTACTCCTTTATGTTTTACAAGGAGTTTAACTAATTCAATACCTATATAGCCTGTCGAACCAGCAACTAAAATATTTAGCTTTTGCATAATTTATTATAACTGTTGTAATTGAAAAAGAAAAATTATCTTTTTGAAAATTGGAAACTACGTCTAGCTTTTCTATGGCCGTATTTCTTTCTTTCAACAGCTCTTGAGTCTCTCGTGGTAAGTTTTTCTTTTTTTAAAGTAGATTTTAGATTTTCATCAAATTGTAATAATGCTTTTGAAATACCATGAACCAAAGCACCTACTTGACCCGTTAATCCACCACCTGTAACATTTCCTCTTACATCATAGTCAGCAATTTGATTAATAATTTCAAAAGGTCTTAAAAGTTTCATTTTATGAATCTCTCTTGTAAAATAATCATCATATTTTTTTCCATTAATAACAATTTGGCCTGATCCTTTTTTAAGCCAAACTTTAGCTATTGAAGTTTTTCTTCTTCCTGTTGCGTATTTACTATCTTTAAAGTCCAGTTTATGCACTTCAGTCATTCTAGTTTCTTGCTATATTTTTACTATTTAATTTAGATAATTCTATTACTGTAGGATTTTGAACTCCATGAGGATGATCGGATCCTTTATAAATTTTTAATTTTGTAAGTTGTTTTTTTGCCAAAGGTCCACCTGGCAACATTCTTTTAACAGCTAATTTTAATGTTTCACCTGGTTTTTTATCAAAAAGTTTTTCTGGTGTTGTCTCTTTAATTCCACCTGGATATCCTGTATGGCGATAATATTTTTTATCTTGAAATTTTTTTCCAGTAAATTTAATTTTTTCAATATTTTTAACTATCACAAAGTCACCATTATCCATATGAGGTGTGAAAGTTGCTTTATTCTTACCTCTTAAAATTTTAGCTATAATAGATGCCAATCTGCCAACTACAGCATTTGAGGCGTCTATTTCGTACCAATTGTTATTTATTTCATTTTTCTTAACAAATTTAGTCATGATTGGGCGGATTAATACTGATAAATGTCATATTGTCAATTTATATTAATATTGATAGTTAATAATTAATATTTAAAAATAAGGAAAATTTATGACTGACAAAAAAAATAAAGGCACAGATCCAAAAACATACAAATTTGATACACTTAGCTTACATGCTGGTTATCAACCTCATAAAAATGCCGGATCAAGACAAGTGCCCATTTATCAAACTACTTCATATTTATTTGATGACGTTGATCATGCTGCAGCATTATTTAATTTAGAAAGAGGTGGTCATATTTATAGTAGAATTTCTAATCCAACTGTAGCAGTCTTAGAAGAAAGAGTTGCTTCTTTAGAGGGTGGTACTGCTGCTCTTGCAACATCGTCAGGAATGAGCGCAATATTTTTAACAATTATGACATTATGCGAAGCGGGAGACCATCTAGTTGTATCTTCACAACTATATGGTGGGACTGTCAATTTATTTAGGCTTACTTTACCAAAATTTGGAATTAAATGTACATTTGTTAAACCTAGAGATACTGAGGGATTTAAAAAAGCAATTCAAAAAAATACTAAAGGTATATTTGGAGAACTTGTAGGTAACCCTGGAAATGAATTAATGAATATGCCTGAAATATCAAAAATTGCACATGATGCAGGTATTCCTTTGATTGTTGATGCCACTTATCAAACACCTTACCTTTGTAAACCATTTGAACATGGAGCAGATATTGTTGTTCATTCATTAACTAAATGGATGGCAGGACATGGTTCATCAATGGCTGGGATATTAGTTGAAGGTGGAAAATTTGATTGGATGCAAAATGATAAATTTCCAACTATGACGACACCTTATGAAGGTTATCATGGACTTTCATTTGCAGAAGAATTTGGCCCGACTGCTTTTACAATGAAAGCTAGAGCCGAAGGGATGAGAGATTTTGGTCCATGTCTTAGTCCTCAAAATGCTTGGAATGTTTTACAAGGAATAGAAACCTTATCAGTAAGAATGAAAAAACATTGTTCTAATGCTGAGGAAATGGTTAAATATTTACTTGGACATGAAAGTGTTGCGTGGGTTTCACACCCAAGTGTTCCAGATCATCCAGATCATGAACTTGCAAAAAAACTTTTACCTAATGGACGTGGGTCTATGATAGCTTTCGGAATTAAAGGTGGTAAAGATGCTGGAGTAGCTTTTATTAATAATGTTAAACTTGCATCACATTTAGCCAATGTTGGTGACACAAGAACACTAGTTATCCATCCTGCATCAGGAACTCATTCTCAAATGGATGAGGCTACACTAAAATTTGCAGGTCTTTCACATGACATGATTAGATTATCAGTAGGTATTGAAGACATTGATGATATAAAAAATGACTTTGAAGTTGGTTTTAGAGCAGCGCGTAAGCCACGACTAGTCTCAAATCAATGAAATTTAAAGTAAATGGTACAGAGATATTTGCTTCTACTGGAGGTCGACCTTTTGATAAAAATAAACCATTAATAATCTTTGTTCATGGAAGTGGATTAACTCACATGACATGGGTACTGCAGACAAGATATTTTGCATTTCATGGATATACTGTTCTTGCTTTGGACATGCCTGGTCATGGATTATCTAGTGGTGAATGTTTGAAATCCATAGAAGAAATGGCAGACTGGGTTAGTGATGTAATTGACTCCGTTGGTTACAAAGATGCATCGTTAGTTGGTCATTCACAAGGTTGCTTGGTGACTATGGAATGTGCAGCAAGAAATCCAAATAAAATTAAAACATTAAGTTTAATGGGCGGAGCTGGAGCAATACCAATGAATCCAGAACTTTTATCTTTAGCAGAAAATAATGATCCAAAGGCGGTGGATTTGATGATGGATTGGGCTCATGGTCCAGCCGGACATTTTGGTGGTCATCCAGTACCTGGATTATACCATATAAATACTGGAGGTATGCTTGCAAAGTCAAGGACTATAAAAAATACACTTGGTGTGGACTTTAGAGCTTGTGATAATTATAAAAACGGTTTTGAGGCTGCTAAAAAAATTAAAATACCAACACTTTCTATATTAGCAACAGGAGATAAAATGTGCCCTGTAAAGGAAGGTAAAAAATTAGCTGATTTGATTGAAGGAAGTAAAGTTGAAATAATTGATAATTGTGGTCACATGATGTTATTAGAAGAAGCCGATAGAGTTTTAAAAGTTTTAAAAAAATTTATATTAGATAATTATCCCTCCAACAAATAATCTTTAAATATTGTACATTTAAATTTTGAATCAAAATTATGATTTTGAATTAATATAGACTAAATAAATACTTGAACTGATTAAAAATATAGAACTTATTTGGTGAAGTGAAGCTATATAGATATGAGCACCGTATAAAATAGTAAATATTCCTAACAATATTTGTGTTATGATAAAAATACCTAAAATTTTAATTGGGCGATAAAATTTAATTGCTTTTTTTTTATAAATAGTAAAAGCTAAACATAAATAAACGATAAATATTAAATATGCTAAATTTCTATGCATAAATTGAACTAGAGATGGTTCACTAAAAGCAGAAACTTTAAAAATATCAGATATATTACTATCATTAGGAAAATATGAATCACCCATCATTGGCCAAGAATTATAAATTTTTCCAGCATCCATACCTGAAACGAATGCACCAATAACTATTTGAAAAAATACTAAAAATAAAAATATTAATGGTAACTTGGAATTTAAATTATATTGAACATCATTATTAATGTTTAATTTTAAATAATTCCAATATATTAGAGATAAAATTATAAAAGCTACTAGTAAATGAATAGAAAGTCTAAAATGACTTACATCGATTTTATCGATAAGTCCACTACTTACCATATACCAACCTACTAAACCTTGAAAACAAATTAAGAAAAAAATCAAATAATAATTAATCAAACTTCTAAAATTAATTTTAAATGTAAAATAAAGTAATGGTATTAAAAAAGTTATCCCAATCAACCTACCTAGGAATCTATGTGCCCATTCCCACCAAAAAATTACTTTAAAGTCACTCATTGTCATCAAAAAATTTTGAAGATGATATTCAGGAATTTGTTTATATAAATCAAAATAACTATTCCACTGTTCTTCACTAAAGGGTGGAAATGTGCCTGAAAATAACTCCCATTTTGTTATAGATAAACCTGAGTCAGTCAACCTAGTTAAGCCACCAACAACTATCATTATTGCAATTAGATTGAACATAAAAATCAGCCAAATTGATAATTGTCTTTTTATAATATTATTTTCTATATACATATTTGGATAAATATAATAATTATTAGTAAATCCAATTTAATAAATGTCGCCTGATAAATATAAAAAATTAACAAAACTAAGGAAAAGTCTTGATGATTTAGACAATGTGCTTATTAAGGTAATTAAAAAAAGAACATCTCTAGTAAATCAAGTTTTAAAATTAAAAAAACACAAATACCAAATAGTTGATAACAAAAGAATAAAAAAAATTCTTATTCAGATAAGAAAAAAATCAATAAAAAATAATATTGATCCAAAAATCACCAAACGTATATGGATAAATATGATCAGAGCTTATATTGATTACGAGAGAAGAAATTTTAAAAAAAAATAATTATTTACTATGTGGCGGGAGTTTTTTTTCTACAAATTTTTCATGCTTTCTAGTACTAGGATTATATTTTCTGGCAGATAATTTCACTTTAGCTTTTTCTCCACCTGCAGGTTTTTTAAGATAATAATAAAATGGACTATCAGGTTTTGATTCTGGTACCATTCTAATTTTAACAAATGTTTTTTTAGCCATATTATTTCTTTAACTCATTTATTATATTTTTAAGGTTCGATAGTTTACTCTTAAAATATTTTGCTCTTATAGAGGTAAATACTGAATCGTCAAGATTTGATTTTTTTTGATTTAAATGCTTTTTAACGCCCTGAATTGTAAAACCTTCAGATTTAAGCAGGAACTTTATAAATTTAAGCAATTCTATAGTATTATTATCGTAATATCTCCTCTTATTATTAAATACCTTAGGCTTTAATTGTTTAAATTGAGTTTCCCAAAATCTTAACGTATGGGAATTAATTTTATTCTCTTTTGGCTTTTCATTATTTAGTAAAATCACAACCTCTCCTATCGTCTTATATGCCGAAGATAATTTATTTGTCATCGTTTATTTTATTTTTTAAGTATCTTGATGGCTTGAATAATATTACATTTCTTTCAGAAATAATAACTTCTTTTTTGGTTTTTGGATTTCTACCCAATCTTGATTTTTTATGTCTTAAAATGAATGTTCCAAAATTAGATATTTTTACTTTACCTTTTAATTTTAAATTATCTAATAGTATATCAAAAATATCTTCCAAAATATTTTCAATCAGTTTTTTTGAATACCCTAGCTGCATGTAAATTGAATTAATTATTTCTTTTTTAGTTAGGTTTTGACGCATCAGATTGATATATTTTTTTTAATTTTATCAATTAAGTGACCCCTTACGGTTTTTACACAAACATCTAATGAATTTGCAAAACCAATATAATCGGTTGATCCATGACTTTTTATTACTGGTGTTTCAAGACCTAAAAGAATTGCACCATTATATAGTCTTGGGTCGAGTCTTTTTTTAAATCTTTTTAAATTAGATATATTTGCTAAGCTAGATATTTTTGCAATAAGACCTGTTGATAAAGCTTTTTTAAGTTCAGTTGAAATAAAATTTGCTGTACCTTCAGCAGTTTTTAGTGCTACATTTCCTGTGAAACCATCTGTAACAATTACATTAACGTCACCATCCATAATATGATTACCCTCTATATATCCACAAAACTCATACAAATTATTTTTTTTACTTTCCATTGATTGGTAAGCTTTTTTAATTGTTTCATGACCTTTTATTTCCTCTGAACCAATATTTAATAAGGCTACTCTTGAATCATCTGAAGGGTAAAGAGCTTTATGCAATGCCGCTCCCATTATTGCAAAATCTTCAAAATTTTTTTCATCACATTCAACGTTAGCACCTAAATCAAGAACTATATTCATATCAATTTTATTTGGCCACAAAGCAGCTAAAGCGGGTTTACTAATATTTTCAATCATTTTCATATTTAGCTTTGATATAACGAACAGTGCACCTGTGTTTCCAGCAGAAACAATTACATTTGATTTTTTATCTTTTACGTCATTAATTGCCTGCCACATACTTGTATTCTTTTTCTTAGCAGCGGCTAAAGGTGTATCATTATTTTCGACTACATCATCACAATTGATTACTTCAAAAAAAACATTGTTTATCTGATTTTTAGATATTTGACTTTCAATTAATTTCTTATTGCCAAATATTCTAAAGTAAACATCTTTATTCTTTTGCAAATAATGTGAAATACCTGCAATAATTTTATTTGGTGAGTTATCTCCACCCATTGCATCTACTGCAATTACAACTGAGTTTGACATAAATAATAATATTATTCTTTAGGATCTAAAACTTGTCTTCCTTTATAAAATCCTGTTTTTAAATCTAAATGATGTGAAAGTCTATATTCTCCAGATTTTTTGTCTTCTATAATATTTTTAGGAGAAACCTTTATGTGTGATCTTCTCTTTCCAGCTCTTGAAGGTGTAGTTTTACGTTTAGGTACAGCCATAATTAAAGTTTGATTTCTTCTATATCTTTTGAGAAATAATTTAAAGTATTATTTTTATAAAAAGTAGATAATTTATCAAAATAATTAATAAAAATAGTAATATTTTTAGGATTATTAATAAATTTATATAAAATTGTAGATTTTTTATCGAGTTCAGCATTATCCCAATCATTAATTTCTGAAATAATACTATAAAAGAAATTTACATATTTTTTCATATTTTTATTAATAGAAACATCGCCATATCCAATTTCTCTTATTGACATCTCTATTTGGTTGAAAATAAAATCGTGGATTTCCTGTAATTTATCTTTAGAAACTGTTTCTTTATAAATTTTAATAAAAAAAGATAAATGTATTAACAAAAAAACTATCCTATCAGAAAATGTTTCTTCATCTTTTAAGTTTATGTATAGTAATTTATTTCTAGTTAATTTTATTAAATTATTGTAAATATTTGTATATTCTCTAGTCATATGAAAAAATTATTTATTTTATGTTTTTTTATTACATTAAGTTGTTCAAATAATAAAGTCGTTAATAATCATGGTTTTGGTGCTCTTGAGTTAAAAGCTGATAAAATCAACATATCTAAGACAAATAAAAATGATGTAATAAATGTAATAGGAAAACCTTCTACAATAAGCCTGTTTGACGAAAATATATGGTTTTATATACAACGAGAGAACATAAACCAGTCAGTGTTTAAATTAGGAAAATCAAAAATAAATAAAAACACTATTCTAGAAATTAGTTTTGATAAATACGGTATAGTTAAAGAAAAAAAAATTTATAACTTGAACGATATGAAAAACCTCAAGACCGTGAAGGATACTACAGAAAAAACCTTTCAAAATACTTCCTATTTTGGAAAGGTTTTAAAAAGTATGAAGCAAAAAATTGAAAGTCCAAAAACTAACAAAAAAAGATAGTTTCAAATCAGCCAGCAATTACAGCTAAAAGTAAAAGTGCTACTATATTTGTAATTTTAATCATCGGATTTACAGCAGGACCAGCAGTATCTTTATAGGGATCTCCAACTGTATCACCAGTTACTGCAGCTTTATGTGCTTCTGAACCTTTTCCTCCAAAATTACCGTCCTCAATATATTTTTTAGCATTATCCCATGCTCCTCCACCAGCAGTCATAGAAATTGCAACAAACAATCCAGTAATTATAACTCCTAACAACATAGCACCAACAGAAGCCAACGCAGCAACCTGTCCACCTATAGCGTAAATCGCAAAATATAGGACAATTGGTGATAATACAGGAAGTAATGATGGAACTATCATCTCTTTAATAGCAGCGATAGTTAATAAGTCTACTAATTTTGCATAATCTGGTTTTTGTTTACGTTTCATTATGCCTGGAAATTTTTTAAATTGTCTTCTTACTTCAATTACAACAGCGCCACCGGCTCTTCCTACGGCCTGCATACCCATTGAGCCAAATAAGTAAGGGAGCATACCTCCAACTAATAATCCTACTACAACAAATGGATTTGAAAGATCAAATGTAACAACAATACCCTCTAGATTAGAACCAGCTATCTTTGAGAAATGTTTAATATCTTCCGTATATGCTGCAAAGAGAACTAATGCACCTAGCCCAGCTGAACCTATTGCATATCCCTTTGTAACAGCTTTAGTTGTGTTACCAACTGCATCTAACGCATCTGTAGTTTTCCTAACATTATTAGGCAATTTTGACATTTCAGCTATACCACCAGCATTATCAGTTACAGGCCCGTAAGCATCTAACGCTACAACCATACCAGCTAGTGCCAACATAGAAGTAACAGCAATAGCAATTCCAAATAATCCAGCTATGTAGTTTGTAATTAATATACCTGCAACTATGATAAGAGCAGGTATAGCGGTTGCTTCTAAAGATACAGCTAAACCTTGAATGACATTAGTGCCATGTCCAGTTGTTGAGGATTTTGCAACACTTTTTACAGGTCTATAGCCTGTTCCTGTATAATATTCTGTTACCCAAATAATTAATCCAGTTATGACTAGACCAATAACACCACAATGATACAAACTTAATCCAGTAAATTCTTTATTTCCAATTACATAAATATTATTTAAGCCTATAACATAATCAGTAATTGGGTATAAAATTATTAAAGATGTAATTGCAGTTACAACAAAACCTTTGTAAAGAGCAGTCATTATATTTTTTGACTTACCTAATCTCACAAAATAAGTTCCTAAAATAGAAGTTAAGATACAAGCGCCTCCAATTGTTAGGGGATATATCATCATATTAAGATCGCCGACAAAAAAGATTGATGATAAAACCATCGTTGCAACAATTGTTACAGCATAAGTTTCAAATAAATCTGCAGCCATTCCAGCACAATCGCCTACGTTATCACCAACGTTGTCAGCTATTACAGCAGGATTTCTTGGATCATCTTCAGGTATACCTGCTTCAACTTTACCAACTAGATCAGCGCCTACATCGGCACCTTTTGTAAAAATACCTCCACCTAATCTAGCAAAAATTGATATTAAAGAAGCTCCGAAACCTAAGGCAACTAATGCATTTACAATTTCTCTCTCATCAATATTAAATATCAATAACAAATAATAATAAACTGCAATAGATAACAAAGCTAATCCTGCAACTAACATTCCTGTTACGGCGCCTGATTTAAAAGCTACAGATAGACCAGCATTTAAACCTTTTCTTGAAGCTTCTGCTGTTCTTACGTTTGCTTGAACTGATACAAGCATTCCTACATAGCCAGCTATACCAGATAAAGTAGCACCTAATAAATAACCTAAACCAACTAAAATATTAAATGCGTAACTTATGATTACTAAAACAACAAGACCAACAATAGCAATTGTTTTGTATTGTCTATTCAAATAAGCTTTAGCACCAATTTGAATAGCATTTGCAATTTCTTGCATTTTTGCATTTCCTGCACTTGAGTTTAAAATATTTTTTCCAGTTATAAATCCATAAATTATTGATAATAACCCTGCTAAAATTGTGTAACCTAAAATTGTTTCTGCATTCATGTTAATTAACCTTGTTGGTTGAAGTTGTTAGTTTTAAAAAACGGACATTACAAAAAAAACTCTAAAAGGCAATAAATAATCTTACCTAAAATTGTGCGTATAACCACGATAATCCTTAATTTTTATTAATTTATCATTAAATATCATGTAATTATTAACACTATTTGTAATACTACCTATCCTTGTAACTTTCTGATTCCATTTAATTGAATATTTATGAATAATTTTTCTGTATTTTTTTTTTGCTGAAAACAGAATTTGATAATCATCTCCATTGAATAAATGATGTTTTGGAGAAATTTTCTTTTCGTTTGATAACTTTTGAAAATAATATGATTTAGGTAATAAATCGTAATTTACAATAAATCCTAATTTTTTATTTGTTAATTTTTTTTTTAAGTCAATTAAAAGACCATCTGAAATATCCATTGAAGAATTTGAAAATTTGAACAATTCTCTATGAAAACCATATGGCAAAGATGGTTTAAAATATTTATCTATAAAATATTTTTTAATTTTATATGATGATGTAATTTTATTTTTCATAAAATTCAATCCAACAGATGCATCACCAATATTTCCTGTAACGTAAATATCATCATTCAGTTTACAATTATTCCTTCTAATTATTTTTTTTGAATAACCAAAAACACAAACTGTAAAAGACCCTTTGTTTGATGAATTAGTATCACCCCCAATTAGAAAAAAGCTATATTTTTTTTGTTCTTGTTTAATAGAATTTATAATTAATTTAATATTTGTGTTACTAAAGTTTTTTTTTGAACCTGAGAAAGATATCAATAAATATTTGGGATCAGTTCCTTTAGAAAGAATATCAGAAATCGATGATCTTATAATTTTTTTAATAATAAGTTTTGGGTATTTAAAATCCAAAAAATGAATCCCCTGGTTATAAGTATCAATAGATCCAACTAATTTGTTTTTTTTATCATAAAAAACATCGTCATTTAAATCTAGTGCAGATGGATGTATAATAATTTTTCTTAAACTTTTAATTAAGTCTGTCTCGTTCATTTGTTTATTTTTTTTGACAAATTATCAAGAATTGCATTCAAATATTTAGTTTGAGAATTATTTAAGAAAAAATTTGATACATTTAAATACTCTTTAATTATTATTTTCCTTGATAGATTTGGTTTAAACATCAATTCAAATGTCGCACATTGTATGATAATTTTAAATATATTGTCTAAATTATTTAAATTAAAAGTATTTTCTATAATTTTTATTTCTTCATTAATTAATTCTAATCTTTCAATAGTTCCAAGTACTACATCTTTAATAAATTTTTTAAATCGATGTTTTTCAAAAGTAATTTTTTGCTCGTTATTTATTACTTTGCTATAAACTTTTTGAATAATTAATACTCTAGGATTCTTAGCAGGTGTAAATTTGTATCTCATTTATTTCTGAGAATTGAAATTATTGCTGAAGCTACTTCTTTTCCTTTGTTTTTTTTGGATATTGAAGATCTAATTTTTGCCTGATCTAAATTGTTGCAAGTAAGTATGCCAAAACCAATTGGTTTTTTTGATTTAATTGATATATCCATAATTCCATATGTTACAGCTTTAGAAATAAAATAGTAATGGTCAGTTTTTCCTTTAATAATACAACCTAATGCAATAAACGCATTAAATTTTTTAATATTTTTTGAAATAATATTTGGAATTTCAAATGCACCTGAAACAAACTTTATATTAATATTTTTATAACCTTTAATTTTAAGTTCATTTATTGCACCCTTTAATAAATTTTTTGAAATATTCTTATAATAATCTGAAACTACAATACAAATTTTCATATAATCTCTTGTTTGGTAATTGATAAATTATATCCTTCTAAACCTATAACCTTCTTTCTAGATTTTGTAACTAAAATCATTTTCTTAACTTTTAAATTTTTGAGTATTTGAGCTCCTAAACCGTAGTTTCTAATCAATTTATCCTTACCTTTTTTATAATATTTTTTGTTTTGATAATCTTTTAATGTTGCAGAAACAGATTTTAAATTTGGATCTTTTATAAAAACTAAAATACAGTTCTTGAATTTTTTGAAATAAGTAACAGTTTTGCTAAAGGAGTTTGGTATTTTATCTCCTAATAAATAATTTTGCACAATATTAGATGATATTACTCTAACACGTGGAATAATATTTTTAACCATTTTACCTTTAATTAAAGCAAAATGCTCTGAACCATCTATAATGTTCTCAAATATTTTAATTTTAAATTTTTGTTTGCCTAAAATTATTTCAGAAGTTTTTTTAAGCTTTATGAAATTTTCCATTTTTAACCTATAAGCAATTAGATCTTCAATTTTACCAATTGATAATTTGTGTCTTTTTGCAAAGCTTATTAGTTCATCTCGTTTAGCCATAGATCCATCTTCATTCATTATTTCACAGATTACTGCTGATGGATTTTTTTTTGCTAACTTAGAAATATCGACAGAAGCTTCGGTGTGGCCTGCCCTAATTAAAACACCACCATCTTTAGCCACGATTGGAAATACATGACCAGGAGAAACTATATTCTTTTTAAGTACATTTGATTTCGTTGCAACTTTAATTGTTGTTGCTCTATCTTTAGCAGATATACCTGTTGATATACCTTTCTTTGCTTCTATAGAAACAGTAAAGGCAGTTTGATTTCTAGATTCATTTTTTGGTGACATGTAATTCAAGTTTAGTTTTTTAGCTTGAGAAGAATCAATAGCGAGACAGATTAATCCTCTACCATATTTTGCCATAAAATTTATTTTTTCAGCACTTACATCTTTTGCAGCAAATACAAGATCACCTTCATTTTCTCTATTTTCGTCATCTACTAAAATGTACATTTTACCTTTTTTTGCATCAGAAATAATAGTTTCTATAGAATTAAATTTTGAATTTTTCATGATAAATAATTTTTTACGTATTTAGATAGAATATCAAATTCTAAATTAACAATAGAGTTTTTTTTGATATCAGATAGGTTTGTAAGTTTCAAAGTATGGGGAATTAACCATATTTCAAAACCTTTTTTTGTAATTTTTGATATAGTTAAAGAGACGCCATTTATTAAAATAGAGGCCTTCTCAATAAGAATTTTTTTATATTTTTTCTTAACCCCAAACTCTAAAATTCTTGAGGCCCCTTTTTTAGAAATTTTTAATAATTTAGAAGTAGTATCGACATGTCCTTGACAAATATGACCTGAGATATCTTGACCAAATTTTAAAGGCATTTCTAAATTGATCAAATCACCATATTTTATATATTTAAATTTCGATCTTTTAATTGTTTCGTTCAAAAGATAAAATTCTAAAATATTTTTTTTTAGTGAAACTAAAGTTAAACATACTCCATCACAAGAAATTGACATTCCAACATTTTTTTTTGATAAAGAAATTTTTGAAAAAATAAAAATTGATTTGCCTTTTTTATTTTTTAAAATTTTTTTAACTCTTCCCTGATTATAAATTATTCCATTAAACATTTTTTAGTAATAATGTATTAGATTATCTTTATCTAGAAAAGTCTCATCTAATTTAAAATTTTTAAATTTTTTTGACAGATTTGTCTTAATATTTTTAATTTTTAATGTTCCTCTTTTGTTAAGTTTTTCAGATGAAATAAAAAGGTAAAATTCATTTAAAAAATTATTATTTAATAGTGATAATGTAAGTAACTTACCGGCTTCAACGATTATGCTTGAAATTTCAAATTTATATAATTTTTTTAGTATATATTTTAAATCTAAGTTATTTTCAAAAGTAGGTGTCTTTATAACAACGACACCCTTTGATTTGAGATACTTAATTGTGCTTTTGTTGTCTTTGTTATAAAAAAGAAAAGTTCTGTTTTTCTTTGCATTATTAATTAAGTAAGAATTTTTTTTAATTTTTAGGTTTTTATCTAAAATTGCGATTTTAGGAGAAAATTTATTTAATCCATATATTCTGCAATTAAGTTTTGGATTATCATCATTTATAGTATTTGATGATGTTAAAATACAATTTACCCTACTTCTCAAAATATGAGTGGTCTTTAAAGAGAGATTATTTGTAATATAAAATTTTTTTTTATCCTTTAAAAAATAATCTTTTGAAATTGCAAGCTTGCCAACGACATATGGTAGATTATTTTTTTTTGTATAAAAATATTTCGTATAAATAGATTTTGAATTTTTGTGTAATATATTTCTTCTAACTGTAATTTTTTTTGATTTTAAAATTCTGTAAGATTTACCTGATGTTCTGTAATCAACATCGTTAATAGAGTAAACAACTCTGTTAATATTTGACTTAATAATTTGGTTAACACAAGGGGAAGTTTTCCCATAATGTGTACATGGTTCTAATGAAATATAAATAGTAGAATTTTTCTTATCTTTATTTGAGATTTTATTCAAAGCATTAACTTCTGAGTGAGGTCTTCCAGTTGCACTGGTTGATGCAAATGATAAAATTTTGTTTTTTTTAACTATAACGGTACCAACAGAGGGATTTGGTCCTGTGTAACCAAGAGTATTTTGGGCTATATTGTTAGCCAGGCTAATAAAATATTTATCTTTTTTTATAGACATCTATTCTGTCTACGAATGTTACAAAATCCTTTTCTTCTCTGAAATTTCGATAAACTGAAGCAAAACGGACATATGCAACTGGGTCTAAGTTTTTTAAAGCATCCATAACCATTGTACCAATCGTGTTTGAGGAAATTTCATTTTGTCCCAACTCTTCAAGAGATCTCGATATTTTAGTTATAAATTTTTCTATTGTATCAGTATCAATTGGTCTTTTTTTTAGAGCTATGTAAATTGATTTAGATAGTTTATCTCTATCAAAGGGAGATTTTCGTCCATTTTTTTTAACTACAATTATTTCTCTATTTTGAACTCTCTCAAATGTTGTAAATCTTTCACCACAATTACATAATCTTCTTCTTCTTATCGAAGTACCGTCTTCTGCGGGTCTGGAATCTACTACCGATGTTTCACCTTTTTTACAAAGTGGACAAATCATTTATTTCCTTAAATTTTTGTATATTGGAAATTTAGAACATAGATCGATTACTTCAGATCTGACTTCGTTTTCAACTTTTGAATTATCATCTGGGTTTTTTGACAAACCAATAATTGTTTTAGTTATTAAATCTCCAACTTTTTTGAATTCCTCAGGTCCAAAACCTCTAGTAGTTGCGGCTTGGGTTCCAAGTCTTATGCCTGATGTGATCATTGGACTTTCAGTATCAAAGGGAATTCCATTTTTATTACATGTTATATTGGCTCTATCTAAGCTTTCTGCTGCTACATTACCTTTTACATTAAAAGGTCTAAGATCTACTAACATTAAGTGTGTATCAGTCCCTCCTGAATATATTTTAAAACCATTATTGATTAAATTTTCACTTAATATTTTAGCGTTTGAAAGAACTGTTTTAATATAAGTTTGAAATTCTGGTTTTAAGGCTTCAAGGAAACCCACAGCTTTTGCAGCAATAATATGCATTAACGGTCCCCCTTGGTATCCAGGGAATACAGCTGAATTTATTTTTTTTGCAAGATCTTCATGATTAGTTAAAATTATTCCACCCCTTGCACTTCTAAATACTTTATGAGTTGTAGAGGTTACCACGTGTGCAAAATCAACTGGATTTGGGTATCCTTTTCCTGCTACCAAGCCAGAGAAATGAGCCATATCAACCATCAAGTAGGCGCCTACTTTATCAGCAATACTTCGAAATCTCTTAAAATCAATTACTCTAGAATAAGCGCTACCACCTGCTATTATTAATTTGGGTTTATGTTCTAAAGCAAGTTTCTCGACATTATCATAATCAATCAGCTCAGAACTTTTGTCTACATCATAACCTATTGCATTAAACCATTTTCCAGACATTGCGATTTTCAGACCGTGAGTTATATGTCCACCTGAGTTTAAACTCATACCCATAAAAGTATCTCCAGGATTTAACAAAGCTAAAAATACAGCACCATTTGCTTGTGCACCAGAGTGTGGCTGTGAATTAGCAAATTTACAATTAAATAATTTTTTTAATCTTTCATTAGCAAGATTTTCAGCAACATCAACATGGGCGCAGCCATTGTAATATCGCTTACCTGAATAACCTTCTGCATATTTATTTGTTAATACCGATCCTTGAGCCTCTAGTACAGCTTGTGAGACAATGTTTTCAGAAGCTATTAATTCTATATGACTTTGCTGTCTGTTTAATTCATCATTTATTGCTTGATGAATATCAGGATCTATTTTTGATAAACTATTTTCAAAAAAACTTTGATATTGATTATTTATATAGTTGCTTTCTTTAGACATTTATATTTTCCTTATCCTTTTTTTGTGTCTTCCACCTTCAAATTTTGTTTTCAAAAATATACTTACATATTTAATTGCATTTTTTTTAGAAACAAGTCTTGATCCTAATGTAATAATATTTGCATCATTATGCAATCTTGATAATTTTGTGGATTTTTCATTATAACATAATGCCGCCCTGACTTTCTTATGCTTATTTGCGGTCATTATCATTCCTTGTCCAGAACCACAAATTAATATACCCACAATGTTATCACTTTTTTTAACAATTTTTGATAATTTATGAGCATAATCAGGATAGTCAACTTTTTCACTAGACTTCGTACCTATGTCTTTAAGTATAATTTTTTTTTTTAATAGTTTTCTTTTAACATACTCTTTTAAAAAGTAACCAGCGTGATCAGAAGCTATGACTATATTTTTCAATTAATTAAATTTGTAATCTAGTACACATGCTACAAGGTGAACTCTATTTTCTTCACCACCATTAAAAGCATTATGATACTTTCTGTTGTTTGTAATCCATACGGAACCATCTGCGGGCATATGTTTGGCTATACTATCAATAACCATTATAGCTCCAGGATTTGTATATATAGGTATATGCAACCTTGGTTCTGGATCTCTGTGCCAGCTTAAAGTTGACCTCGGTTCCTTTAACAATAGCCTCATCCTTCCTAATTTATATTTCTTTGAGAGAAGATTATAAACATCCTTAAAATATGTTTTTTCAAATTCTTTTACAAACTCTGTATATTTTGATTCATCTATTTTAGAATCCCTAACTACCTCTCTACCGCTAGAATCAGGTTTTGTCCAATATACACCTCTAATCTTATTACCCAGTGTAGACTCTGGATCTCCTGGTATCTGATTTAATGATATTCCTGCAAAATGAGGTATCCCTAAACTAGTATCAAATCCTTTAATTTGTAACACCTCATCACATGCATTTCTTAACTTAGAAATGTCAAATTTGATATCCTGTTTTTGAAAATCATCAAAGTTTAAAGGCATAAAATTTTAATAGCTCAAAAATTAATATAGTATATATAACTTTTGTCGCATAATTAAATATATAATATTGATATGATAACAGGGAGATATCCGACTTTAAGACTAAGAAGAAACAGGAAATTTAGTTGGACCAGAAGATTGCTAAGAGAAAATGATTTGTCAACTAATGATTTAATTTTACCAATATTTTTAACAGATGGAAAAAATAAGAAAACTATGATCAAAAGTATGCCGGGTGTATTTAGGTATTCGGTAGATCTCATTCCAAGTGTAATAGATAAAGCTCTAAAAAATAAAATACCAATGGTTGCTTTTTTTCCAAATACATCAAAGAAGTATAAGAATATATTTGGTACAGAAGCTTTAAATGAAAATAACCTGATTTGTAAAGCTCTTCAAATCACAAAAAAAAAATATAAAAATGAAATAGGCTTAATGACAGATGTTGCTTTAGATCCATATACATCTCATGGTCATGATGGTTTATTAAAAAATAGTAAAATTTTAAATGATGAAACAATAGAAATTTTAGTTAAACAATCATTACTTCAAGCAGAAATGGGGTCAGATGTTTTGGCGCCTTCTGATATGATGGATGGAAGAATTGGAAAAATAAGAAAAGCTCTAGATAAAGAAAAATTTCATGATGTTCAGATTTTATCTTACGCTGTTAAATATGCTTCAAACTTTTATGGTCCATTTAGAGATGCAGTTGGTTCAAAATCAATTTTAAAAGGTGATAAAAAAACTTATCAAATGGATTTCTCAAATTCACTAGAAGCAATAAGAGAAGTCTCACTTGATATTAAAGAGGGAGCTGATTTTATAATGATCAAGCCAGGAATGCCTTACCTGGATATAATCACAACTATAAGAAATAATTTTAAAATTCCCGTTTTTGCATATCAAGTATCCGGTGAATATTCTTTAATTAAGAATGGAATTCAAAAGAAGCTTATTAGTCATAATGCTATAATTGAAAGTTTAATGTGTTTTAAAAGAGCTGGGGCTAGTGCAATAGTTACATATTTTGCTAACGACATTGCAAATGAATTAAATTAATTTCGTAAATTCCGATCTTGATGAAGGATAATTAATATTATTTGGTGTAAGTACAGACTTATTTAAAAAATCACCTACAACTTTTAATCCAATCTTTAACTCATCAATATTAACCTCAGTGTCATCTTTGCTTAACAAAAAAGAAGGAATTTTTTTAGTACCATCTGAAGTAGAAACATAAGATTGATTGTCATTTGTTAAACTTAAATCGACGTAATCTTTAAAATTAATGTCATATCCGACGAGTTTAATAATTTCAAGTTCCCAAAATATAAATTGCTTAATCCAATTACTTCGGTTTAATAATTCGTACAATTTAAAAATTTGATTAAAAATTTTTTCATTTGCTTGATTTTCAACAGAAAGAATTTTTATAAGATATAACGAATAAATTATACAATTAAGCTTAACTTTATTGTCAAGAAAATGAGGTGTAAAGATTTTATCAATTTCAACTTTAAAATAACCTGCACGACTCTGATTTTTAGAGTTAAACTGCAAGTTAAATAGATTTCCTATAAGTAAGAAATTTTTTATCTTTACAGATGTTGCTCCAAAAATTATCCCTGTTGCTTTTCCGTTATTTTCTGTAAAAAATTCAGCTATAACAGAATTTTCATTAAATTTATTTTTTTTTAATAAAAAACCTTTATCTTCAAATTTCATTATTTATCTAATAAATTTAATAACTTGGTTGCAGCAGCTTGTTGAGCTAACTTTTTAGATAATCCTTCAGCCTCAACAAATACTGTATCTTTTAATTTTACAGCTACTTTAAAATTAGGTTTATGTTTCGGTCCCGTATCTGATATGAATTTATAAATTGGTAATACCTTAAATTTTTTTAATGAATATTCTTGAAGTTTTGTTTTTGCATCAACTATAATAATATTTTTATCGTAAATATGTTTATCCCAATTTTTTAAAATAAATTTTTCAACATAATCAAAACCTTTATCTAGATAAATAGCACCAATTAATGCTTCACAACAATCAGAAACAATTTTCTTTTCTATCGTTTGTTTTTTTAAGCGTAAATTTCCAATTTTAATAATTTTATCTAATTTAAGATATTGCCCAACTTCAAAACATTTGTTTTTATTTACTAAAGAAGCTAATTTTTTATCTAATATACCTTCTTTTTCATCTGGAAAAATCTCTAATAATTTTTTTGAAATACAAAGTCCTAAGACTCTATCGCCTAAGAATTCCAATTTTTCATAATTATTTGTTTTGTCGGCGCTTTTGTGTGTTAATGCATTATAATATAGCTTTAAATTACTTATCTTAAAACCTAAATTTTGCTCAAGTTTGTTTATTATTTTTTTCATTAATTTAATTTTTTAAAAAATCTGTCATATCTAATTATATCAGACCATTTCCAGAATTGAAAAATACTACCTTCCATTGTGTTAGAAGAAAAAAATAAAATTTGAGCTTTTCCAACTAAATTATTTTTATGCACGTAACCAACCTCAGTTAGAAATCTACTATCTTTCGAACAATCTCTATTATCGCCTAAAAAAAAATAGTGATTTTCTGGTACTTTAAATTTATCAGAATTTTGATATGAAATATCATTTCTATAAGAGACCTTGTAAGATTTTTTATCCGATATTTTTTCTTCGAAAATAGACACATTTATTTGTTGTTTTCCACAATAGAGTAATGCACTATCATTTAACAAAGCTGTAAATATTTGGTTATTATTAATATACAAATTACCGTTAATAAATTGAATTGTATCTCCAGGTAATCCAATTAATCTTTTAATATAATCAGTTCTATTGTCTGATGGAGTTTTAAAGACTACTATGTCACCTCTTTTTGGTGATTTTTCAAATATTCTCCCTTTAAATATAGGTGGACTGAAAGGAAAAGAATGCTTGCTATATCCATAAGAATATTTTGTTACAAATAATCTATCCCCAACTAATAAATTTAGCTCCATCGAAGATGAAGGAATATAAAAGGGTTGAATAAATAAAGACCTGATCAAAATTGCAATAATTAAAGCGTAAAAAAGTGTTTTGATGTTTTCAATTATAGTATTTTTTTTAATCATTTTTCTCAATAATCACATATGCAACTGAAAATTTTTTTTCATCAGAAATTGATAAATTTGATTTAAATGAATTTACTTTAAATTTTTTTTTTAAATAAATATTTGTAGGTTTGTTAATATGTATAAAAGGTTTTCCTTTTTTATTGTTTTTAATTTCTATATTTTTAAAATGAAGATTCTTTGATATACCAAACCCAGTTGCTTTTGAAAAAGCCTCCTTTGCTGCAAATCTTTTTGAAAAAAAATTAACTTTATTTTTTAATTTAAGTGAGTCCTTTTTTTCATTTTTAGTAAATATCCTGTCTATAAATTTTGGATTTTTAATAAGTTTACTTAATCTTTCGTTATTTACAATATCTACACCTATTCCTATTATTGACATTATTTATTTTTCAAAATATTTTTAAAATTTTTAATTACTTTTTTTAGACCATATAATATGGATTCTCCTATAATAAAATGACCAATATTAAATTCGGTAATTAAATTAATTCTTTTTAAAATTTTTGTAGTTTTATAATCTAAACCGTGCCCTGCGTGAATTTCTAAACCTAACAAATGCGCATATTTTGCACATTTGTTAATTTTAGTTAATTCTTTTTTGTAATTCAATTTATTTTTTACTAGGTTTGAAATTTTTCCAGTATGTATTTCAATACAATTAGCGCCTAACTGTTTTGCTAATTTGATATCTTTAATAGAAGGATCTATAAATAGACTTGTTCTAATTTTCGAATTTATTAACTTATTAACAATATATTTTATTTTTTTTCGATTTTTTTTTAAGTCTAATCCACCTTCTGTTGTTATTTCTGCTCTTTTTTCGGGTACAATACAGACAAAATCAGGTTTACGTTTCAATGCTATTTTTAGCATTTTTTTTGTTGCTGCCATTTCCAAGTTAAGAGGTATTTGATTATTTGAAGATATAATCATAAGATCTTTGTCTTTAATATGTCTCCTATCTTCTCTCAAATGAATAGTTATAGAATCAGCTCCGTATTTAATTGCAATTTTTGCAGATAGATACGGATCTGGATGACGATCTCCTCTAGCATTTCTAACTGTAGCTATGTGATCTATATTTACACCAAGTTTTGTCATTTAATTCTTCTACTGCCTGGAGAAGAAACAGGAATTTTTTTAAGGAATTCAGGTAAATTATTTTTTTTATAAGTTGGTATATTTAACTTTATTTGAGAAACAATTTTATTTTTGATTTTGAGCTGTTTTTTATTTGATCTATCAATTATACATGCAAATCCAATGAGTTTTGCTTTGTTTGAATTAATTAATTTAACACATTCTAAACTTGATTTACCTGTTGTGATAACATCTTCAATTATTAATACTTTTGATTTAGGATTAATACTAAAACCTCTTCTTAATTTAAATTTTCCTTTTACTCTCTCACAAAAAATAGTCTCAACTTTTAAAATTCTTCCAATCTCATATCCTACAACTATACCTCCTATTGCTGGTGATAGTATTATATCTATATTTTTAAAATTTTTTTTAATTTTATAAGCTAAGGATTTGCATAAATTCTCTGCTTTATTGGGAAAACTTAAAAGTTTTGCACACTGAACATATTGTGAAGAGTGCAAACCAGAGGAAAGAACAAAATGACCTTCCTTTAGGGCTTCAGTTTTTTTTAAAACCGCTAAAGAGTCTTTTAAAGAAAGCATATTTTTTATTTTTATGTCTAATAATTTTGAATTTTAATTCTTTTTGTTTTAGCTCACTGATTAAATTTGTAAAGTTTTTCAAATCATTAATAATTAGATTAAATCTAAAGTTAATTGTATTTTTTGTTTTTTCAACCATTTCAACACTTGAAATATTCATTTTATTTTGACCAATCAAGCTTGTAACATCACCTAGTTGACCAGGTAAATCTGGTAGTGAAATCCACAATGTTGTATTATATTGTTTGGATTTAAGTGATTTATAGTTTTCCCTATATTGCCAATATCTTCTTATAGCAGCTCTAGCTTTTCCAGTTTTTGTAGTACTTATCCAATGTAATGAGGGTGAAACTTTTTTTGATGTAATAATTTTAACTACATCCCCATTTCTTAGTATAGACTGTATTGGACTATCCTTTCCATTAATTTCACATCCTATCGCAGTATCACCTATTTGTGTATGAACAGCATAAGCAAAATCAATTGGTGTTGCATCTTTAGGTAATTTGATTACAGAACCTTTCGGAGTAAAACAAAAAACATTGTCTTGAAACATTTGGAGTTTTGTATATTCATAAAAATCCTCTGGATTTTCGTTTTTATCTAAAATTTCTACCAAATCTGCTAGCCAGTCATATTCTTTCCAAGTTAAAGAATTTACTTTTTCAGAAGACTTATATTGCCAGTGGGATGCTATACCCCTTTGAGCAAACTCATGCATAGCCATTGTTCTTAGTTGTATTTCTATTGGTCTTTTATTAGGTCCAATAATTGCAGTATGTATTGATTGATAATTATTAATTTTTGGAGAAGAAATATAATCTTTAAATCTTCCTGGTATACAATTGTAATTACTATGAAATATACCTAAAGCCTTATAGCAGTCTTCTATATTGCTCATTATAATTCTGAAACCCATAATATCTGTAATTTGCTCTAAAGATGTACGCTTTCTTTGTATTTTTCTCCATATAGAGAAGGTTGTTTTTTCTCTACCAAAAATTTTACAGGTTAAATTATTTTCATTTAACAAATTTTGAAATTCAACGGATAAATTTTTAAAGTTTAAAAGATTTTTATCTTTTATATCATCAAGTCTGTCCTTAATCATTTGTTTAGCCTTAGCATTAAGAACTCCAAAAGATAAATCTTCAAGTTCATCTCGAATTCTATTCATTCCCATCCTGTCAGCTAAAGGCGCGTAAATTTCCATTGTTTCTTTCGCAATTCGTTCTTTTTTTTCACTATTTTCTATTGCATCTATAGTTCGCATATTATGCAATCTGTCTGCGAGTTTTACTAATAGAACTCTTATATCTTTTGAAGTAGCTAAAATTAATTTTCTAAAATTTTCAGCTTTTGTTGATGTAGTAGCTTGATTTTCTAAAACACTAATTTTGGTTACACCATCAACTAAATCTGCAACTTCTGTACCAAATTCTTTTACAATTGTATTATAAGTTGCATGCGTGTCTTCAATGGTATCATGTAATAAACCTGTAGCAATTGTTGCGCTATCAAGTTTTAATTCCGTCAAAATATCTGCTACCGCGACTGGATGAATAACATAGGGATCTCCAGAATATCTTTTTTGATCTGCATGAGCTTTTACAGCAAAATCATAAGCTTTTGATAAAGTCTCTGGATTAAGGAATTTATTGTATATTTTAATCTTATTAATTAAATCATCTGATTTTAACATGACTTACTATACCATTAAATCTAAACAATTCTAATGTCAGAAAAGTCCAATTTATTAAATTGACCGATTAAACTATTGATATTTGCCTTTTTTTTTGGATGAAACCAAGTTTTATCTAATTCATAAAGTGGAAATATAACAAAATTTCTAGTGTGCATCCTTGGGTGTGGAGATTCTATTTTTTGTCCCCTGAAACTAGCTTTTTTATACAATCCTTTAAAATCAATAATATCTATATCGCAAACTCTTGGTTGATTCCTAAAAGTTTTTTTTCTGCCAATATTTTTCTCTATTTTTTTAATAATATTGAATAACTCTATTAATGATAATTGAGTTTTAATTTTAATAACAATATTAAAAAATTTTGGTAATTTCTTATTTGGCCAGGAAGGTGTTTCATAATAATTCGATGCATCTACAATATAAATATTATGTTTGTTTAATAAGATTTTTGCTTTTTCAATATTTTCATATTTATCGCCCAAATTTGATCCTATCCCTAAATAACTTGATCTAACTTGTTTTTCTAAAAAATCTTGCTTTTTCACGATTCCAATCTTTTGTTTTTTTTGTCTGTCTTTTATCATAATTCTTTTTTCCCTTGGCAACAGCAATTTCGACTTTTGCTTTACCTTTTTTAAAATACATCTTAGTTGGAACTATTGTTAAACCCTCTTTATTAATCTTTCCAATCAATTTATTAATCTCTCGCTTATTTAGTAACAATTTACGTTCTGCATAAGGATTATGATTTGAATAACTTGCCTCTTTATAGACTGGTATATGAGAATTAATTAAATATATTTCACCATCTTTTTCAATTCCATAAGAGTCAGCAATATTAACTTTTCCGTTTCTTACTGATTTTATTTCAGATCCTTTAAGAACAAGTCCTGCTTCAATTAATTCAATTAAAAAATAATTGAAACTTGCTTTTCTATTTAAACAAATGATTTTTAAACCATTGTTTTTTTTTATGTTCATTAACTAAATTAATTGTGCTTTTTTCGAAATTTCTTCTAAAATTTTCTTTGTTTTATCAGTACAAGTAACTAATGGCAAACGAACAGCATCATCACACAATCCCATTAATTTAGCTACATATTTAACTGGTGAAGGATTACTTTCTATAAATAAATTTTTATGAAGAGGTTGAAGAATTTCATCTAATCTTTCAGCTTCTTGAAATTCATTTGGATTTGTTGATTTTGAAAATTTTTGAAAGTCTGAACATAATTTTGGTGCAATGTTTGCAGTAACACTAATTGTCCCAACTCCACCTCGTTTATTAAATTCTAAAGCATTATCGTCGTTTCCTGTTAATTGAATAAATTCATTACCCATCTTTGTTTTTTGTTTATTTACTCTATCAAGATCACCAGTTGCATCCTTTACACCAACTATATTTTTTAACTCAAATAACCTAGCCATAGTTTCAACTGACATGTCGATTACTGATCTTGACGGTATGTTGTAAATAATAATTGGAATCCCACAACTATCGTTAATAGCTTTATAGTGTTGATATAAACCTTCTTGAGTTGGTTTATTATAATATGGGGTTACCACTAATGCTCCATCTGATCCTGCTTTTTCTGCATGTTTTGTTAAAGAAATTGCTTCTTCAGTAGAATTTGATCCTGTCCCTGCTATAACTGGAATTTTACCATTTGACTCTTTTATACATAATTCAATTAACTTTTGGTGTTCAACATGGGACAAAGTTGGCGACTCTCCTGTGGTGCCTACTGGAACTAGCCCATTAGTGCCATTTTCAAGATGAAAATTGATAATTTTTATATATTTTTCCTCATCCACTTTATTATTAGTGAATGGAGTAATTAATGCTACATTTGATCCTTTAAACATAAATCCTTATAACATAATTTACAGATTCATTAAAAAAATATGAAACTTAAAATAATAAAATTAATAGTAATAAATATCGTTATTGTAAACTATTTAAATTTTGCTTTTGGTACGGAGTTGATTATTCCAAAAAATAAACCAACAATGCAAAAATATGATATTAATCTTAATAAAATTAACTATTTACTACCTAAAAAAAAGCCAATTTTAGCCAAAGAAGAAATTGTAGTTGATCAAATTAAAAAAGAAGATCTTAAAATTACTAAAAAGAAGAATGGCGTAATACTTCCGTTGCCAAAACCAATAATTGTTACAAAGATAAAACCTCCCAAAAAATCGAAATATTACTCAGAGAAAGACGTAGTTAAAGCTAAAAAAGCAATAAAGTTGATGGAACAATCTAAATGGTATGACGCATTAAAAGAAGCATGGAGGGCAAAAGACAAGTCAATTTATAATTTTATACAATGGAAACACTTATTAACAACTGGAAATAAAGCTACATTTAATGAATATAATAATTTTATTAAGAAAAATTCAAATTATCCGAGAATTGGTAGAATTAAGTATTTAGCTGAACATAAATTATCATCTGATAAAATTTCTCACAAACAGATAATTGATTTATTTGAAAAAAATGATCCATTGAGTGGTTATGGAATGATGATGTTTGGAGAAAGTCTGATTAAAGACGGACAAATTGAAAAAGGCGTTTCATTAATTAAATCTGGATGGATTACTGCAGACTTAACTAAAAGTGATTTGCGTCATTTTAGAAAACGTTTTAAAAAATATTTAAATACTTCTGATTATATTAAAAGAGCAGACTATCTTGCATGGGAAGGTAAAAATTGGGACTTAAGAAGAATGTTGAGGTATTTGCCAAAAGATGAGGAGCTTCTGTATACAGCAAGACAATTGTTAATGAGTAAATCTTATGGTGTTGATCAGGCTATAAGTAAAGTGCCTAATAAATATAAAAATGATGCTGGATTAAATTATGATAGATTAAAATGGCGAAGAAAAAGAGGAAGAGTTGATAGTTCTGTTGAAATTTTAACAAAAATTAAAAATACTGAAAAATACCTTGTGCGGCCTGATAAATGGTGGAAAGAAAGAGAAATAATTGCAAGGTCTCTTATTTATAAAAAAAAGTACGAACTAGCTTATAAAATTTCTAGTAAGCACGCTTTAAATGAAGGTCCAGAGTATGCTGAGGCTGAATGGATGAGCGGATGGATAGCTCTAAGCTTTTTAAATGATCCAGTGTTAGCGGAAGAACATTTTTTAAACTTCACGAATAACGTCTCTTATCCAATCAGTTTATCAAGAGGTGCATATTGGCTAGGTAAAACATATGAGAAATTAGGTTCTAAAGAAAAATCAGATGAATGGTTTAAAGAAGGCTCTAAGTATCTAACAACATATTATGGTCAGTTATCTCATATGAAAATCTATCCTAATAAATTATTTGAATTAGAAAATTTAATGGAAGTCGATAAAGATACTATAGAAAAGTTTAATACAAAAGAATTAGTGAAAATTATTTATTTACTTGATGAACTCGACAAAGATAAGCATACAAAACATATATTGAGACATATTGCACTAGAAAATATAACATTAGGGACTGAAATTCTTGCTGCCAAATTAGCTACAGAGATTGGTAGATATGATTTTGCTATTCAAGTTTCAAAAATTGCATCTTATGAACATCGATTTCACAATAAGTATAATTATCCAATTATTAGCACTCCAAAATATATTAATGGTAGAAAAATCCCTGAACCTGCTTTTATTTTGTCCATTATAAGACAAGAAAGTGAATTTGATTTAAGTGCCAATAGTTGGGCAGGTGCAAAGGGGCTTATGCAATTAATGCCTTACACAGCTAAAGTTGTAGCAAAACAAGCAAAGCTCCCATATTCTAAATCACGACTAACAACTGATCCTGAATACAATATTAATCTTGGCTCTCATTATATTGCTGGATTAATACTAGAATATGATGGTGCCTATCCTTTTGCAATAGCTGCTTATAATGCGGGCCCTAAAAGAGTAAGATATTGGAAAAAAATTAATAAAAATCCTCAAAAAAATGAAATTGATTATGTTAATTGGATAGAACTTATAAGATTTGAAGAGACTAGAAATTATGTTCAAAGAGTTTTGGAAAACTACAATGTCTATAGGTATATTTTAGAGCAAAAACCTATAAAATTGAAAAACTTTTTTAAAAACGATCCTTTATATTAGGAAATAATTAATTAATTATTTTTGAAACACAATCAATAACTAAATTCATAAACTTATCATTCGTTGCAGCTACTTTAAATTCCTCCTCATCGCTTCCTGCTGCAGCTATTTTTCCTTCTAATATCATCAACTCTTTCACTGTGAAATTTTTCATTACAGCCTTACCAGTGCATTCACAATAAGTAGACATTTCTTGATAAGTAAAAGCTGGATCTTTTTCTAGCATGCAGCTTTTATAGAAATTATCATAGACTCTCTTATCAGTTATTTCTGCAAAAGAACTATTTGTAAGGATTAAAATAAATAGAATTAATAGATATCTCATCTATGGATAATATTAAAATTTGTAAAGATGTAAAGAAAATATGGCGGAAGGAGAGGGATTCGAACCCTCGGTACGCCTTTTCAAACGTACGGCGGTTTAGCAAACCGCTGGTTTAAACCAACTCACCCATCCTTCCTAATATATAATGTCTAACTTGAAATCGTTGAATATTCAATATTAATAAAGTAAAGTTTAAATTGTTTTTAATTCAAAAAATTTCTCTTTAAATAAGTTATGAAGATTTATTGTATAACACATCGACCAATTAAAGATATAAATAAACTGGGATTAATTCCTTTTGGTGTAGGGAAATCTGAATTTCCAAGTGATTATATATTAGAAAATTCTGGTGAAAATATAGCCTATAAAAATACAAGTTACTCTGAAACATCTTTTCATTATTGGTATTGGAAAAATGTATTGGAAAAATATGATACTGATAGTTGGTTTGGAATGTGTCAGTATAGAAGGTATTTTGTTAAATATAAGTTTAAAAAATACATAGATAACAGCGCTGGTAGACAGGGTTTTTATCCAAATATCAATAACATTAATGACTTAGAAAAAATGTTACAAAAGGAACCTGATGAAGATTGGAAAAATTATGATGTTATTCTATGCGATCCATGGAATGTGGGTGTTAAAAAAAAATCTAAATTAATAAAAAGGGGTTTTAGATCATTAATAAATGACCCTTTAATTTTTTTCGATAAAAGAAAACATAACATAAAGTTACATTTTGAAATGTTTCACGGGTATAATAATTTGAAAAAAGCCATAAATGAATTACCAAAAAAAGATAAGAAAGATTTTGTAAAATATATAACTGAAAATACATTCTTAAGTGGTCATTGTATTTTTTTTTCAAATAAACCAAAAATAATCAAAAATTTTTATTCTGATTTATTTGAATGGTTGTTTAAGTGTGAAAAGATTTTTGGATTTGATCTTAAAGGATATGGTCAACAAAGAATATATTCGTTTTTAACTGAAAGATACATGCCCTTTTGGTTTAGTAAATATGCTAAAGTTAAATACTGGCCATGGATTTATTGCGATATTACAAAATTTTAATAATAATATTTTATTAACTCATTTATAATTTTTTCAGTATTATATTTTTGTTTCCAATTAGAATATGTTTTTTTAAACTTGCTTATGTTTGATACATACCAAATGTGATCTCCTACCCTGCTAGTTTTTAAATATTCTTTTTTAATATTTTGTTTAGTCTCGACCTCAACAAGATTAATTGCCTCCAAAATTGAACAATTAGAAAACGTACCTCCACCTATATTAAAAACTTCTCCAGATTTAGGTTTTTTATAAAATTCCCAGAAACAGTTTATTAAATCACTGCTATGAATATTGTCTCTAACTTGCTTACCTTTGTGACCTATAATTGTATATTTTTTTTTGGTAATGCATTCTTTGACAAGAAAAGACAAAAAACCATGAAGTTGGGTACCACTATGATTAGGGCCAGTTATACAACCTGCTCTAAAACATACAGTTTTTAATCCAACATTTTTTCCGTATTCCTGAACCAAAATATCTGAGTAAAGTTTTGAAACACCAAAAAAACTATGTGTACATTGATCGAGATTAAAATTTTCATCAATACCATTAAAATATTTTTTATCTTTAATTTCCCATCTAAACTTTTTTTCAATTAATTTTAAATTATTAGGATTGTCACCATATACTTTATTTGTTGACATAAATATAAAGGGTGCATTTACACAGAATTTTTTTGTTAATTCGAGTAAATTTAATGTTCCTAATGAATTAACGCGAAAATCTAACTCAATATTTTTTTTTGCATAGTCATGTGAGGGCTGCGCTGCAGCGTGAATTATAAGGGAAATATTTTTTTTATATTTTTTAAAAATTTTTTCTATTTCACTTTTATTAATTATATCTTTTTGAAAATGAGTATAATTTTTAAATTTTCTTAAAATTTCTTTTTTTTTCCAACTTACCGAAGCTGCTTTTCCAAAGAATTTCCTTCTTGAATCATTATCAATGCCAATAACATCAAAACCCTTTTGACAAAAAAATTCAACTGACTCTGATCCAACTAAGCCACATGAGCCTGTTATTATTACAACTGACATACAATTATAAAGACCGTAAACATTGAAATATTATATCTACTGTGTAACTTGAAACCATTGAATATTCAATATTTATAAAGTAATTATGATGAAAAAATGAAAAATAATTATTCCATAATTTCTTTAATAAAGAATTCATTTACTTATCATGAGAATTGGCAACAAGCATGGAGAGATCCTGAACCAAAAAAAGAATATGAAGCTGTAATTGTCGGTGGCGGAGGACATGGATTAGCAACAGCTTTTTACTTAGCCAAAAAACATAATATGAAAAATATTGCTGTTGTTGAAAAAGGTTGGATTGGTGGTGGAAATACTGGACGTAATACAACTATCATAAGATCAAACTATTTATGGGATGCTAGTGCTGGTTTGTATGATCATGCTCTTAAATTATGGGAAAATTTATCTCAAGAAATAAATTATAACGTAATGTTTAGTCAAAGGGGAGTTATGAATCTTGCACACAACCTTCAAGATGTTAGAGATCTAAAAAGGAGAACTCACGCAAATAGATTGAATGGAATAGATGCAGTATGGCTTTCTACAGAAGAAGTTAAAAAGTTTTGTCCAATTATAAATACTTCTCCTGATATCAGATATCCTGTTTTAGGAGGTACACTTCAACGAAGAGCAGGTACAGCAAGACACGATGCAGTTGCTTGGGGATATGCGAGAGGTGCAGATGCAATGGGCGTAGATATAATTCAAAATTGTGAAGTTAAAGGTATCAAAAGAAACGGTGATACTGTTGAAGGTATAGAAACAACAAAAGGATTTATTAAAACAAAAAAAATTGGAGTTGTTGCAGCTGGACATTCAAGTGTAATAGCAAACATGGCTGGAATTAGGTTGCCGCTTGAAAGCAAACCTCTCCAAGCGTTAGTTTCTGAGCCAGTAAAACCCATTATAGATACTGTTGTTATGTCTAATGCTGTTCATGCTTATGTAAGTCAATCGGATAAAGGAGAATTGGTCATTGGTGCAGGAACAGATGCTTATGTTTCTTATACTCAAAGAGGTAGTCATGATATAGTAGAAGGAACTTTAAAAGCAATTTTAGAACTTTATCCGATATTCAGTAGAATGAAAATGTTGAGACAGTGGGGAGGAATTGTTGATATTTGTCCAGATGCTAGTCCAATAATTAGTAAAACTAATATAAAAGGTTTGTATTTTAATTGTGGCTGGGGCACAGGAGGATTTAAGGCAACTCCAGGTTCGGGGGACTTATTTGCTCACACAATTGCAAACAATGAGCCACACAAATTAAATGCTGCGTTCAACTTAAATAGATTTGTAAGTGGTGATCTTGTAGATGAACACGGCGCAGCAGCAGTAGCACACTAATGTTTATTATTAATTGTCCATTTTGTGGTGAAAGAGACCAAAGCGAATTTTCTGCTGGTGGAGAAGCACATATAGTCAGACCTAAACAACCTACCGAACTAAGCGATGATGAATGGGCAGATTTTTTATTTATGAGAAAAAATATTAAAGGTATTCAATTTGAAAGATGGAACCATGCGCATGGCTGTAGAAAATGGTTTAATGTAATCAGAGATACATCAAATGATAAAATTCATGCTGTATATAAAATGGGAGAAAAACCTCCCTCAATTTGATTTATGTCAGAAAATTTTAGATCAATAGAAACAAAGTTCTTGGATAAAACTAATAGAATATCTTTTAAATATAATGGTAAAAAATATTATGGCTATAAGGGTGATACATTGGCTTCAGCCCTTTTATCAAATGGTGTCCACTTAATTGGAAGAAGTTTTAAATATCATCGTCCACGTGGAATAATGACCTGTGGTTCGGAAGAACCTAATGCAATAGTACAAATAGGTGGAAATGGATCTTTTACTGAACCTAATGTAAGAGCAACTGAACAAGAGATATATGAGGGTTTAGAGGCATCAAGTCAAAATTGTTGGCCAAGTGTTGAGTTTGATATTGGGGGTATTAATAATTTAATTTCTCCAGTTATTCCAGCAGGATTTTATTATAAAACATTTATGTGGCCCAAAAAGCTTTGGTATAGTTTGTATGAACCAGCAATAAGATTATCCGCAGGTTTAGGTAAATCCCCTACTCAACCTGATCCAGAATTATACGATCATAATCATTTACACTGTGATGTTTTGATTGTTGGTGGTGGCATATCTGGAATAATCGCAGCAAGTATATCTGCTGACAATGGAAATAATACTGTATTAATTGACGATAAAAATTCTCTCGGTGGATCAACAATTTACCAAAATGATGAAAACTTTAAAATTAATGATGAAATATCTTCCACTTGGTTAGATAAAAAAATTAAAGAATTAAAAAAAAAACAAAATTTAACAATTAAACATAGAACTAGTGTAGCAGCTTTTCATGGCTATAATTACTTATTAGCAAGAGAAAGTTTAGCTGATCATAAATCTTTAGATGAAAGATTAAATAAATTAAGACAAAGATTATGGAAAATAAGAGCTAAAAAAGTAATTCTTGCAACAGGCGCTATTGAGAGACCTTTGATATTTAATAATAATGATAGACCTGGTGTTATGTTAGCTAATTCAGTCAAAAAATATATTGATTTTTTTGGTGTTAAATGCGGAAACAAGAATATTATTTTTACAAATAATGACTCTGCTTATGAAACAGCAATTTCTTTAAATAAAAAAGGTATAGAAGTTGTTGTTATAGATATAAGAAAAAATTCTTCATCTACTTTAGTACAAACCACAAAAGATGCAGGTATAAAAATTTATTGGAACCACGCTATCGTTAACACAAGCGGCTATCGAAGAATTAAATCTATTCAAATAATGGAAATGTCCGAAGATGGTACTAATGTAGTTGGAAAAAAAACAAGTTTGCTATGTGATAGTTTATCAATAAGCGGTGGCTGGACACCTATGGTACATTTATTTACTCAATCAGGTGGAAAACTTAAATTTAGAGACGCAGACCAAGTTTTTTTACCAAACACTGTAATTTCAGATCAAATTAGCATAGGTTCATGCAACGGTGATTTCGAACTTGATGATGTTATTAAAAATACTATATCAGAGTGCAAAAATTTTTTATCTGCATCAGTAATAGATTACGACTTATTAAAAGTTAGTTGTCCCAAACAAAAAGAGAGTAAAAATATATGGTTATTACCTAACAATAAACCATTAGGAAAAACAAAACCTTTTTTAGATTTTCAAAACGACTCTACAGCTAAAGACATAAAACTTGCAATGAGAGAAGGATTTAAATCTATAGAACATGTCAAAAGATACACGACAACTGGTATGGGTACTGATCAAGGTAAGCTTGCAAATATGCATGCACTTGGAATTATCTCTGAAACCGCAGGTGTTAAAATGGGAAGCTTAGGAACAACTACCTTTAGACCACCATATACACCATTAACTTTTGGAACAATTGTAGGAAGAAACGTTGGAACTTTTTTTGATATAACTAGAAAAACACCTATGCATGATTGGCATAAAGATCATAAAGCGCAATTTGAAAATGTAGGACAGTGGAAAAGAGCCTGGTACTATCCAAAAGATGGAGAGAATATGTATCAAGCAGTACAACGAGAGAGTAAGGCAGCAAGAGAAAGTGCAGGAATATTGGATGCATCTACACTTGGTAAAATTGATATTAAGGGAACTGATGCATCTGAATTTTTAAACAGAGTTTATACAAATGCTTGGTCAAAATTAGGTATAAGTAAGTGCAGGTATGGCCTAATGTTAAATGAAGATGGAATGGTTTATGATGACGGTGTAACCACAAGATTGGGTGAAAATCACTATTTAATGACAACCACAACCGGTGGCGCTGCAAATGTTCTTTCAAAATTAGAAGATTATTTACAAACAGAGTGGCCAGAATTAGATGTTTGGCTAACATCTGTAACTGATCATTTTGCTACAGCAAGTATATGTGGGCCTAATTCAAAAAATATTTTGAAAAAATTATTTCCAAACCTTGATTTTAATGATGAAAATTTTCCTCATATGTCGTTTAAAAATGCTGAAATGGATGGAATAAACTGCAGAATAATGAGGATAAGTTTTACCGGGGAACACAGCTATGAGATAAATATTGAATCAAAATATGGAAAATCATTGTGGGAAAAATGTATGGATGCAGGAAAAGAATTTAATATTACACCATACGGCACAGAAACAATGCACTTATTAAGAGCTGAAAAAGGTTTTATAATTGTAGGTCAAGATACAGACGGAACTATGACTCCTATTGATCTTCAAATGGACTGGATAGTAAGTAAAAAGAAATATGATTTTATAGGAAAACGATCTTTATACAGAAGTGATACTATGCGAGAGGACAGAAAACAATTGGTAGGATTATTAACTGATAATCCAAAGGAGATATTAGAGGAAGGCGCTCAAATAGTAAAAAACGAAAAAAAGCAACCAATAGAAATGCTTGGACATGTAACATCAAGTTATTTTAGTCCAAATTTAAATAAATCAATAGCTTTGGCAGTTGTTAAAAACGGTAAGAAGCTTAAAGGTCAAAAACTTCTTGTACCAATGAAAGATAAAACAATAAACGTTACTGTTTCTGACTTTATATTTTTTGATAGTAAAAATGAGAGATTAAATGCTTAATATTAATTATCCAAAAATTGAAAAAAAAGAGTTTCCAAATTTAGAATTAAATTTAGTAGAGCCAATAAAAAAGTTAAACCTAAGAGGAAAAAATAGAGATTTTTTTACAAAAGCTGGACGAATTCTATCTATTATGTTGCCTATAGAGCCAAACACAAGTGCAACTATTAAAAATATTAGTGCATTGTGGCTAAGCCCTGATGAATGGATGATATACGGTAAAGATATTGATAAAAATCTAAAGATTTCTCTAGACTCTGAAATATCAAAATTAAACTTGGGTTCTGTAACTGATATTAGTGATCAATGGTTATTAATAAATATGAAAGGAAAAAATGTATTTGAAGTACTATCAAAAGGTTCCCCCTTTGACATTAATAAATTCAAAAATACTAAAAATGTTGTAGTTCAGACGTTATTAAATCATGTTGATGTCATACTTCATCACACTGATACAAATAACGTAGACTTATTTGTGAGAAAATCCTTTTCAGAACACCTTTGGCTATGGATTAACGATAGCTCGAGTTTCTTGTAATTTTGATCTCAAATAATTAAAAGTGAATAAAAAATAAGTAATTGAAAATATCCAATTAATTACTACCCAGATCCAAAAGAACTGTTCAAACGACGCATTATACAATGTTGCGAAGTAAAAAACTAAAACAGGGTTTAAAACATTTCTGAAAAAATTTGATATCATTGCATATTCAGACTTTTTTAGTGCCATAAAACATCCATTAGATAAAAAGAAGATTGGATATGCTGTTAAAACAAAAGCTGAAATTTGGAGGTATTTACCACCGTATTCTATTACAGTTTGATCGTTGGAAAAGAAACTTGTTATATCATTAGAAAAAATAAAAATTAATAATGAACATATAATCATGATTATTAAGGAATATTGTATAGCACCAATATATGTTTCTTTAACTCTATCTAAGTTTTTTGCGCCAAAATTTTGAGCTATAATAGTTATAATTGCAGTATTAATTCCTAATATTGGAAGTAAAACGACCTGTTCGATCCTAGTGCCTGCGCCGTAACCAGCTGTTGCATATTCACCAGATATTCCTACGTAGGTGAAGATAATTCCTGCTGCAATTGAGTATCCGCATATAGATACTATAATAGGCATTGACTGAAAAAATATATTTCTAAAATAATACAGCTTAGGTAATATATATTCTCTTGTAATTTTTTTTACTCGACTATTTTTTAAAACTTTAAATAAAATTATGGTAAAAGATACAAACTGTGCAACTAAAGTTGATATGGCAATCCCTTTTATTCCAAAGGCTGGAATGAACATAAAGCCAAAAATCAAAATAGGATTTAAAATTATATTTATCAAAAAAGATAAAATTAAGACATTTCTATAGGTTTTAGTATCACCTTCTGCATGAAGTAAAGAATTTATTGCGACAACTAATATAAAGAGTATTGAACCATAAAAAATAATATCGGTATACTTTAAACCAAGGCTTGTAACATACTCACTAGAACCCATTAAAATAAATATTTTTTCAGAATAATTGAGTCCTAAAAAAGTAATTATAATCGAAATTATAACTGCAAAATATACAATATGTGAAAAATAAAATAATGAATTCTTTTCATTTTTTTCTCCAATACTGTTTCCTATTAAAGAGGTGCCTGCAACTGTTACTCCAATTGATGTTGCGATAATTATGAAGTAAACAGGGAAAGATTTGCTTAAAGCAGAAAGGGCTTCTGGAGAAATTTTTCCAGCAAAAAAGGTATCAACAACATTATAGAGAGTTTGAAACAGTGTTCCTACTACTGCTGGTATTGCAAGTTTTCTAATTAATTTTTTTATATCATCCGTAAGAATATTCATTTTATTTTTTTTTCTCTGAATTTGAATCTTATTTTAGAATTTACAATTTGATTATGGCGCATAGTAAATCTTTTTATTTGATCGTTTGATAATTTGTCATAACACTTAGGACAAGATAGGCCTATTTTATATTTGTAAGATTTCATTTCTTTAGAAGATATAGGCATTCTACACCCATTACATACCCCATAAGTGCCAGGGGTAGAATCTTTTTTTATAGTAACTCTATTATCAAAAACGAAGCACTCACCCTTCCATTTACTACTTTTGTGTTTAATTTTGTTAAAATAATTAATAATTCCACCTTTTAACATATAGATATTTTTAAATCCGTTTTTATAAAGATAATTTGAAGCCTTTTCACATCTGACCCCACCAGTACAAAACATACCTACATGTTCATCTTTTTTAATAGTAGAAAGATATTTTTTAAATTCTCTAAAGTTATTTGTATTAGGATTAATTGCTTTTCTGAATGTACCTAATTCGTATTCAAAGGGCTTTCTAGCATCAATGATTTTTGAATTATTTAATTCAAGAAACTTATTCCATTGAAAGGGTGTAAGATATTTTTTTCTTAATTTTTTATTGAAATTGTATTTTTCATTTATGGGAACTACCTCTGTCTTAATTTTAATTTTTGCTTTTAAAAAAGGTATAAATTTAGATTTTGTAATGTTTTGAATATCAAATTTAGAAATATGTAGATTTTTAAAAATTATTTTTTTTATTATGTTGATATTAGTTGTGCTGCCTGCAAGTGTTCCATTAATACCTTCTGGTGATAATATAATTAATCCTTTAATGGATAAGTGATTAATTTCCTTAAAAAATAAATTTTTAAGACTTTTTAATTTTTTTAATCTTTGTAATTTATAAAAAGATAAAACTGTAATCATTTATTTCCAACAAATATAAAAGCCATCTCCAATTGGAAGAATATATTTATTAATTTTTGATTTCTTTACATGTAGGTTAAAAATTTTAATTTTTTTTGTTAATTTATCTTTGGAAACAATATTTGTTACTTCACCTTTCCAAAGAATATTATCTACAACTAATAATCCATTTTGGTTCAATAATTTTAAAGATTTATCAAAATAGCTAATATAATTTTCTTTATCTGCATCAATTAAAATTAAGTCATATTTTTTTTTATTTTTAATTTGTTTGATTAATGCGTCATTACCATTTGATACTTCTGTTTCAATTTTATTTGAGACTTTTGCTTTTTTAAAAAAACTTTTGGCAATTTTGTTTTTTTCTTTATCTTTATCTATAGTAAGAATTTTCCCATTTTTATTTAGAGATAGTGCCATTGATAAAGTGCTGTAACCTGTAAATGTTCCAACTTCTAAACAATTGTTAATATTTCTCGATTTAATTAAAAATTGTAAGAAATTTGCTTGTAATATGGATATTTGAAGTCTTTTAATATGACCTAAATTTTCGTTATATTTAATTAATTCTTTCTGAACAGGGTGTAAATTACTTGTGTGAGAGAATATATACTCGATCAATTTGTGATCGATATTTATATTTTTATCCATTAAGTTTTTCTTTTAAAATTTTATTGATCATTTGGGGATTGCCCTTTCCATTACTCTCTTTCATTACCTGACCAACAAAGAATCCAAATAATTTATCTTTACCACTCTTATACTCATTTACTTTATCTTCATTAGAAATTAACACTTTTTGAATTAAATCTTCTAATGCCTTAGGATCACTCTCTTGTTTTAATCCTTTTTCATTCACAATAATATTTGGGTCCTTGTCTTCTTTAGACATTATTTCAAATATTGTTTTTGCAATTTTTCCTGAAATAGTTCCATCTGAAATTAAATTAATTAATTTAGACAAATTTTCAGGGCTTATTGGACTTTCACTAATTTCAAGATTATTTTCATTTAAAAGAGCGAATAACTCACCAGTAATCCAATTTGCCGATAATTTTACATCTGATTTTTCGATTACCTTTTCAAAAAATTTTGATGTATCTAAATCTGAAACTAAGATTGTTGCTTCATATGGATTAAGGTTAAATTTTTCAATAAATCTGTTTTTTTTTTGATCTGGTAGTTCAGGTATTTCTTTTTTTATATTTTCGATAAATTGATCGTCAAATTCTAACGGTAAAAGATCAGGATCTGGAAAATATCTATAATCATGAGCATCTTCTTTTGATCTCATAGACCTCGTTTGATTTTTTTTTGTATCAAATAATCTTGTTTCTTGGTCAACGACATTACCTTCCTCTAAAAGTTCTGCCTGTCTATTTGCTTCATATTCAATCGCCATTTGCATAAACTTAATCGAATTAACATTTTTAATTTCACATCGTGTACCTAGTTTACCACTTCCAAGTTTTCTAACTGACACATTAACATCTGCTCTGAGAGAGCCTTCTTGCATGTTTCCATCACAAGTACCTAGATATCTCATTATTGATCTTAATTTTTTAACATATAAATTTACTTCTTCGGGTGATCTAAGGTCAGGTTTGCTGACTATTTCCATTAAAGCTACTCCAGATCTGTTTAAATCTACTAATGTGCTGCCAGGATCTACATCATGAATACTTTTTCCTGCATCTTGTTCAAGATGAAGTCTTTCGATTCCTATTGTTTTAGGTCCAGATGGCAAATCTAAAACTACAGTGCCCTCACCTACAATTGGATCTTTATATTGAGATATTTGATAACCTTGAGGAAGATCTGCATAAAAATAATTTTTTCGATCAAATATTGATTTCTTATTTATTTTTGCATTAAGACCAATTCCAGTTTTGACAGCTTGTTTAATACAAAACTCATTAATCACAGGAAGCATTCCTGGAAATGCAGCATCAACTAAACTAACTTGAGTATTAGGCTCTGATCCAAATTTAGTTGCTGACGTAGAAAATAATTTTGACTCTGAAAGTACTTGAGCATGAACTTCTAGACCAATTATTACTTCATATTTATTACCATTTTTTTCAATTATGTATTGATCTTTACTCACTTAATCCACCAATCATTTTTTTTTAATTTAAAATTAATTTTTTCTTCCATAGAAAATGCAATATCTAATATTACTTGCTCATCAAATGGTTTTCCAATTACTTGTAATCCTAGTGGATAATTGTTTTTATCTAATCCTGCTGGGATAGATATACCTGGCAAACCAGCTAAATTTACAGGAACTGTAAATATATCATTTAAATACATTGAAACAGGATCATTAGTTTTATCTCCAATTTTAAATGCTGAACTTGGTGTTGATGGAGTTAATATTGCATCTACCTTATTAAAAGCACTATCAAAATCATTTTTAATAAGTTTTCTTACCTTTTGAGCCTTTAAATAATAAGCATCATAATATCCAGAGGATAGTACATAGGTACCAATCATTATTCTTCTTTTTACTTCATCTCCAAAACCTAGAGATCTTGTTTTTTCATACATATCAATTAAATTTTCACCATCAGCTCTGTATCCATATTTTACACCATCATATCTAGCTAAATTTGAAGATGCTTCTGCTGGAGCTACTATATAATATGTAGGCAAAGCGTAATTAGTGTGTGGCAAAGAAATATCTATAATTTCAGCACCGCAATCTTTTAAATAACTTTTTCCTTTTTCCCACAAATTTTCAATTTCAGTGGGCATCCCATCAACTCTGTATTCTTTGGGAATTCCAATTTTTTTTCCTTTAATATTTCTATTTAAGTCAGAAAAATAATTTGGACGTTTAAAGTTAATTGAAGTTGAGTCTTTAGGATCAAATGAGCTTATAACTTCAAGCATTAAGGCACAATCTTTAACATCTCTAGTCATTGGGCCTGCCTGATCCAATGAAGATGCAAAAGCGACTATTCCATACCTTGAGCAACTTCCGTAAGTAGGTTTTAAACCAACTGTACCTGTGAAAGATGCTGGTTGCCTTATTGATCCACCAGTATCGGTTCCTATTGTAGCTGGAGTAAGTTTTGCAGCTAAAGCAGAAGCAGATCCGCCTGAAGAACCTCCAGGAACTAAATTATCATCAATTGGACTAATAACATTTCCAAAATAACTTGTTTCATTTGAAGATCCCATCGCAAACTCATCACAATTTAATTTTCCAAGCAAAATTGCTCCTTCGTTCCAAAGATTTTGAGTAACAGTTGCTTCATAAGTTGGTACAAAATTTTCTAAAATTTTACTACCTGCTGTTGTTTTTACATTTTTTGTACAAAATAAATCTTTTACAGCAAGTGGTATACCTGATAATTTTTTATCGAAATTAGGGTTGTTATCAAATTTTTCAGAGTTTTTAATTGCCTCCTCAAAAGTTTCTTCGACATAAGTATTTAGTTTTTTCGATTTTTTAGATCTTTCTATATAGACAGTTGTTATTTCTTTTGATGAAATTTCCTTAGATTTTATTTTTTTTAGAAGATCGCTGAGTGTTAAATCAATTAAATTAGTCATTATTCCACAACCTTTGGTACTACGAAATAGTCTTTGTTATCTCTGGGAGAATTTTTAAGAACATCTTCTCTGATGTTTTTAGATTCTACTTGGTCTTTTCTGAATCTTAGTGATGTTTCAGCAATTGATGTAAGGGGTTCAACTTTATCAGTATTTAACTGATTAAGTTGCTCTATCCACTTAAATATAGCATTTAGATCTTTCTCTAATTTCTTAGCTTTTTGATCATCAATTGAAATTCTTGATAATTTAGATATGTGTTTTACTGTTTTAAGATCTATACTCATATGATAATTAATTTAAGGCAAATTATCATTATATTTGGAAATTACAATATGATCACAATTGATGAATTAAAGGTTCAATTAGACAATAAATCTAGACTATTGGGAGTCGATATGGGTACAAAGAGAATTGGTATTTCTATATGTGATGAAAATAGAAAAATTGCAACTCCATTAGAAACGATTGAGTTTACAAATATAAAAAATCTGAGCTCAAAATTAAAAGAATTAATATCAGAAAATAATATTAAAGGAATTATTGTTGGGCTACCCTTTAATATGGATGGAACAGAAGGGCCTTCTGCTCAATCAGTAAAAGACAAAATGAATCATATGAATAAAGATTTAGAGATTCCTACGGTCTTTTGGGATGAAAGACTTTCAACTGTTGGTTCGTTCAATTTATCTAGTCAATTAGATATTAGCGTATCAAAAAGAGTTAAAAATATTGATCAAAATTCAGCTACTTTCATACTGCAAGGTGTTTTGGATTATTTAGATAAATAACACTTGATTATATGAAACAATATGGCTATAGAGTTAGCTTTAATGGCCATTGACACAAAAAAAGCTATTAAAATTTCTCCAAAACATCTTTTAGGCATTCAAGATTTAAAGGTTTCCGAAATTAAACATATATTAGACGAAGCCCAACAATTTATTGATCTTAATAGAAGTAAAAATAAAAAATTAGATATATTAAAAGGCAAAACACAAATAAACCTATTCTTTGAACCTTCTACAAGAACTCAAAGTTCTTTCGAACTAGCAGGTAAAAGATTAGGTGCAGATGTAATGTCTATGAATATAACAAATTCAGCAATCAAAAAAGGAGAAACTCTTATTGATACCGCAATGACATTAAATGCGATGCATCCAGATATTATTGTTATAAGACACCAAGATTCTGGTGCTTGTAATTTATTATCACAAAAAGTTAATTGCTCAGTTTTAAATGCAGGTGACGGAAGAAGAGAGCACCCCACTCAAGCTCTATTAGATGCTTTAACAATAATTAATAGAAAAAAAAATATTGAAGGTTTAAGAATTGCAATCTGTGGTGACATATTACATTCGAGAGTTGCGAGATCAAATATATATCTACTAACTATGCTTGGAGCTGAAGTAAACATTGTTGGGCCTACAAATTTATTACCAAAAGATCTAGAGAAATTTGGAGTTAATATTTTTACCGATATGAAAAAGGGAGTTAAAGATTGTGATATAGTTATGATGCTTAGACTTCAAAATGAAAGAATGACAAGTTCATATCTATCGTCAAATAGAGAATATTATGAATATTATGGTTTATCTCCTGAAAAATTAGAATTTGCCAAATCAGATGCGCTAATTATGCATCCAGGGCCAATGAATAGAGGTATAGAGATAGATACTATGTTGGCAGATGATATTAATAAAAGTGTTATTAAGGAACAGGTTGAGCTTGGGGTTGCGGTTAGAATGGCATGTTTAAAAATTTTTTGTAGCTAATGATAAATAAAAAACAATATTTCTTAAACGGTCATATAGTTGATCCATGTAATTCGGTTAACGAAATTGGTGGATTAATTATTGATGAAAATGGAAAAATAGAAGCCTCTGGAAAACGAGTTAATAAAAACAATATTCCATCTAGAGAAAAATATATTGATTTAACGGGAAAACATATTTTTCCAGGAATTGTGGATATGAGAGTTTTTGGTGGAGAGCCAGGTTATGAGTATAAAGAAAATTATAGATCATTAAGCGAAGCGGCGCTAGCAGGAGGAATTACGTCTGTTGTGACAATGCCAAATACAAAACCTGTAATTGATAGTGTCTCTATTGTTGATTTTATTCAAAGAAGAGGAAGAGATAAATCAAAAATAAATATATTTCCAACAGCTACTTTAACAAAAAATGCAGAGGGAAAGAATATGTGTGAGTTTGGTCTTTTAAAAAATAAGGGCATTGTAGGTTTTACTGATGGAATTAAATCTATTCAAAGCCCAAGGGTTATGACTAGAATAATTAAATCAGCTTACGACTTTGATTGTCTAGTAATGCAACATGCAGAAGATGCTGAACTATCTAAAGATGGAATGATAAATGATGGAATAGTGTCTACTAAACTTGGAATTCCAGGCATATCTGACTTGTCTGAAAAAATAATTATAGAGAGAGATCTTAGTTTATTAGAAGAAACAAATTGTAGATATCATATTTCTCAGATCTCTAGCAGAAAATCTTTGGATTTAATACATTATAAAAAAGATATAGTTAATTTTACAACTGGTGTATCAATCAACAACCTCGCCTTAAATGAGAATGATATAGGAGAATTCAGAACCTTTTTAAAACTTTCACCTCCTTTAAGAACTGAAGATGATAGAATTTCTCTTATAGATGGAATTAATAAAAATTTAATCGATGTAATAGTGTCAGATCATAAACCTGAAGATGAGGAGTCTAAAAGATTGACATTTTCACAAGCTGCAACAGGTGCGTCTGGTATAGAAACATTTTTAAGCTTAGCATTAGAACAATTTCATAATGGCTCAATTAAATTAGAAAGAATTATCGAAGTAATTACTCACAATCCTGCGAAAATTTTAAAAATTAATAAAGGTAATTTAAGTGTTGGAACTGATGGAGATTTTTGTATTGTTGATACAAATAAACCATGGATCGTTAAAAAAGAAAATTTGGTATCAAAATCAAAAAATACATCAATAGAAGGAAGAAAATTGCAAGGAAAAGTTATAAGCACTTTTGTAAATGGTAAGGAGTTGTTTAAATCAAAGTGAAATTAGAATTTATTATAGCTATTTCGTATTTATTAGGGTCAATTCCATTTGGTTTTTTGCTTACAAAAATTTTTTTAAAAAAAGATATACGAAAAATAGGTTCAGGAAACATTGGTGCTACAAATGCATTAAGAACTGGCAGTAAATCAATTGGATATGCAACTTTAACTTTGGACATTTTAAAAGCAGTGATTCCAGTAATTATTGTTAAGGTCTATTTTATTGAATACTTATATATTGCCTCACTGTGTGTTTTTTTAGGTCATGTTTTTCCAGTATGGTTAAAATTTAAAGGTGGAAAAGGTGTAGCTACATATGTTGGAATACTATGCTGTATAGATATTTACTTAGGATTAATTTTTGGCGTAACTTGGTTTGTAACTTTTTTATTATTTAAATATTCATCATTATCATCTCTATTGGGAAGTTTATCAATTCCAATTATTAACTTTTTTATTTTTAAAGGAGAGGTAATTTTTTTCTTTATAATAATGTTTGTTCTTATTTTTTATACTCATCGTGAAAATATAAAAAGACTGTTAAATCGCAGTGAATCTAAAACAAATATTTATTAATTTGACTAAAAGCATATTTTTTGTGTAGTTTCTCTACATATGAATCTTGTCATTGTTGAAAGTCCAGCAAAAGCCAAAACTATAAATAAATATTTAGGGACAAAATATACTGTTTTAGCAAGTTATGGACATATTAGAGATCTTCCCTCTAAAAATGGATCAGTTAATCCGGAGGATAAATTTAAAATGATCTGGGAAGTAGATAGTTTTTCAAAAAAGTATTTAAAAGAAATAACTGATGCTGCAAAAAAATCAGAAAAGATAATTCTTGCAACCGATCCTGATCGTGAAGGAGAAGCAATAGCATGGCATGTTAAAGAATATTTAGAAGAGAAAAAACTTTTAAAAGATAAAAAAGTTGAAAGAGTTGTTTTTAATGAGATTACAAAAAAAGCTGTAACCAAAGGAATAGATAATCCAAGAAATATTGAACCAAATTTAGTTGATGCTTATATGGCTAGAAGAGCCCTAGATTATCTTGTAGGTTTCAATATATCTCCAATTCTTTGGACGAAATTACCTGGCTCTAAATCTGCCGGAAGAGTCCAATCAGTAGCGCTAAGATTATTGACTGAAAGAGAACATCAAATTGAACAATTTAATCCAGAGGAATTTTGGACCTTAAACGTAAATTTTAAAACTTTAAATGGAGATATTTTAAATTCAAATTTAGTATTGCTTAATAAAAACAAAATAGACAAATTTTCATTTAGAAACAAAGAAGATATTAATTTAGCAATTGAAACAATAAAAAAATCAAAATATAAAGTCTCAGATATTACATCTAAAATATATACAAGAAATCCTCTTGGGCCATTTACTACATCAACTTTGCAACAAACATCATCTAGTAAGCTGGGTTTTGGAGCCTCTAGAACAATGCAAATAGCACAAAGACTATATCAAGGAATAGATGTTGAAGGAGATGCGGTTGGTTTAATTACCTATATGAGAACTGATGGAACAAACATATCGAAAGACGCTATTTCTGAATTTAGATCTTTTATTAAAAGTTCTTATGGAGAAAATTATCTTCCATCAGAACCTAATAACTATTCAGGAAAAAAAGCTAAAAATGCACAAGAGGCTCACGAGGCTATAAGGCCTACAGATATTTCAAGAACACCTGATATTATGAAAAAATACTTAAGCTCTGATCAAATTAAATTATATGATCTTATTTGGTCAAGGGCTCTCTCATCTCAAATGGAATCTGCAAAATTTGACAGAAAAACAATTACTATTATTTCTGATAATAACTTAAATCAATTTAAATGTTCTGGATCTACAATAAAATTTGATGGATTTTTAAAGTTATCAAGGATTGATGACGAGGATGAGAAAATTTTACCTGATGTAAAAAAAGTAGATGTTACAACTGAGGAATTTATTGATGAACAACATTTTACACAACCTCCCCCAAGATATTCTGAGGCTAGCTTAGTTAAAAAACTTGAAGAATTAGGAATTGGTAGGCCATCTACTTATGCAAGTATTATTTCAGTTATTTCTAATAGAGGATATGCAGATGTGGTTAATAAACGATTTTTTCCTACAGATAGAGGTAAGCTATTATCTGCCTTTTTAGAAAAGCTTTTTGCAAAGTACGTAGATTATGGTTTTACAGCAGGACTAGAAGAACAACTAGATGACATCACATCAGGTAAAGAAGAATGGATTAAAGTACTCGATAATTTTTGGAAAGATTTTAATAATAATGTTTCAAATGTAAAAGAGAAAAGAACAAGAGAAGTACTAGACCTTTTAAATGAAAGCTTAGGTGAACTTATATTTGAAGCAGATCAGAATGGTAAAATAAATCGACAGTGTAAATTATGTGCCACAGGAGAATTAAGTTTAAAAAATAGTTTTAGAGGCGGAGCTTTTATAGGCTGCTCAAACTATCCTGAGTGTAAGTTTACAAGACCTCTATCAAAATCTAAAGCAAATGATCAAATAGCTTTATCAGAACCTAAGTTAATTGGACAAAATGAAAAAGGTAAAGAAATTTATCTTAAAAATGGAAGATTTGGTCCATACCTTCAATATGAGCTCATAGATGAAGAGAAATCTTCAAAAAAAAAGAAAAAGAAAAAAATTAATGATAATTTAAAAAATGTTTCAATTCCTAAGGGTATAGAAATTGATCAAATTGATTTAGAAAAAGCTAGATATTTATGTTCATTACCAAAAATTATAGGTCAACACCCTGATAATGGAAAAGATATTACTATAAATTCAGGAAGATTTGGTCCATATTTAAAGTGTGATAACAAATCAGCTAGATTAGAAAATATTGATGAGCTTTTTACCATTGGTTTAAATAGAGCAATTTCATTAATTGCTGAAGCTAAACCTGGAAGAATATCTTCCTCTATAATAAAGGATTTAGGTGAACACCCAGAAGATAAAAGACCAGTCCGAATAATGAAGGGCCAATATGGACCGTATATTAAGTATAAATCACTAAACGCGACTATACCTGAGGAAAAAGATCCAGCAGAATTAACTATGGAGGAAGCGTTAATTTTGATAGAAAAAAGAAGAGAATACGATAAAAACAAAAAGAGGGGAAAAAAATGAAAAAAATTTTTTTGATTATCTTTTTGTTATCAATTTACAATACTTCGGTTTATAGTGCCACTGATTGCTCTGATATTAAGAAACTTTCAAAAGAATATTTAAATTGTATTACGAAGAAGACAAAAGAAAAAACTTCAGGTGTGGGAAAACTAGAATTGGATACTAGTAATGTAAAGGAAAAAAAATATCTTTCAGATTGGTTTAAAAAGAAAAAATGAGTTTTGAAGAAAATATAGAAAAGAACAATTTTAAACTTCCTGTAGCTGCAGATCCAGTTGGATCTTATGTTGCTGCAAAAGAAGTCGGCAAACTACTTTATATATCTGGGCAAATATCTATAGATGAAAATGGAAAATTAATTAAAGGTAAATTAGGAGAGAATTTGACAACTGAGGAAGGTTATAAGGCTGCAATTAGATGTGCATTTAGCATTGTTTCACAGGCAAAAAAATACTTGAAAAATGATCTTTCTAAAATTAAATCCTGCATAAAATTAACCGGTTTTGTCAATTCAACAGATAATTTTACTGAACAACCTAAGGTGATTAATGGTGCATCAGATACGATAGTAAAAATTTTTGGTGAAGTAGGCATGCATACTAGAGCTGCGGTAAGTACAAACAGTCTGCCATTAGGTGTTGCAGTAGAAGTTGATGCTATTTTTGAATTAAACTAAATTACCTACCTATTCCAAAATATTTAATATTTTGTTTTTTCATTTTTTCAGGTGAATAAATATTTCTCATATCATAGACAATAAAATTTTTATTTTTTACAATTTTCTTTAGATCAATTAATTTAAATTCATTCCATTCAGTATGTATAACTATCAAATCAGATTTTTCGCAAGCATCTTTGATATTATTTTTGAATTTAACATTTTTAAATTTATTAAACTCATCTTTTTGTCCAGTTGGATCATAATATAAAATCTTAGCTCCCTTTTTGCTTAAATAGGGGATCATTTTTAAACTTGATGACTCTCGCATATCATCAGTGTTAGCCTTAAATGTAACTCCTAAAAATGTTATTTTCCTATTTTTAATTTTATTTTTTAAAATAGATTTGATTCTTTTTAATAAAATTTCTGTCCTTTTGTTATTTGAATCTATTACAGAATTAACTAGAGATAAAAAAGTTTTTGATTTATTTGCAGTATCAACTAATGCTCTAGTATCTTTTGGAAAACAAGATCCTCCATAAGCTGGTCCTGCTCTTAAGAATCTTCCTCCAATTCTTTTATCTGTACCAATGCCAATTGAAACATCCTCTATATTAATATCTAATTTTTCACACAAATTTGCCAATTCATTTATAAAGGTAATTTTTGTAGCTAGAAAAGCGTTTGACGCATACTTAATAAGTTCAGCGCCTCTTCTAGATGTGTTGATATACTTTGCACCTTTAGAAATTAAAGGTAAATATAAATTTTTTAATATTTTATTTGATTTTTTATTTGAAGTTCCGATGATTACTCTATCAGGATAAATAAAATCTCTAATAGCCTCACCTTCTCTTAAAAATTCTGGATTAGAAACGACACTAAATAAATTTTTTTTCACTTTGCTTGAAATGATTTTTTCAACCTTATCACCGGTGGTGACTGGCACTGTTGATTTATTAATTATAATTTTAAATGATTTAATATTTTTACTAATTTGGTTGGCTACAGAATAAACTTGAGATAAATCTGCCTCATATTTATTTTTTTTAGTTGGTGTTCCAACACAAATAAAAATGATACTTGATTTTTCAATAGCTTGCGAAAGATTAGTTGAAAATTTTAGTCTTCCCGCTTTATAATTTTTATTAACAAGCTCATCTAAACCAGGCTCGTATATTGGTATAATTGATTTCTTAAGATTATTTATTTTATTAATATCTTTATCCACACAAATAACATCATTGCCTAGATCGGCAAAACAAACACCACTAACTAAGCCTACATAGCCTGTGCCTATCATGCATAGTTTCATAATTTTGATATTTCCAAAGATGAATTAATATATCCATTCATAGTGCCACAATCTAAATATTTACCGGCAAAATTATGGCCAATGAACTTAAAGTCTTCCTTGATCAACTTTCTTATTGCATCAGTAATATGAATTTCATTTCCAATACCTTTGGTTTGTTTTTCTAGCTTCTTAAAAATTTCTTTTGGTAAAATGTATCTGCCGATTACTGCATTTGTTGATGGGGCTGAATTTATTTTTGGTTTTTCAATAACATCTTTGATTAAAAAATTTTTTTTATTAATTTTTTTATTTACTGAATAAATGCCCCATCTACTAACATCTTTCTTTTTAACTTTAAATGATGCCATTACCGAACATTTAAATTTCTTGTGAAGCAAAATCATTTCTTTAGAGCAATTTTTTTTCATGATTAAATCATCTGGAAATAACATAAGAAAATGTGATTCACTAATATATTTTTTTGTTTTTAAAACTGCGTCGCCAGTACCAAGAGGTTTATTTTGATATACAAATTTAATTTTCTTTTTATAGTTTTGAATTTTTTTATAGGCTTTTGTAATTCTTTTATCTTTTTTTTTTTTGATTATTTTTTTATAAAATTTATCATTATAAAAATACTTTTTAATAAGTTTTTTTTTATCAGAAATAATAAAAATAATTTCTTTAATGCCCGCATCAATACACTCGTCTAAAATATACTCTAATCCTGGTTTCCCATTAATTGGCAATAATTCTTTCGGAAAGACACTTGTTAATGGCAATAAACGAGTACCTAATCCTGCAAGTGGTATTATTGCTTGTTTGATCATAATGTAATATTTAATCAAGTATCATAAATGAAAATTTTTAAAAGCTTTAAAATTTTAAATAAAGAAATAGATTTTAATGAAAGTATTGGATTCGTTCCTACTATGGGAACTTTACATAACGGTCATTTATCATTAATAAAAGTTGCCAAAAAAAAATCAAAAAAAGTATTGGTAAGTATATTTATAAATCCAACTCAGTTTAACAATAAAAAGGATTTTTTAGAATATCCTCGTAATATAAATAAAGATATTCTCGCTCTTAAAAAATTAAAAGTTAATTATCTTTTTTTGCCACATAAGAATGAGATATATAAAAAAGGTACGCCTAAAAAAATAAATATTTCATTAAATGATAAAATTCTATGTTCAAAATATCGAAAAGGTCATTTTGAAGGTGTTTTAGCTGTTGTAGATAGACTGATGTCAGAAATTAGAGCAAAGTATATTTTTTTCGGAGAGAAGGATTTTCAACAAGTATATCTAATAAAAAAATACTTAAAAAAAATCCATAAAACTAAAATAATTACTTGCAAAACTATTAGAAACAAAAATAAACTGGCTTTATCTTCTAGAAATCTTTTACTCTCACAAAAATTAATAAGTAAATGCGAACAAATTTCGAAAAATCTTTTTCATTATAAAAATAAAATTCTTAAAGATTTTAAAAATATTGTCTTATTAAATGAGTATAAATTAAAAATTATGATGTTATGTGATAAAGTTGAGTATTTTGAAATTAGAAATTCGATTAACTTATCTAAAAGATTTTCAAAAAAAAATTTTAGAATTTTTATTGCATATAAGCAAAAAGGTATAAGATTAATTGATAATATCTAATTAATAAAAAAAGTACGCACCAATACCTAAAAAAGATAAAAAACCAATTACATCAGTTATAGTTGTTACGAATACACTAGACGCTATTGCGGGATCGACTTTAAATTTTTTTAAACCTATTGGAATTAATATTCCAAATAATCCAGCAACAATCATATTTAAAACCATTGAGATTGAAATAATCATGGATAAAATTAAATCTTTAAACCATAATTGAACTATCGCAGCACTGATTATTGCAAATATAAATCCATTTAAAATACCTATAGAAAATTCTTTTATAATATTTTGAGTAAAATTATTTTCGGTCAGATCATTTGTTGCTATGGCTCTTACTGTAACAGCAAGAGTTTGCATTCCTGCATTGCCTCCCATTGATGCTACAATTGGCATTAAAAAGGCTAATGCAACCATTTGTTCTATTGTAGCTCCGAAAAGACTAATTACCCATGTTGCTAAAAATGCTGTGAATAAATTGAGCAAGAGCCAATTAAATCTTCTTTTTGTTTTAGTTACTATACCATCTGTAATTTCTTCATCTCCTACACCAGCCAGTCTTAATGCATCTTCTTCAGCTTCTTCAGCTAATACAGTTAAAACATCATCATTCGTGATCATTCCTACAAGTTTATTATTTTTATCTACAACACATGCGGAATTAAGGTTGTAGTTTTCAAACATTCTACCAACTTCCTCTCTATCCATATCGACTGGGATTAAAAATTGAGTTTCATTTGTTATTGATATCATTTTGGTATCACGAGGAGTTCTTAAAACTTTTGATGATGGCACTGTTCCAATTGGTTTAAATTCATTATCTACTATAAAAATTTCTAAAAATTCTTCAGGTAAATCTCGATTTTCTCTTAAATAATCAATTGTTTGTCCTACAGACCAGTTGCTTGGTATAGCTGTGAACTGTCTTTGCATAATACGAGCAGCACTATCTTCTGGATAGCTTAAACTTTCCAATAAAACAAATCTATCTTTAGGTGGTAATGAACTTAAAATATCGTTTTTGTTTTTTTCATCTAAATTTTCTAAAATTTTAATTGCATCATCTGAATCAAGATTTTTAAGTATGAAAACGATACTTTCATTAGACAAATATTTAGTTATTTCTGTTTGAATAGCTTCATTTAGTTCAATAAATATAGATGGATCAATTTTAAAATTACTTAATTTTATCAGATTTTCTCTATCCTCTTGAGATAGATGTTCAATAATATCTGCAGCATCAGCGGGGTGCATTTCTTTAAATGAGTTATTGATAAAATTTGCATCACTACTTGATATTTTTTCAGTGATAACTTTTATATATTCCTTATTAAATTCAAAGTTAACTATTTTGTCTTTACTTTTTTTTATTAAACTCATGATCGATATTCCTAGTTTTTTTGAGCGATATCCTTATATTACAAATTTATTATGAGTATAGAGATAAAAAGATCAATAAAACCAGTGAATTATTATGACGCAATTCAATTACTTGAGAAAAGATTAGAAAATGTAATTAACAAATCAGAAAGAGAATTAATTTGGTTTTTAGAACATAATCAAATTTATACAGCTGGTACTAGTTATAATGAATCTGAAGTATTAGATAAAAGAATAAAATTAATAAAATCATCAAGAGGTGGTAAAATAACTTGTCATTCAACAGGACAACTAATTTGTTATTTAGTTATAGATTTGACTAAAAGAAAAAAGGATATTAGAAAGTTTATAATTTGTTTAGAGAATTCAATAATTAATAGTTTAAAAAAGTTTAATATTATAAGTAAAAGTGATCGAAAAAACATTGGTATATGGGTTGAACATAACAATGAGGTTAAAAAAATTGCAGCAATTGGAATTAGGGTAAAAAAATGGGTTGCTTACCATGGATTTTCATTAAATATAAATAACAATCTTGATCATTTTAAAAAAATTGTCCCTTGTGGAATAAAAGATAAAAAAGTAACAAGATTAAAAGAATTGTCAAATGTAAAATATTTAGATTTCGTTAAAGTTTTAGAAAAACAATTAATTAAAAATCTTTCTGCTTCAAATTATTTTTAATCAAAAAATTTTTAAAATGTTTAGGTATGTTTGCCTTAAATGTATATTTTATATTATTTAAAATAAACTTAATTTCATAAGCATGAAGCATAAGTTCATGTCTTTTTTTTGGTTTATTAATAAAGTATTTTGTATCACCTACAACAGGACAATTTAGATCAATAAGATGTTTTCTAATTTGATGTTTTCTCCCTGTAATAGGTTTTAATTTAAATAATGTATAATTATTATTACTATCTATAGATTGATAATGGGTAATTGCTTTTTCAACTATTTTTTTATTTTTGTCATATCTTATGAGATTATTTTCTATTTTATTCTTAATTTTATCAATTTGGCCATAACTTAATGCAATGTAAGTTTTATGAATTTTTCTAATTCTAAATAAACTAGTCAATTGTTGTGCTGTACTTCGATTTTTTGCAATAATTAAAATTCCTGAAGTATCTTTATCTATTCTATGAACTATATAAGGTTGAGTATTTTCAAAATATTGACTGTTGGAAAGAATATTAACTAAATTTTCTTTAACTTTGGTTCCACCTTGTACAGGTAGACCAGATTTTTTGTTGATTACAATAAAATCAGAATTATTCTCAATTATATCATTCTCTGTATCTTTAATAACATTTGAATGTGGTAAAATTTTTTTTTTACTATTTATTAAATTTTTATAAGCAACATTATATAAATAAATCTTATCTGACTTGTTTAATTTATAGGAACTTTTAACTTTTTTTTTGTTAACTTTAATTTTTCCTTTTCTTAAATCTTTTTCAATTAAGCTTTGTGGTATTTTTGTTATATGTATTTTAATCCATTTATCAATACGTAGTCCAATTGATAAAGTATCTATTGTGATAACCTCTGACATAAGGTTTAATATTAATGATTAGGCTGTTTTTTGTTCTGGAGCTTGATCTTTTTTTTTGTCTTCAGTTTTAATTTTTTTTCTATCAACTCTTTTAGCTTCCAAATCTCTATCGACAAATTCTATTATAGCCAATGGAGCATTATCACCATATCTAAAACCGGCTTTAATAATTCTTGTATAACCACCTTTTCTTGACACATATCTTTTCGATAATATTTTTCTAATTTTATTAACAGTTTGGGTATTTTGTAACTTAGAAACAAGCCTTTTTGTATTTGCTAAAGTATCCTTTTTTCCAATTGTTATAAGCTTCTCTGCTTCTGGTCTTAAAACTTTTGCTTTAGGTAAAGTTGTGGTTATTTGCTCGTATTTTACTAAAGAATTTAGCATATTTTTTAAAAGTGCCTTTCTATGTTCTGAAGTTCTGTTTAATTTTTTATGTCCAAATCTATGTCTCATAATCTAAATTGCATCTTCTAATTTTTTTGATAATTCAGCTATGTTGTCGGGAGGCCAATTTGGAATTTCCATACCCAAATACAATGACATTCCACTTAAAACTTCTTTAATTTCATTTAATGATTTTCTTCCAAAGTTTGGAGTTCTAAGCATTTCGCCTTCAGATTTCTGTACAAGGTCACCTATGTAAATGATATTATCATTTTTTAAACAATTCATCGATCTGACAGATAATTCTAGTTCATCGACTTTTCGCAATAAATTTTGATTGAACTCTGGTTCTTTTGGCTGATCTTGAATTTTTATTTCTTGTGGCTCATCAAAGTTCACAAACATGCCAAGTTGATCTTGGAAAATTCTAGCTGAGTAAGCTAAAGCATCCTCTGCTGTTATTGATCCATTGGTCTCAATCTCCATTGTTAACTTATCATAATCTAGTGCTTTTCCTTCTCTTGCTGTGCTAACAGAGTAAGAAACTTTCTTCACTGGGCTAAATAATGAGTCTATAGGTATAAGACCGAGTGGAGGTTCTTCGGGTTTATTGAGTTCAGCTGAAACATATCCTTTGCCGTTACCAACAAACAGCTCCATATGAAAATTCGTATTTTCGTCTAGATTACATATTACCAAATCAGGATTAAGTATTTCAATATCTGAAACCGGTGTAATTTGTGATGCTTTTATTTCACCAGGTCCTTTGGCATCTAAAATTAGTTTTTTTGTTCCTTCAAAACTACTTTTTAAAGCAAGTGATTTAATATTTAATACGATATCTGTAACATCTTCTCTTACACCTTTAATTGAGCTATATTCATGTTGAACACCATCAATTTGTATAGCTGTGACAGCAGTTCCTCTAATTGATGAAAGTAAAATTCTTCTTAAAGAATTACCTATTGTTAATCCATAACCTTTTTCGAGAGGTTCAGCAATAACTTTTGCAAAAGTTTTATCATCGTTTTGGTCAACATCTATTTTAGAAGGTTTTATTAACGATTTCCAATTCTTTATATTTACATTATTAGTTTCCATTTAAACTCTCCTTTTTTTTGGTGGTCTAGTTCCATTATGAGGCATAGGTGTTGTGTCTTTAATTGAAGTAATTTTAAAACCTCTCGCCTGTAATGCCCTTAAAGCTGTTTCTCTTCCAGATCCTGGTCCTTTTACTTCAACTGATAAAATTTTCATTCCACATTCTAATGCTTTAACCGCTGCAGCATCTGCTGCAACTTGAGCTGCATATGGTGTTGATTTTCTTGATCCCTTAAATCCTTTTTGACCTGCTGAAGCCCAAGAAACCACATTGCCATTAGTGTCTGCAATAGAAACTATTGTATTATTAAATGTTGACTGAACGTATGCAATTCCATTTAATATATTTTTCTTTGCTTTTTTCTTTTTAGAAAAGCTTTTTTTCTTAACGTTGTCTTTTTCACTTACAACAGATTTAACTTTATTTTTACTTTCTTCTTTATCTTTTGCCATAGTTCAATTATTTTTTTAATGGAGTTAGTTTTTTTCCAGCTATCGCTATTGCTTTACCTTTTCTTGTACGAGCATTGCATCTAGTTCTCTGACCTCTTACTGGTAATTTTTTTTTATGTCTTGATCCTCTATAACACGCTAAATCAATTAATCTTTTAATACTTAAAGAGTTGTCTCTTCTTAAATCACCTTCAACGGTAAAATTACCATCTATATATTCTCTTATTTTTAAGATTTCATCGTCGGTCAATTCATTTACTCTTTTTGAAGAAGGTATATTTAGTGCATTACATATTTGTTGAGAAAACTTATCACCAATACCGTAAATATATGTAAGCCCAATATGAACCAGTTTATTTTGTGGGATGTTTACACCTGCAATACGAGCCATAGTTTTTGTGATAAAATTGTGACTTTTATATAATAACTTTTATCAAAGTCAACGTCTTAAACATTGATAAAAGTGTCGATTTTTCTAGTTATTTGATCAATTTCGTGAGATCCGTCGATTTCATGAAAATTCGAATTTTTAGAGTAGAATTCTAGGACAGGCTTAGTTGTTTCCATATATGTATCATAACGTTTAAGAATAGTATTTAATTCATCATCTACCCTATTCTCAATAACTTTTCTTTTTTCAATTCTTTTAATTATTGTATCTTTATTAACGTTAAGAAAAAAAATAAAATCTATCTTTTGATTTGATTGATTTAACATTGAGTCTAAACTTTTGGCTTGACTAAGTGATCTTGGATATCCATCAAATATTAATCTATCTTTTTTATTTGTATCAAAAATAATATTTTTTATTATTTCGTTAACAATTTGATCACTAACAAATTTCCCATCATTCATATCATTAATTATCATTTTACCTATTTTAGTATCTTTTTTTATTTCATCTCTCAAGATATCGCCTGTTGAAATTTGGAAACCATTAATTTTTTTAACTAGATATTGTGATTGAGTCCCTTTACCAGCACCAGGAGGACCAAACAAAATGATATTCACTTACTTTCCAAATTGTGTTTTTTTAATTAATTGCTCGTATTGAGAGCTCATTAATCTAGTTTGAATTTGAGTTACAGTATCTATAGCAACAACTACAACAATTAAAATTGAAGTACCGCCTAAATAAAAAGGTATTGGATAATTAGCGATCAAAAACTCTGGCATTAAACAAACTAACGTTAAATATAATGCGCCAATAGTTGTTAGCTTTGTTAAAATATTTTCTATATAAAGAGCAGTACTTTCACCAGGTCTTATTCCTGGAATAAATCCACCATATTTTCTTAAATTTTCTGCTGTTTCATTGGGGTTAAAAGTAATTGATGTGTAAAAAAAAGTAAAAAAAATTATACCAGATGCATATAAGAGCATATAAAGCGGCTGACCCTGAGAGAAAAATGAAGCAATATTTAAGAATGTTTCATTTTGAGAAATATTAAAATTTGAAAAAGTAATTGGCAATAATAATAATGCGGATGCAAAGATTGCTGGTATTACTCCTGCTGAATTAATTTTAAGTGGAAGATGAGATGAATCTCCTCCATATATTTTATTTCCTACTTGTCTTTTAGGATAATTAATTGGTATTTTTCTTAAAGCTCTCTCCATGAAAACAATAAACATAATTGTCAAAATTAAAATTATAAATATTGATATAATAATTAAAGTTGATAAAGCACCTGTTCTTCCAAGTTCAAATGTTGTTGCTAAGGCTCTTGGTATCTCAGCAACAATACCAGAAAAGATTATAAGAGAAATTCCATTTCCAATTCCCCTTTGTGTGATTTGTTCTCCTAACCACATCAAAAATATTGTACCAGCAACGATTGTAGTAACCGTTGAAATTTTAAAAAACATTCCAGGGTTGATAACTAGATTTGCTGACGACTCTAATCCTACAGCTAAACCATAACCTTGGACTGTAGCTAATAATACAGTTCCGTAACGTGTGATTTGTGTAATTTTTTGTCTACCTTTTTCTCCCTGCGATTTCAAATTTTTGAAATAATCTGATACTCCTGTCAATAATTGGACTATTATCGAAGAGGATATATACGGCATAATACCTAGTGCAAAAATTGCCATTCTGCTAATGGCTCCACCCGCAAATACATTGAACATACCTAATAAACCTTTCTGATTTCCTTCCATTAAAACTTGAAGTTGGTTAGGATCTATTCCTGGCAAAGGAACAAATGTTCCTAGTCTATAAATTGCTAAAACAAATATGGTAAAAAGAATTCTATTTCGTAAATCGTTCTGACTACTTGAGCTCATTAGGTATTATTTTTTGATATAAATATTGAACCTGATTTTGACAATTTATCTTTAGCTGTTTTTGTAAGCATATCAGTATCTAGGTTAATTTTTGCTTTAATTTCACCCATTCCTAAAATTTTAAATTTTTTAATATTTTGCTTTATTATTTTGTTTTCTTTTAAAAGTTTAATATCAATTTTGCTTGTTGGAGAGATTATTTTTTTGTCAATCAAAGCTTGAATTTTTGATAAATTTATAACTGCATACTGTTTATTCTTTATTGGATTAAATCCTCTTTTTGGAAGTCTTCTGTATAAAGGCATTTGACCACCTTCAAAACTTTTAATTGCTACTCCTCTTCTAGATTTTTGCCCTTTAACACCTCTTCCTGAGGTTTTGCCTTTGCCGCTACCGATACCTCTTCCTACTCTTTTTTTAATTTCTTTCGTTTTGATTTTCGAATTTAAATTCATTTTATCCTCTTTTTTCAACTATTTCTGAAATTTTTTTATTTCTAGTATAAGAAATAGTTTTTGGCGACTGTTGTAATTTAAGAGCTTTCAAAGATGCTCTGATTACATTGTGGGGATTTCCGGTACCCAAAGATTTTGCAACTATATCCTTAATACCTAACACTTCACAAATTGCTCTTATAGGACCACCCGCAATGATACCAGTACCTTTTGGTGCTGATCTTAATATAACTTTTCCTGCACCATCTTTGCTGAAAACATCATGATGAATAGTTCTTCCATCTCTTAATGGAATTTTGACTAGCTTTCTTCTAGCTAACTCGTTAGCCTTTTTAATAGCGTCCGGTACTTGTTTTGCTTTAGCATGCGCTACACCGATTTGTCCATTTTGATTTCCAACTACCACTAAAGCTGAAAAACCAAATCTTCTTCCACCTTTAACAACCTTCGTTATTCTATTAATATGAACTAATTTCTCTAAAAATTCATTGTTATTTTTTTCCATAACTAAAATTCCATCCCATGTTTTCTTAATGTATCAGCAAATATTTTGATTCTACCATGATATTTATATACACCTCTATCAAAATATACTTTAGTAATTTTTTTTTCTTTAGCTTTCTCTGCAAGTTGATTAGCAACAATTTCAGATAATTCTGTTTTTTTCTTCTTCAAACTTTTTAAGTTTTTAGAGTTTGATGTAGCAGATATCAATGTTTTATTATTTTTATCATCTATAATCTGTGCAGAAATATTTTTGGATGATCTTGAGACAGTTAATCTCATCCTATTGTTTGGATTATTTTGTTTTAGCCTGTTTCTAACTCTAAATTTTTTTCTTGTTATCGAATTAAGTTTCATTATTTCTTTTTTCCTTCTTTTCTAAGTATATATTCACCTTGTTCTTTTATACCCTTGCCTTTGTACGGTTCAGTTTTTTTATATGATTTTATTTTTGCAGCTACAGATCCAACTAATTGTTTGTTGGATCCACTTATTTTAATTGTTGTTTGTTTTTCTACAACTATCTTAATACCTTCAGGTATTTGGTAATTAACATCATGGCTAAAACCTATTTGAAGATTTAATAAATTCCCTTTTACTGCTGCTCTAAAACCTACACCATTTAATTCAAGCACTTTTGAATAGCCCTCATTTACACCCTTAATAGCGTTATTAATTAAACTTCTATTTAAACCCCATATTCTTTTGATATTTTGGTCAATAGATTTTGGTTTAATTGATACTTCTTTTCCTTCTTTAATATCTAGATCAAATAAATTTATATCTAAAGGTAAATTACTTTTTCCTAATGGTCCTTCCATTTTTAAATTCGAACCATCTAAAGTCACTTTCACTTTTTCTGGGATAGAAATATTTATTTTACCTATTTTTGACATTAAAATACCTTACAAATTATTTCACCACCAACTTGATTTTTCCTTGCTTCTTGATCGGTCATTACGCCCTTTGGTGTAGAGATGATAGCAATACCTAGACCATTGCTAACTTTAGGTAGACTCTCAGCGCTAGAAAAAATTCTTCTGCCAGGTTTTGAAACTCGTTGAATTGAGTTTATCACAGGATTTCCAGAATTGTATTTGAGATCAATTTCCAAGTTATCTTTACCCTCATGGCTATCAATCTTGTAATTGATAATGTATCCTTCATTTTTAAGAACTTCTACTATTTTCATCTTAAATTTTGAAGAAGGCATTGTTACTTTTTTATAATTTCTAAGGCTAGCATTTTTAATTCTAGCTATCATATCTCCTATTGGATCACTTAAACTCATTTTTCTCCTTTACCAACTTGATTTTACCATTCCAGGAATTTTACCCTCTAAAGTCAATTTTCTAAGTGCTATTCTAGATATTTTCAATTTTCTATATACACCATGAGGTCTTCCTGTTATTTGACATCTGTTTACAACTCTAATTTTTGCAGAATTTCTTGGCATTTTTGCTAATTTTTGTTGTGCTTTAAATCTTTCTTCTAGTGGAATTTTTTTATCCATAATTATCTTTTTTAATTTTTTTCTTTTATTAAGAAATCTCTTTGAAAGTTTAATCCTTCTATTATTTTTATTTATAGAACTTAATTTTGCCATTAGTTAGTCTCCTTTTCTTTAAATGGGAAGTTAAATTGTTTTAAAAGTTCGTAACTATGATCGACACCTTGTGATTTAATCACTAAAGTAATATCTAAACCTCTTATCTTATCAACCTTATCAAAATTTACTTCAGGAAAAATTATATGTTCTTTAATACCAAAAGTGTAATTTCCTTTTTTGTCGAAACCTTTTTTAGACAATCCCCTAAAATCCTTTATTCTAGGAAGTGCAATATTTACTAATCTATCTAAAAATTCATACATTCGATCTTTTCTTAAAGATACTTTTAATCCTGCAGTTGTTCCTTTTCTTGTTTTAAAATTAGATATAGATTTTTTAAATTTTGTTAGGACAGGTTTTTGGCCAGTGAGTAAAGATAAATCATTTTCACAAGATTTCAAAATTTTGTTATCGTTTCCATCAAGTCCTAGACCCATATTAATTACTATCTTTTCTAATTTAGGTCCCATATTTATATTTTTATATCCAAATTTAGTTTTTAAATTAGATATAATATCTTTAGTGTACAATTCTTTTAATCTTGGTATCATGCTTTAATCTTTTTTGTTTTTTTTGTTTCTTTTGCTGCCTCTACTAGTGCTAAATTAGAAATATTTATAAAATTTTCCTTTGTTACGATACCACCCTTTTTTTCTTTGGTAGTTTTCATATGTTTTTTAATTAAGTTTAGACCTTTAATTTTTGCTCTATTATTAGGTCTGTCAATTTCAATAATTTCTCCCTCTTTCTTTTTATCCTTGCCTATTAATATTTTTACCTTAGATCCTTTTTTAATCATTTAGAGTACCTCCGGTGCTAAAGAAATTATTTTCATTTGCCCCCTCAATCTTAATTCCCTTGTAACTGGACCAAAAATTCTTGTTCCAATTGGCTCACCTTTGTCGTCAGTTAGTACTGCTGCATTGTTATCAAACTTGACTTTAGAACCATCATTCCTGTAAATTCCTTTTTTGACTCTTACCACAACTGCATTATGCACTGATCCTTTTTTAACTTTACCTTTTGGAATTGCTTCTTTGACTGATACTTTAATTATATCACCTATGCTTGCGTATCTACGTTTAGAACCGCCCAAAACCTTGATACACTCAACTTTTTTTGCACCAGTGTTATCAGCAACCATTAATTCTGTTTGAACTTGAATCATCTTTTTTCCTCTAAAACTTTAAATTTTTTTGTTTTTGAAATTGGTCTTGACTCTATTATTGATACTTTATCACCAGTTTTATAAGTATTTTTTTCGTCATGAACGTGATATTTTTTTTTAGTTTTTACAACCTTTTGTAATATTGGATGTTGAAATTTTCTTTCAACCATAACTGTTATTGACTTATCTCCTTTGTCACTCACCACAGTTCCCTCTAAAATTTTTTTAGGCATTTTTACCTCTCATAATTGTTTTAAGTCTAGCTATATTTTTTCTTGTTTCCTTAAATTTTGCAGGACTTTTTAATTGTCCATTATTTTTTTGAAATCTTAAATTAAATAAGTCTTTTTTAAATACTTCTAAATTTTTAATAATCTCGCTTTGTGTCAATTTTTTTATCTCTTTTTTCTTCATTATATTCTCTTTATAAATTTACATTTAATTGGAAGCTTTGCTGATGCTTTATATAAAGCTTCTTTTGCAATCTCCTCCGATACACCGTCAACTTCAAATAAAATTCTTCCTGGTTTTACTCTACAAGCCCAAAATTCAGGTGAACCTTTTCCTTTTCCCATTCTCACCTCTGTAGGTTTTTTTGAGACAGGAATATTTGGAAATACTCTTGTCCAAACTCTTCCTTGTCTTTTCATATGTCTCGTCAAAGCTACCCTGGCAGCTTCTATTTGTTTTGATATTACTCTATCAGGTTGTATTGCTTTCAAACCATAAGCTCCATAGTTCATCAAATTACATCTTGAAGCTACGCCGTGAATTCTTCCTTTGTGTGCTTTTCTAAATTTTGTTCTTGTTGGTTGTAACATAATTAATTTTTATTAGTTTCTTGACTAAACTCCTTAGTAAATATTTCTCCTTTATATATCCAAACTTTAACTCCAATAATTCCGTATGTAGTTAAAGCCTCTGCTTCTGCATAATCAATATCTGCTCTAAGTGTATGTGATGGTATTGCTCCATCTCTTAACCATTCAGTTCGAGCAATTTCATTACCACCTAATCTACCACTTAATGCAACCTTAATTCCTTTAGCTCCTAATCTAATTGCAGATTGCATAGCTCTCTTCATTGCCTTTCTGTATGAAACTCTTTTTACTAATTGTTGTGCGATATTTTCTGCAACTAAGTAACTATTGGTTTCAGGTTTTTTTACTTCTTTAATATTTAAAACTACTTCGTTTGAAGTTATATCAGACAGTTTTTTCTTTATTTTTTCAATATCACTCCCCTTTTTTCCAATTACAAAGCCTGGTCTTGAAGTATAAATTGTTACAAAACATTTTTTTGAAGTTCTTTCGATCATGACTTTAGAAACACCCGAGTTAACAACTGTTTTTTTAATATGTTCTCTTATTTTAAAATCCTCTATTAAATAGTTTCCAAAATTTTTCTTATTAGCATACCATACTGAATCCCAGCCTTTATTGATGCCAAGTCTTAAACCTATTGGATTAACTTTTTGTCCCATCTTGTTTTAACTCCTGTTTTTTTTCTGATAGTATAATTGTTACATTTGAATAAGGTTTCATTATTGGAGACGCTCTTCCTTTCGCTCTTGCTCTGAACCTCTTCATAATAATCTGTTTTCCACAAAAAGCCTCTTTAACAATTAATTTATCTATATCATATTGATAATTATTTTCTGCATTTGCAACAGCAGAGGAAAGTGTTTTTTTAATATCTTTTGATATTCTTTTTTCAGAAAATGATAGATCTCTTATAGCCTGGTCTGCTTTTTTTCCTACAATTGATTTCAATATAGGTGATAATTTTCTTGTACTTGATCTTATATTTTTATTTACTGCTCTCACTGTTTTTAAATCAATATTATTTTTTTTATTTTTATTCATAAATTATTTTTTATCAGTTGTTGGTGCAGTTTCTTTAGCCTTTTTATCAGCTGGTGTATGACCGAAAAATTGTCTTGTCGGAGCAAACTCACCAAATTTATGCCCCACCATATCTTCAGAAATTGTTATAGGAATAAATTTTTTACCATTGTAAATTAAAAAGCTTACTCCTACGAAGTCTGGTAAAATTGTAGACTTTCTGGACCACGTTTTAATAGGTTTTCTATTAGGATTATTTTTTTCCTTTTCAACTTTTTTAATCAAACTTTCTTCAACAAACGGTCCTTTCCAAACAGATCTAGCCATAATTATTTTTTAACCTTTCTTCTTATTATAAATCTATCAGTTCTTTTGTTATCTCTTGTTTTTAAACCTTTAGCAGAAACACCAGTTGGAGATACCGGATGTCTACCACCAGCCGTTTTTCCTTCACCACCTCCGTGTGGATGATCTACTGGGTTCATTGCAACACCTCTTGTGTGTGGCCTTCTTCCTAACCATCTAGATCTACCAGCTTTACCAATACTAATATTTTTTTGATCTGGATTAGACAAAACTCCTATTGTAGCTAGGCACCTAGAGTCAATTTTTCTTATTTCTCCTGAAGTCATTTTAATTATTGAATAATTTCCATCAGATCCTGATATAGTTACACTAGCTCCAGCAGCTCTTGCAATTTTCCCTCCAGCTCCAGGTTGTAGTTCAACATTGTGGATATTTATTCCAACGGGAATATCCTTTAATGGCAAGGCATTTCCATTTTTTATTTCCGAATTGGGACCGTTTTGAATTTTATCTCCAACTTTAATTTTTTGTGGAGCCAAGTAATATGCCATATCTCCATCATCAAATTTAACTAACATTATATGACATGATCTATTAGGATCATATTCGACTCTTTCAATAATACCGGTGATATCAAATTTTTTTCTATAGAAATCAATTATTCTATATTTTTGTTTGTGACCACCACCGTGATTTCTAGAAGTAATACGACCTAAATTATTTCTTCCTTTTACAGATTTATTTGGTGCAGTTAACGGTTTGTATGGTTTACCTTTCCATAAACCTTCTCTATCAATCAATATTGTTGATCTTGAAGATTTTGTGTAGGGTTTATATTGTTTTAGGGCCATATCTATTTTAAATTCCTGTTGTTAAATCTATGTTTTGACCTTTTTTTAAAGTAACTATTGCCTTTTTATAACCTGAGATTTTTACTTTTCTGCCTCTAGTGGCTTTGATTCTAGATTTTTTATTTACTATATTTACTTTTGTTACCTCTACTTTAAAAATTTTCTCAACGTTTTTTTTGATTAAATTTTTGTTAAAATTCTTATTAACTTTAAAAATAATTTTATTTTGTTCTGATTGATTTGTTGATTTTTCAGTAACAATTGGGCTTATTATTTTATCGTATATATTAAATTTTTTTGTCATTAGTATCTCTTCTCTAACTCTTTAATTGAAGTTTCTGTAAAAACTACCTTTTTATATTTTACCAAATCATATAAAGCTATGTTCGAAACGTCCGATACTTTTACATTTGGAATATTTTTTAAAGACCTTCCTATTTTATCATTAGAAGATTTATCTAAAATTATTATTGAATTTGTTGCATCAAATTTTTGGAGTAAATTAAACATTTCCTTAGTTTTTGAAATATTCTTAACAAAATCACTAAATACTAATAATTCCTTATTATTATTTTTTTCAGAGATAATTGACGATAAACCTATTTTTTTCTCTTTTTTATTTAACTTTCTTGTCTTATATGCATTTTCACCTTTAGGTCCATGAGCTACTCCACCTCCAACGAAGATCGGAGCTTTTCTGCTTGCATGTCTAGCATTACCTGTGCCCTTTTGTGCATAAATTTTTGAAGTTGATCCCCTTATTTCATTTTTTTGTTTTGTTTTAGATTTTCTGCCTTTATGATTTGCGATATTTTTATATAAAATTTCACTGATAAGTTTTTTATTAATTTTAGTGTTAAAAATTTTATCCATTACTTCTAGAGAATTTTTATTACCATCGATTGATATTTTTTCTAATTTCATTCTATTTCTTTTTTTTATCTGCAATATTTTTTGCTTTTTTTGCAGCCTCTATTTTTTCAACAATTGTTAATTTATTTAAATTTTTTACTGATTTCATAACAGTAACTTCAGCATTTTTTGAGCCTGGTATTGAACCTTTAATATATAATAATTGATTATTTACATCTTTTTTTATTATTTCTAAATTTTGAACTGTTCTATATTTGTCTCCCATATGACCAGCCATTTTTTTATTTTTAAATACTTTACCTGGATCTTGTCTCTGTCCTGTTGATCCATGAGATCTGTGTGAAATTGAAACTCCATGAGTTGCTCTTAAACCACTAAAATTATGTCTTTTCATTGCACCGGCAAAACCTTTACCAATTGTTTTTGACTTAACATCAACAAATTTTACGTTTTCAAAAATTTCTATTCCAAACTCATTACCCTCTTTAAATTCACTCAGGTCTTCAATTCGAATTTCTTTCAATTTTCTTCTAGGTTCTGTACTTTTTTTTGAAAAAAAACCCTTCATTTGTTTTGATAATTTTGAATTTTTTATACTGCCATATCCAATTTGAATTGCTGAGTATCCTCTTTTCTCTTTATCTATAAGTGAAATAACTCTTGCTTTTTCCATTCTAAGTACAGTGACAGGAACTGATTGACCCGTCTCATAGAATTCTCTTGTCATACCAAGTTTTTTTCCTAATAGTTCTAAATTACTCATATTTTAATCTCCACATCTACTCCTGAAGCCAAATCCAATTTCATTAAAGCTTCTACTGTTTGAGGTGTCGGTTCAATTATATCAATTAATCTTTTGTGAGTTCTTGTTTCGAACTGCTCTCTACTTTTTTTATCTATATGTGGTGATCTTAATACAGTATATCTTTCAATTTTTGTAGGAAGTGGAATTGGACCTTTAATATTAGCCCCAGTTCTCTTAACTGTATTCACAATTTCTTCGGTAGATTGATCTAATATTTTATTATCGTAAGCTCTTAGTTTAATTCTAATATTTTGTTTATCCATTTTATGTGCCTGTTTTCTTTGTTACTTCATCTTGTACGTTTTGTGGAACTTTGTCGTAATGATCAAAGAACATTGAATATTGTGCTCTGCCTTGTGACATAGATCTTAAGGCATTTATATAACCAAACATATTTGCTAGAGGAACCATGGCCGTGATCACTGTTGCATTACCTCTTTGTTCTTGGGTGCTTATTTGTCCTCTTCTACTGTTTAAATCACCAATTACATCTCCCATATAATCTTCTGGAGTAACCACTTCAACTCTCATAACTGGTTCTAAAAGTTTTAATGTAGCTTTTTGACATGCATCTTTGAAACATTGTCTTGAGGCCAATTCAAATGCTAAAACACTGGAGTCAACGTCATGATGCAAACCATCAATTATGGTTACTTTGTAATCAATGATTGGGAAACCAGCTAAAATACCATTGTCAGAAACACTCTCAATTCCTTTTTCTACGCCTGGTATAAATTCTTTAGGTATTGCACCACCTTTAATTTTGTTCTCAACTTCTCTTCCTTTGCCGGGCTCTAATGGTTCTAGTTGTAATTTAACTCTTGCAAATTGACCTGCTCCACCACTTTGTTTTTTATGAGTATAGTCAGCTTCTGCAGAACCTAGTATAGTTTCTCTATATGCAACTTGAGGTGCTCCTACATTAGCTTCAACTTTGAATTCTCTCTTCATTCTATCAACGATGATATCTAAATGAAGTTCTCCCATACCTTTAATAATCGTTTGACCTGACTCTTCATCTGAAGTGACTCTAAATGATGGATCTTCTTTAGCTAGCCTTCCAAGTGCTTCTCCCATTTTTTCTTGATCTGCTTTACTTTTTGGTTCTACAGCTATCTCAATAACTGGATCAGGAAATTCCATCGGTTCTAGTAATACTGGATTATCTTTATTTGCCAGAGTATGGCCTGTAATGGTATTCTTTAATCCTGCTAAAGCTACAATATCACCTGCATTAGCTTCTTTAATATCCTCTCTGGAGTTAGCATGCATTAGAAGCATTCTTCCAACTCTCTCTTCTTTGTCTTTTGAGGTGTTATAAATACCTGTACCTGATTTTACAGTACCAGAATATATTCTGATAAAAGTCAAGCTTCCAACAAAAGGGTCATTTGCAACTTTAAACGCTAAAGCAGAAAAAGGAGCACTATCTTCAAATTTCATTTCTACTTCATCATCTGTATTAGGTTTTGTTCCCTTAATTGATCCCAAATCTTGAGGGCTAGGTAAATAATCAACTACAGCATCTAGAAGTGGCTGAACTCCTTTGTTTTTAAAAGCAGATCCTGTTATTACTGGAACGAAACTAAAATTTAGGCATCCTTTTCTTATACATTTTATTAAGTCTTCGTCTTTTATCTCATCACCATTTAAATAACTTTCCATTAATTTTTCATCTTGCTCAACAGCACTTTCTACAAGTTCTTGTCTGTATTTATCAGATATTTCTTTTAAATCGCTTGGAATTTCTTGATACTCAAACTCTGCACCTAAAGACTCATCTTTCCATATAATCGCTTTCATTTTTACTAGGTCAACAACACCTTTTAATGATGACTCTACTCCAACTGGGATTTGTAAAACTAATGGTTTAGCTCCCAATCTCTCTTTTATCATATCTACACATCTAAAGAAGTCAGCTCCAGTTCTATCTAATTTATTAACGAAACATATTCTTGGAACTTTATACTTGTCAGCTTGTCTCCATACCGTTTCTGATTGAGGTTCAACTCCAGCAACACCATCAAAAACTGCTACAGCCCCATCAAGTACTTTTAAAGATCTTTCCACTTCTATAGTAAAATCTACGTGACCTGGTGTATCAATGATATTAATTCTGTGCTCTCTCCAAAAACATGTAGTTGCAGCTGATGTTATTGTTATTCCTCTCTCTTGTTCCTGCTCCATCCAATCCATAGTTGCTGCACCATCGTGAACTTCACCTATTTTATGACTTTTTCCAGTGTAGTATAAAACTCTTTCAGTAGTTGTTGTTTTTCCAGCATCAATATGTGCCATTATTCCGATGTTACGATATTTATTGATGTTGTGAGTTCTAGCCATAATATATTACCATCTATAGTGAGCGAATGCTTTATTTGATTCCGCCATTTTGTGAGTATCTTCTTTTTTCTTTATTGACGAACCTTTATTATTATATGCATCAAAAATTTCATTGAAAAGTTTATCTGACATACTTTTATCTTTTCTTTTTCTTGAAGACTCAATTAACCATCTTAAAGCTAAAGCTTGTGATCTTTTTGGTCTTACTTCTACAGGAACTTGATAGGTAGCTCCACCAACTCTTCTAGACCGCACCTCAACAGTTGGTCTTATATTGTTAATCGCTTCATTGAATACATCGATTGGTTCATCTTTGGATTTAGATTTAATTTTGTTTAAAGCATCATATACTATTTTTTCTGCTGTGGTTTTTTTTCCATCATACATTATTGAGTTTATTAATTTTGGAATTATTACAGATTTAAATTTTGGATCTACAACAGGAATTTTTTTTGGAGCTCTTTTTTTTCTAGACATTTTATTTATTTACCTTTTTTTGCTCCATATTTAGATCTCTGTTGTTTTCTTGATGAAACACCTTGAGTATCTAAATTTCCTCTTAAAATATGATAACGAACACCAGGTAAATCTTTTACCCTTCCACCTCTAATTAAAACTACTGAGTGTTCTTGAAGATTATGACCTTCTCCAGGTATATATGAAATAACTTCGTGTCCATTTGACAGTCTAACTCGAGCTACTTTTCTTAATGCAGAATTTGGTTTTTTTGGTGTTGTCGTATAAACTTTTAAACAAACACCTCTTTTTTGTGGTGATTGTTCCAAAGCTGGAACTTTATTTCTTTGCTTTGATCTAATTCTTTTTTTTCTTAACAATTGGTTAATTGTAGGCATAATAATATTAATTTTTTTTGGAACGTAACTTACAGCGGCTAGTTTGGCAGCGTTTAGTACAAAGTACTACATTCCAACCAAAAAAATATCGCCAAAATACTTAAAATAATTGATTTGTCAAACTAAAAGGTCTCTAAAAAGGCTTATTTTTATTGATTAACAGGCTGATTTTCTAAACTTTCTTGATTGTCTTTTTCTGCAAGGTAGTTTTTATCATCTTCACTAGCTTTTGAGTTCCAAGATACTTTTACAGATCCTGTCCCTGCTGGTACAAGTCTACCAACAATTACATTTTCTTTAAGACCTTTTAATTTATCAGTTTTGCCTCTAATTGCTGCATCTGTAAGAACCCTTGTGGTTTCTTGAAATGAAGCTGCAGATATAAAAGATTCAGTTTGCAGTGAAGCTTTTGTTATTCCCATTAAAATTCTTTCACCAGTAACTAAAGATTTTCCCTCCTCTTTAAGTTTTAAATTTATCTCATCAAACTTAGTTTTTTCGATAATTTCACCAGGTAATAAATTAGACTCTCCAGGAACCTTAACTTCAATTTTTTTAAGCATTTGTCTTAAAATTACTTCTATATGTTTGTCGTTAATTATTACACCCTGAAGTCTATAAACTTCTTGAACTTGATTAACAAAATATTCTGTTAATTCTTTTATTCCTAAGATTCTTAAAATATCATGAGGCAAAGGCTGTCCATCAAGTAGGTATTCACCTTTTTTAATCTTCTCACCTTGATTAAAGTTTATATGTTTACCTTTAGGTATTAAATATGATGAACTATCACCATTTTCGGCTTCTATTGTAATTCTTTGTTTTCCTCTAACTTCTTTTCCAAAAATTACTTTTCCATCATTTTCTGCAATAATAGCGCTATCTTTTGCTTTTCTAGCTTCGAATAATTCAGCCACCCTAGGTAAACCACCAGTTATGTCTTTGGTTTTCGATGTTTCTTTTGGTAATCTAGCAATTACATCTCCGGCATGAATTTTTTGACCATCTGTAACTGACAAAATTGAATCTGGAACTAAATAATATCTTGCTTCATTATCATCTGCCTTCTTAATTACATTTCCTTTTTCATCTCTTAAAGTAATACGTGGTTTTAAATCTGTATTTTTTGATTGAGTTTTCCAATCAATTACAGTTTTAGTTGAAATACCAGTTGCA
>CACFTE010000003.1 GCA_902569105.1 uncultured Pelagibacteraceae bacterium | reverse complement strand
TTGTGAATATATTCTACTACATCACACATTCTATTTGAAAAACCCCACTCATTATCATACCAAGCTGAAATTTTTCCCATATTTTTTCCCACAACATTTGTAAGTGTAGCATCAATAATTGATGAAGCTGAGTTATGATTAAAATCTACTGATACAAGCTTTTCATTTGTAATTTCTATAATTTTTTTATTTTGGTTAGAAATATATTTTTGAAATGAAGAATTTATTTTTTCTATTGATAAATCTTTTTTTGTACAAAAAATTAACTCAATCAAAGACACATTTGGAGTTGGCACTCTCATCGCAACTCCCTCAAGTTTACCTTTGAGAGAAGGAATTATTTCACCTATTGCTTTTGATGCGCCAGTAGAAGTAGGCACTATTGATTGACTTGCAGCCCTAGCTCGTCTAGGATCTTTGTGGGAATTATCTAAAATCCTTTGATCACTTGTGAAAGCGTGTATGGTTGTCATAAACCCTTTTTCAATTTCAAAATTATTATGTAATATTTGAACTACAGGGGCAAGACAGTTGGTAGTACAAGATGCTGCAGAAATTATATTATCTCCATTTTTGATTTCAGCTTCATTAACTCCAAAAACGATTGTCTTATCTGCGTTTTTACAAGGTGCTGAGACTATAACTTTCTTAGCACCATTTTTTAAATGAGATATTAACTTTTCTTTCGAATTAAACTTGCCTGTACACTCAAAAACATAATCAACATCGAATTTCTTCCAATTTATTTTGCTAATATCTGTTTCCTGACCAAATGTAATTTTTTTACCGTTTATGATTAAATTATTTTCATCAAATTTAATATCTGCATTAAATTTGCCATGCACTGAATCATATTTTAAAAGATTTGAGCAAATTTCAGGTTTTGCTCTATTGTTTATGTGTTTTATTTCAATGTTAGAATAATCATTTTCTATTATAGATCTAACGATCATTCTTCCTATTCTTCCCATCCCGTTTATTCCAATTTTAATTTTCATAATTTTTTTTTAATTTTTTTTGTTATATTTTCTACGTTTAATTCAAAATCGTTATATATATCTTTGTAAGGTGCACTTTTTCCAAATCTATTTATTCCAAAATTTAAGCCTTTATTTCCAGTGTATTTTTTCCAAAAATTCGTCTCAGATGCCTCAATTGACACTATTAAGTCAGTTTCATTTAATATTTCTGATCTATAATTTTTATTCTGCTGATCAAATAATTCCTGACATGGCATTGAAATAACTTTTGAATAAATATTTTCTGTGGCCAATTTATGACTTATTTCACAAGCCAGGCTTGTTTCAGATCCAGATGATAATATGGTTAAATTAATTTTATTATTACTTCTAAAAATCTCATATCCACCCATGGCAGAAAGATTTGTTGAGCTATTTTTTTTTCTTACAGGATTAATTTTTTGTCTAGTTAACGCAATTACACTTGGTGTATTTTGGTTCTCTAATGCAAGCTGCCAACATTCAAAAGTTTCAATAATGTCTGAAGGTCTAAATACATTTAGATTTGGAATTGATCTTAAACTAGCTAATTGCTCAATAGGTTGATGTGTTGGTCCGTCCTCGCCAAGACCAATAGAGTCATGTGTCATAACATAAATTACTCTAAGTTTCATCATAGCTGCAAGTCTGATAGATGGTTTACAATAATCACTAAAAATTAAAAACGTTCCTCCGTAAGGTATTAAACTACTATGTAATGATATTCCATTCATAACTCCGCACATTGCATGCTCTCTAACTCCATAATGAATATAATTTCCAGAGTAATTTCCAGGTTTTATTATCTTATGCTCTTTGGTTTTTGTATTGTTTGATCCAGCAAGATCCGCTGAACCACCAATTATATTTGGTAATTTTGATAAAATTTCTAAAAACTTTTCAGAACATTTTCTTGTTGCCATTGGCTCTAAAGAATTTAAATATTCTTTTTTTACTTTGTCTATTTTTGAGTAGAATATTTTTTTCTCTGAACTATTTTTTTGTAGGAATTTTTTATGGATATTATTTGAAATGTCGCTATCAAGCCAATTATATTTAGATAATTCTTTTTTAAAAAAACTTTGATGATGTTTAGCTTTTTTTGAAGCTTTATCTCCAATTGATCTCCATTCGGCTAATATTTTATCTGGTATTTCAAAAGGTTTATATTTCCACTTTAACTTCTTTCTGACTAAATTTATTTCCTCATCACCCAAAGGACTACCATGCGCAGTTTCTTTCCCACTTTTATTTGGAGACCCATATCCAATTATTGTTTTACAAGATATAGCAGTTGGTTTTTTTGATAATTGAGCTTTTTTAAGTGATTTAAAGATTTCTTTTTCATTATGACCATTTATTTCTAAAAATTCCCAACCATAGCTGTTAAATCTTTTTCTGTGGTTGTCGGATACAGCCAAACTAGTTGGACCATCAATTGAAATTGAATTATTATCAAAAAGTAAAATTAGATTTTTCAATTTTAGATGGCCCGCAAGACTTAAAGCCTCATGACTTATACCCTCCATTAAACAACCGTCACCAGCTAAAACATATGTTTTATGGTTAAGTATTTTTTTTCCAATTTTGCTTTTTAAAATTTCTTCAGCTATTGCAAAACCTACTGCATTAGAAATACCTTGGCCCAAAGGTCCAGTTGTAGTTTCTATTCCGGTATTTGGATGATACTCTGGATGTCCTGCGCAGATCGAGTCTAGTTGTCTAAAATTTTTGATATCGGTCAAATTGACACTTTTGTAACCTGTTAAGTATAGTAGAGAATATAATAACATTGAACCATGTCCTGCAGATAAAACAAATCTGTCTCTGTTTAGCCAGTTTGGATTTTTAGGATCAAAATTAAGAAAATACTTAAATAAAATTGTTGCTACATCAGCCATTCCCATAGGCATACCAGGATGTCCAGAATTCGCTTTTTGAACTGCATCTATAGATAGAAATCTAATTGCATTAGCCAGTTCTTTGTTAGTTTTATTCAAGTTTAGACCTATGTAGACTCTGATAGTTCAATTTAATAATATAGTTATATATATGAATTCTTTTCAGGAAAAAGAAAAAAAACTTTATGAATTATTAAATAAGTTGAATAACTTTGAGGTTTCTCAAATTCAAAATAAAGATCAGTTGGAAATCAGTAGTCTTAAAGAACATAAAAATCAATTAGAAATTGAAAAAAATAATTTAGAGGAAAAGTACCAACATTTAAGTAAAGAATTAGAAAATGCTCAAAAAAAAATAGAACAACTTGAAATCACTAAAAAGAAGGATCGGGAAAAACAAACAGAATTTAATCAAAAAATAGATGAATTAAATCAAGAGACAGAGTATTTAATTGAAGAAATAGACAAATGGGAAATGTAAATATTAAATTTAATGGTAAAGATTTTTTGTTATCTTGTGAAGATGGACAAGAAGAACATCTCGAAGAATTATCACAAAATTTAAGTCAAAAATTTAATCAACTAAAATCAAAACTTGGAAATTTAGGCGAAAACAAACTTCTTCTTATTACATCAATTACATTAATGGATGAATATTTTGAAACAAAAAAGAAAATTGAAGAAAAAAAAAATGAAATTCAAATTTTAAAAACAAGATTCAAAGAACTCAAATCATTGGTCTATGATTACAAAAATGATAAAGATAAAGAAATAAATATTTTAAGAAAAGAACAAGAAAAATTTAAAAAAGAATTGGATAACCTTAACAATGGTTATGAAAAAATTATAGATGATGCCTCTAGTCAAATAGAAGAATTTATTAACAAAAATAATATTTCGTAAAATTGGAAAGAATATTTTTGAAAAAGATTATTAGAAAAAAACTAATCAAGAAGAGAAAAAAACATTACTTAGAAATTACATCCAAGCATTGTTTAGATATCTACAAATTAATTAAAAAAAAGTATAAAAATGTCAATGTAATAGGCGGCTATGCTTCAGTCAATTATGAGTTTGATTGTTTAAAACTTTTAAAATTTTTAAATTTAAAAAAATTTACTACATGTCTACCTAAAATAAAAAAAAATTATCAAATGGACTTTTATAAATATTCATTTAATGAACCTTTGATGGTTAATAATCTTGGGATAACTGAACCATTGAAGATAACAAAAAAAAAAATTCCAGACTTAATATTTGTTCCTTTGGTTGGTTTCGACAATAAATTAAATCGACTTGGATATGGAGGTGGTTTTTATGATAGATATTTTGAAAAAAACCTAAAGCAAAAAAATATAATTAAAATTGGACTTGCGTTTTCATTTCAAAAAATTAAAAAACTTCCTATAAATAAATTTGATAAGAAACTCGATAATATAATTACTGAAAAAAACTTGAGATGAGAATTTTATTTTTAGGTGATGTAGTTGGACCAACAGGATGTTCCGCTATTAAACAAGAGCTTCCAAAAATTTTAAGAAAAGAAAATATTGATTTTACAATTGTAAATGGTGAAAATGCTGCAGATGAGGGGGTTGGAATAACACAAAATATTGTTGATGAGTTTTTATCCTGTGGAGTTGATGTTGTTACTAGTGGAAATCATATTTGGAATCAAAAAGAGACACAAGAATTTATAACTACACAGCCAAGATTAATAAGACCATTAAATATGAATAAATCTATGCCAGGAAAAGGATTTACTATTATCAAATCAAAAAATGGGATGAAAGTATGTGTTTTGAATATAATGGGAAATGTATTTATGAAAAAATGTGATGATATGTTTATTGTTTTAGATAACTTCTTATCTAATAACTCTCTTAAAAATGATTATGATTGTTTAGTTGTTGATGTTCACGGAGAAATCACAAGTGAGAAAATGGCAGCTGGACATTTTTTAGACGGTAAAGCTTCATTAGTAGTTGGAACACATACTCATGTTCCAACAAATGATGCTAGAATTTTAAATAAAGGTACTGCATATCAAACAGATGCAGGAATGTGTGGTGATTATAATTCAGTCATAGGCATGGATAAAGAAAACTCAATAAAAAGATTTTTAAAACAAAGCTCAGAAAAACATTTTCCATCAAAAGGAAAATCATCAATTTGTGGAGTGATAGCAGAAATTTCTAAAGAAACTGGACTAGCAAATAAAGTCAAAAGTTTTATTCATGGAGGATCTCTTAGAGCATAATTTATATGGCTGGACATTCTCATTGGGCTGGTATCAAACATAAAAAAGGTAGGGCAGATAAAATTAGATCTAAGATTTTTTCTAAGCTATCAAGAGAAATTACTGTTGCGGCTAAATTAGGAGACAAAAACCCTGAAATGAACCCAAGATTAAGAGCGGCAATACAATCAGCTAGAGCTGCAAATATGCCAAAAGATAATATAGAGAGAGCAGTAGAAAAGTCACAAATTGGAGACTCATCAAGCTTTGAGAGTATAAGATATGAGGGTTTTGGACCAAAAAATATAGCAGTCATTGTAGAAACTTTAACAGACAATAAAAATAGAACAGCATCTTCAATTAGAACTTTATTTCAAAAAAATGGTGGAAGTTTAGGAACACAAGGATCCTCTTCTCATAATTTTAAACAAATTGGAGTTATTAAAATAAATTTTAATAATATTTCTGAAGAAAGGATTCTTGAGATTGCTCTTAATGCCGGAGCCCTTGATTGTATTTCAATTAAAGGAGATTTCCACGAGATTCATTGTGAGAAAGAAAATATATATAAAGTAAAAAAAATATTAGAAAAAGATCTAGATTCATTTATTTCAACAGGAATAGAATGGATACCTTTTGTTTTTATCGAGGTTAATCAAACTGAAAAAGAGGATATTATAAATTTTTTAGAAAATCTTGAGGATGACGATGATGTCCAAAATGTTTATAGTAACGTTAAATTTATAGATTAAATGTATATTATTGGAATAGATCCTGGAATATCAGGAGCAATTTGTTTTTTTGAGGATGGAAAAGTCATAGATGTGATCGAAATGCCGTCTATGGCCGAGGGGAAAAAAAATAAAAAACAAGTAAATGGAAATCAGCTTTTCAACGAAATAAAATTACGTATTAGTCAAATTAAAAGCGATAAAATAGCGGTTGTAGTAGAACATGTTACCGCTATGCCAGGCCAAGGTGTTACTAGTATGTTTAATTTTGGCCAATCTTTTGGCTTAATTAAAGGTATTTGTTCTGCGATGCAGCTACCTATACATTTTGTTAGACCTACAAAATGGAAAAAGTACTTTAATTTAATAAATACCTCTAAAGATGCTAGCCGATCGCGTGCGATTGAAATATTTCCAAGAATTTCAGAAAAATTAAAAAGAAAAAAAGACTCAAACAAAGCAGATGCAATATTAATCGCCAGTTATTATTACAACACTTATAAAACTGAATAAAATTACGGATTATAGAGACATATTCATGACACATTTTAGTGTGAGAAGAGTGCAATGGAAGCAGATATAGCAACCCAAGCAGTTGGATTAACTTCAAGCGCTGATTTTTCAATCTTAAATCTATTTATTAGGGCAGATATAGTAGTTAAAATAGTAATAATAATGTTGATTGCGGCATCAATATATTCATGGGCAATTATATTTGAAAAATTTAGAATGTTTAAAAAAATAAACCAATCAACTTTAGAGTTTGAAGAAAAGTTTTGGAGATCAAAGTCTGCTGAAACATTTTACAATAATTTACCTTCTGAAATGGATGATCCTATGGCAATGGTGTTTAAAGACTCAATGCAAACCGTATTGAAATCTAGATCAAAGTCAAACTTGAGTGAAAGACTAAAAAATATCATGGCAACAAATATTGAAAAACAGATGTCTGTAATAGAAAAAAATTTTACTTTTTTAGCGACAGTTGGATCAACTGCACCTTTTATTGGATTGTTTGGTACTGTCTGGGGAATTATGAATTCATTTCAATCTATAGCAATTTCTAGAAATACAAGTTTAGCTATCGTAGCGCCAGGTATAGCTGAAGCATTATTTGCAACAGCATTGGGTTTGCTTGCTGCAATTCCTTCTGTAGTTGCATACAATAAATTTAATAGTGATGCTAGAAAGTATTCAAACAAATTAGAAGATTTTTCAAAAAGATTCACAGCAATAATTTAATATGGCTTTTAAAATCGGTCGAAACTCCAGAGAACCTATGAGTGAGATCAATGTAACACCTTTTGTAGATGTAATGTTAGTTTTATTAATTATATTTATGGTAACTGCACCACTTTTAACAGTTGGAGTCCAAGTAGATCTACCCGAGACTTCCGCAGACTCATTACCTGAAGAACAAGAACCACTAACTCTAACAATAAATTCAAAAGGAGAGATATTTATTCAAGAAGCCAAAGTTGAGTTTGATAGTTTGATAGCAAAAATTTTAGCTGTTTCTAAAAATAGAACCGATACCAGGATTTACGTGAGAGGAGATAAAGCAATTAACTATGGTAGAGTTTTAGAAATTATGGGAATGTTATCTGGATCTGGATTTACAAAGGTTGCATTGATATCAGAACCATACAAAGATAGGTAGTAAATGCCTCAAAATTTACTTTTATCAATATTATTTCATTCTCTAATCATTATAATAGCAGTCATAAGTTTTCCTTTTATAGCAAAAAAACCAATTGATATTCCTCCACTTGTGTCTGTTGAATTAATTCAAATAACAGACCAGACAAATATCCCATTTGCACCTAAAGCTGAAAAAATTATAGAAAAAGTGAAAAAGGAAAAAGAAAAATTAGTATCAGAACAGGCGCCACCAAAAAAAGTAATTAAAGAAAAACCAGATGTTATTCCTTTACCTGATCAAGAAATAGAAAAAATTAAAAAAGTAGAAAAAGAAAAACAAAATCCAAAAGTCGAAGATAATAAAGCCAAACAAGTGTCAGAATTTGAGAAAAAAGAGTTATTTGATCCAAATAATATTGCTGCTTTAATTGATAAATCTAAAGAAAATTTTGCAGAGACAAATGTCAAAAATGATGAAATTACACAGTCTCAAGACGAATCTATGAAATTATCAGGTTTAACTTTGAATGAAGAAGATGCTCTGAAAGCTCAAATTTTTGGTTGCTGGAGTATACCTTTAGGTTTACCTTACAATGAAAATTTATTAGTAAGAATAAAATTAAAACTTAAACCTGATGGTACTGTGATTAAATCAGAAATATTAGATCATGCTAGAATGAATAAGCCAGGGCAAGGTTTTTATAAAGTTTTAGCAGAAAGTGCTTTAAGAGCAATTAAACTCTGCCAACCTTTAAGAGTACCTACAACTGGCTATGAAAAATGGAAAGATTTACAGTTAAATTTTGATGCTAGAGAAATGTTAGAGGGATAATGAGAAAAATTAAATTAGCCATATTGTTATTAATTATAATATTTCCTTTAAAAGCTAGTGCATTGATTGAGGTTGACATTACAAGAGGAAATTTGAATCCGTTACCGATAGCAGTATCTGCACTTTACTCAGACCAAGAAACAAGTGAAGCTTTAAAAAAAGAAATTAAGATAGATAAAATTGGAGACGAAATTTCATCGGTTATTGAAAATAATTTAAAAGCAACAGGACTATTTAATCCTTTGGAGAAAAAAGCATTTCTTCAAAAACCAGATGTAGCTCATTTAAAGCCAAGATTTGAAGATTGGTCTTTAATTAAAGCTCAAGCACTAATTACAGGTAAAGTAGAATTTAGAGATGATAGAGTAAGAGTAGAATTTAGATTATGGGATGTACTTGCTGCAAGAGAAATGTTGGCATTAGCGTTTACAACTACTCCAAATAATTGGAGAAGAATTGGACATATAATTTCTGATAAAATTTATGAGAGATTGACTGGAGAGAAAGGATATTTTGATACAAGAATTATTTATGTATCAGAAGAAGGACCAAAAACTAAAAGAGTAAAAAAACTTGCAATCATGGATCAAGACGGCTTTAATACTAAATATTTGACTCTGGGAAATGAATTAGTTTTAACTCCTAGATTTAATCCAACAAATCAAATGGTAACGTATTTGTCGTATTTCAAAAATTTACCTAGAGTTTATTTGCTTGATATTGAAACTGGAATTCAAGAAGTTGTTGGAGATTTTCCCGGAATGACTTTTGCACCAAGATTTTCACCAGATGGAAAGAAAATCATTATGAGTTTTGCTAAGGATGGAAACTCAGATATTTATACTATGAATTTAGAAAATAGGATTGTTGAAAGAATTACAAATCATCCTTCAATAGATACCTCACCCTCATACTCTCCTGATGGTAAATTTATAACCTTCAATTCTGATAGAAGTGGCTATCAACAAATTTATGTGATGAAAAGTGATGGTTCAAAGGTAAAAAGAATTTCATTTGGAAATGGTTTATACGGAACCCCTGTTTGGTCCCCAAGAGGTGACTTAATAGCATTCACAAAACTTCACAAAGGAAAATTTTATATTGGAGTAATGAGAACTGATGGTACAGGTGAAAGATTGCTAACAGAAAATTACTACCAAGAAGCACCTTCGTGGTCACCAAATGGCAGAGTATTAATTTTTTATAGAGAAACAAAATCAAATAGTGATGGGGAGGGTTTTTCTGCGAAACTTTGGTCAATTGATCTCACAGGTTATAATGAAAGACAAGTTATTACTGAAACTGATGCCTCAGACCCATCTTGGTCCTCATTGCTTAGTAATTAACACGTTTATTGTAATATTTTCTAATATTTACGGTTGATTTCTTATCTTGAAAGATTTAACAAGTTGTGAAACTAATAGTTTTATAAAAGAATTTAAGGAGCAGTATGATATTTAAAAAGTCAACTTACAATTTAATTTTAGCTTCAATTTTTGCATTATTACTATCGGCATGTGCACAACAATCTGCAAAAATTGATTCACAAATTCAAGGCGACGTTTATACAGGAACGGATACAGTAGAATATTTAGCTGATGGAGTTCCTGATAGAGTATTTTTTGCAACTAATGAGTCAGTTTTAACTACTGCTTCAAGAGATACATTAAGAAAGCAAGCAGCTTGGTTAAGAAAAAATTCTAACATTAATGTAGTTTTAGAAGGACATGCTGATGAAAGAGGAACTAGAGAATACAATTTAGCACTTGGTGAAAGAAGAGCTAATGCAGCAAAAGATTATTTAATGACTTATGGAATTTCAGAAAATAGAATTTCTGTTATAAGTTACGGTAAAGAGAGACCAGTAGACTCTGGCTCAAACCCTTTATCTTGGTCAAAGAATAGAAGATCAGTTACTGTTAAAGCTAATTAAATATAGTTACTAAATATTATTTAAGACCCATTACTTTAAATTTAGAGTAGTGGGTCTTTTTTTTGCCATCATTCTATCTAAAAACTAATATTTGTGATGATTATAAAAAAAATTTCAAAATTAATTTGCTTTGCTACAATAATAATTTTTAATTTAAGCGCTGCTTACTCTGATAATCATAATATTATTCAAATCTTAGAAGCTTTACAGCAAGATATTAAAACTTTAGAGAGAGCTGTTTACTCAGACTCTTTTGAAAAAAAGATTGATGATACCAATGACGATACTTCATTAGGAAATAGTTCTGAAGAAGCTCTTACAAGACATTTATTAAAATTGTCAGAAATTGAAAATCAATTTAGGGATTTAACAAACAAATTCGAAGAAATTAATTTTAAGCTTGATAAACTTTCGAATAGGTTAACTAAATTACAATCGGATAACCAACTTCGTTTCGAACAAGTTGAAAAAACTATGGGCAATGTTGTAAGTACAGGTGCAGCAAATATGACCGAAAATAATACAGAGGATAATATATTGCCAGGCACATCTGAGCCTCAAGATCTAGGCAGTATTTCATATAAAGATATGACAACTTCTGAGACCACTCAACAAACTCAATCAGTAGACTCCACATCAACAGTTGTACTTGAGAGTGTAGAAAATATTGAAAAGTTATTACCAGAAGAATCTCCAGAAAAACAATATGAATTTGCAACAAGCTTTTTAAAAGTTGGCGATTACAATACAGCCGAAAGAGCATTAAAAGAGTTTGTACAAACTAATCCAAATCATCAACTCGCAGGTAATGCACAATATTGGTTTGCTGAAACTTTTAGAATTAGACAACTGTATGTAGATGCAGCTTCAGCATATTTAGAAGGTTATCAAAAATATCCAAAAAGTGAAAAAGCACCTGATAATTTATTGAAATTAGGTGTATCATTGGTACAAATCGGAGAAAAGAGTCAAGGCTGCATGATGATAACGAGTTTAGAAAAAGAATATCCTGAAGCGTCAAAATCTATTCTTCAAAAGGCAAAATATGAAGAAAAAAAGTTTGAGTGCAAAAAAGGTAATACTTAATAGTTTTAATTTTAAAGAAATTCTTAAAGATAAAAAGATATTTAAAATCTATAAAGATTTTGAAAAGAACTTGGAAAGTTTAAATTATACCAATAAAATTGCAGTATCGATTTCAGGTGGGCCAGATAGCATGGCATTATCTTTTTTAGTGTCTTGTTATAAATCTGCAAAAAATAATGTTATTCAACCTTTATTCTATTTAGTGGATCACGGTTTAAGAAAAAATTCTGCAAAAGAGGCTATACATGTAAAAAAAGAGCTTAAATTAAAAAAGATAAATTTGAAAATATTAAAATGGAAGGGAAAAAAGCCTCACTCAAATTTACAAAGTAAAGCAAGACAGTCAAGGTATGCACTTTTATTCAGTGAGTGTAAAAAATATAAAATTAAATCTATTTTAACAGCTCATCATCAGGATGATTTGTATGAGACCTTTTTTAGCAGATTACTCCGAGGATCTGGAACTGAGGGCCTTTCCTCATTTATTGAGATTGAAAAACAATTTGTTTTTAATGCTTATACAATTACCGTTGCTAGACCTCTTCTAAACATTAGCAAAGAAGATTTAATTTATATAGCTAAAAAAGTTTTTAATTTTTATGTTATTGATCCGTCTAATGATATGGAACAATTCCAGAGGGTAAGATTAAGAAAAATAATATTTAACTTAAAAAACCAGGGGTTAGATTTTAATAAATTAAAACTCACAATAAATAATCTGGCATTTACAAATAAAGCAATAGCCGAAATAACTGAAAAAAATATCTCTGAAAATGTTACACTTATAAATAAGAAATATATCCTTAATAAAAAGTTTTTTTCTTATCCCGAGGAGGTAATATTCAGATCAGTTTCTATCATACTTAAGAAATTGAATAATAAGTACTATCCCCCCAGGGGAAGAAAATTGCATTATTTAGTTAAACAATTAATTAGAAAAGATCAATTTAAAGGCACATTAGGCGGTGCAATTATTGAAAAAATACACAATTCAGTAATAGTAAGTAAAGAATAAACAAAAAAAACCTTAAATTTGCAACAATTTGGCACTTGTTTAATTTATAATAATTCTTAATTAGGTTATATATTTAATTATGAATTTTAAAAATTTAGCAATGTGGGCAATTATAGTCTTACTGACTGTAGGATTGTACAATATGTTTAAAAATCCTCAGGGATCTTTTAACCAAAAAAATAATATAATTTTTTCTGAATTCTTAACTGAAGTTGACAATGGTCGTGTAGTAAAAGTAGAGATACAAGGAAATAATGTAAATGGAATTTTCTCAAATGGACAAAAGTTTTCAACTTATGTTCCTAATGATCCAAACTTAATTGAAAAATTGTCAGAAAGAGGTGTAAGTATTTCAGCATCACCACTTGAAGAAAAAATGCCATCTCTTTTAGGTGTACTTTTATCATGGTTTCCAATGCTTCTATTAATTGCAGTTTGGATATTTTTTATGAGACAAATGCAAGGTGGAAAAGGTGGAGCAATGGGATTTGGAAGATCTAAAGCAAAATTAATGAATGAACTTAAGGGAAAAGTTACATTTAAAGATGTTGCAGGAGTAGAAGAAGCAAAAGAGGAAGTTGAAGAAGTAGTAGAATTTTTAAAAGATCCAAGAAAATTTAGTAGACTTGGAGGAAAAATTCCACGAGGATGTTTATTGGTCGGCCCCCCAGGCACTGGAAAAACATTACTAGCTAGAGCAATCGCAGGCGAGGCTGGAGTTCCATTCTTCACAATTTCTGGTTCTGATTTTGTTGAAATGTTTGTAGGTGTTGGAGCATCAAGAGTAAGAGATATGTTTGAACAGGGAAAGAAACATTCACCATGTATAATTTTTATAGATGAAATAGATGCAGTTGGAAGAAGTCGAGGAGCTGGTCTAGGTGGTGGTAATGACGAGAGAGAGCAAACATTAAATCAGCTTTTAGTGGAAATGGATGGTTTTGACACAAACGAAGGAGTTATAATTATTGCAGCAACAAATAGACCTGATGTTCTTGACCCTGCACTCTTAAGACCAGGTAGATTTGATAGACAGGTAGTAGTTTCTAATCCAGATATTCTTGGCAGAGAAAAAATTCTAAAGGTTCATGCAAAAAAAATTAATATGTCACCTGATGTGAATTTAAGAACAGTTGCTAGAGGAACACCAGGGTTTTCTGGTGCTGATCTAGCAAACTTAGTAAACGAGGCTGCTTTATTAGCCGCTAGAAAAAACAAAAGAATTGTAACGTATCAAGAATTTGAAGATGCTAAAGACAAAGTCATGATGGGAGCAGAGAGAAGATCTATGGTAATGACTGAAGATGAAAAAAAACTTACAGCTTATCACGAAGGAGGACATGCCCTTGTTTCATTCAACATGCTACCTCATTATGACCCAATTCATAAAGCAACAATTATTCCAAGGGGAAGAGCTCTTGGCATGGTTATGAACTTACCTGAAAGGGACAAACACGGGTATTCAATTAAATATCTGAAAGCAAGATTAGCTGTTTGTTTTGGTGGAAGAGTTGCAGAGGAAATAATTTTTGGAAAAGATAATATAACAACTGGAGCAGGTGGTGGAAACGGTTCCGACATAAACCAAGCTACTCAATTAGCAAGAGCTATGGTTACAAAATATGGTATGAGTGAAGAAATGGGTCCAGTAGAATATGGAGAAAACCAAGAGGAAGTTTTTTTAGGCAGATCAGTTACTCAAACACAAAGCGTTTCCGAAGCTGTTGCTCAAAAAATTGATAAAGAAATTAGAAAGCTTGTTGATGAGGGATACAACCATGCAAAAAAAATATTAACAGAAAAAGTTGATGATCTTCATAAAATCGCAAAAGCTTTATTAACTTACGAAACTTTAACCGGGGAAGAGATAGAGGATATTATTAACAAAAACAAATATCCAGAAAATAAAGAAGATCTTCAAAAAGATGATGACAATAAAGATTCAGCCCTCGGCTCTATTGGATTAAAACCAAAAATAGTTCACTAATATAATGATAAAATATTACACACGAGCGTGTAATTTTTATTACGGAAAAATCTCAAAAGAAAAAGTAAATAAAAAAAAAACATTACCTTTAAATGGAAATAAATTAATTTCTTTCGATACTATCGAAATAATAACTAGAAGAAAAAAGAAATTAGTCAAAATAAAAGATATTAAAAAACTTCCCCCACATATAAAACAAAAAATATTTATTGATTTAAAAAATATTACAAAAGTAAAAAAAATAAATAAATTAAAATTTAAGCACTATCCTCTTCTGATGGGTATATTAAATGCTACACCAGATAGTTTTTCAGATGGTGGTAAATATTTAAAAACAAACCTAGCAAATCAACAAATTAAAATAATGAAAAAACAGGGAGCTGATATAATTGATATAGGTGGCGAGTCTACAAGACCAAATTCAAAGACTGTAAAAAGTACTATAGAATGGAACAGAATAAAATCAAAAATAAAATATGCTAGAAAAATTAGATGCTTTGTTTCCTTAGATACAAGAAAAAGTTTTGTTTTTCGAAAAGCTTTTCCATTAAAAATAAATTTACTTAATGATGTTTCAGGTCTAAGTCATGACAAAGAAATGTTAAATTTATTAAAACAAACACAAATTCCATTCGTTTTACACCATATGAAGGGAACACCTAAAACAATGCAAATAAATCCAAAGTATAAAAATGTTGTTTTGGACATTTACGATTTTTTTGAAAAAAAAATTGAATTTATTAAAGAAAATAAAATAAATCATGAGAATATAATTTTAGATCCTGGTATTGGTTTTGGTAAAAATTTGAAACATAATATTACAATTTTAAATCAAATATCTATTTTCCACTCATTAGGATTTCCAGTAATGTTAGGTATATCTAAAAAAAAATATATAAAAGATATAACAGGCAATAACGATAGCAAAAATAGAATCGGGGGAACAATTTCTTCTAATATACATGCACTTTTACAAGGAATACAAATATTAAGAGTGCATGATGTAAATGAAAACAAACAAGCAATTAAAGTTTTTAATAAAATTATATTTAATACATGAGTAAAAGATATTTTGGAACAGATGGAATCAGAGGAACAGTAAATCAAAACAAAATTAATGGTGATATGTTTTTTAAATTTGGCCTAGCTGCAGGAACATACTTCAGAAACTTAAAAAAAAAAAAACAAACCGCAATTATTGCTAAGGATACTAGATTATCAGGTTATACTTTGGAACCAGCATTGGTTTCTGGCTTAGCCTCAGCTGGTATGCACGTTTTTACACTTGGTCCATTACCAACTAACGGATTAGCCATGTTAACAAAAAAAATGAATGCAAATTTAGGTATTATGATTACCGCCTCACATAATCCATTCTATGATAATGGACTTAAACTCTTTGGCCCAGATGGATTAAAACTTTCCGATAAAATTGAAAAAAGAATAGAAAAGCTTATTGATACAAAAATTTCAAAACATTTAACCTCGTATAATAAACTAGGTAGAGTAAAAAGATTAGAAAATGCAAATGATAATTACATAAATATATTAAAAAATAATTTTCCAAAAAAATTCTCATTAAAAGGTCTCAAAATCGCAATAGATTGTGCCAATGGAGCAGGATATAAGTCAGGTCCTAAAATATTGAAATTATTAGGCGCTAAAGTTTACAATATTGGAACCTCGCCAAATGGTCTTAATATCAATTCGAATTGTGGATCAACATTTCCAAGTAAAATCAAATCTTTTTCAAAAAAAAATAAAGTTAATCTTGGAATTTCTTTAGACGGAGATGCAGATAGAATAATTATTTGTGATGAAAAAGGAAGAATAATAGATGGAGATCAAATTATAGCAATGATTGCCTTAAGATGGAAAAAGAAGAAAATTTTAAAAGGAGGTGTAGTTGGTACATTAATGTCAAACTTTGGACTAGAAAAATTATTTAAAGAAAAAAAAATTAAATTTTTAAGAGCTAAGGTTGGGGACAGATATGTTAAAGAAGCTATGAAAAAAAATAAATGTAATTTAGGTGGTGAACAGTCAGGTCATATTATTCTTGGGAATTTTGCAACCACTGGCGATGGCATTCTTGTAGCTTTAGAAGTCCTTTATTCTATGAGCAAAGGAATAAAAGCTAGTGAGCTATTCAATAATTTTAAAAAAGTTCCCCAAAAGCTAGTAAATATTTATACTAAAGATAAATCAGTTATAAATTCAAAAAAATGTAAAAAATCAATAATTATCTCAAAACAACTTTTAAGTAGTAAAGGTCGAATTTTAGTAAGACCATCTGGAACAGAACCTAAAATAAGAATAATGTGTGAGTCAAATGATAAAAAATTAATGAACAAATGTATTAATCTTGTAAAACGATCTATAATTTAATTTGAAAATAAAATCTAAAGTATTGGTAATTGCTGGCTCAGATTCCTCTGGGGGTGCAGGAATACAAGCAGATATTAAAACTGTATGTTCACTAGGTTCATATGCTATGACCGCAGTAACAGCAGTGACAGCTCAAAATACAACAGGTGTAAAATCAATTTTTGCAATTCCCCCAATTGAAATTTCAAGACAAATCGAATTCAGTTCAAATGATATTAGACCAGATGCTATTAAAATTGGCATGTTAAGTAATACAAAAGTTATAAATACAGTTACAAGATCTCTAAAAAAAATAAAAGTTAATAAAATAATATTAGATCCAGTAATGGTTGCCAAAGGTGGTGCAAGGCTAATTGATAAAGAATCTATAAAAACCCTAAAATCAAAATTATTAAAAAAAGTTTCTTTGATAACACCAAATATTCCTGAAGCCGAGATACTTTCAAATCAGAAAATAAATTCAAAAGAAGATATGATAAGTGCAGGAAAAAAATTAATTAAAATTGGAGCTAGGAATGTTTTGATTAAAGGGGGCCATCTTAAATCTAAATTATCATATGATATTCTTTTAGAAAAAAATAAAATTCATATTTTTAAAAATAAGAAATTAAAATCAAAGCATACTCATGGCACAGGGTGTACCTTATCTTCAGCGATTGCTGTATATTATTCATGTGGAAAATCGTTAAAGAAATCTTGTGAAAATGCAATTAAATATGTAAACCATGCAATAAACAATGCTCCAAAATATGGAAAAGGACATGGACCAATTAATCATCTTAATTCAATTGATATAAAAAAAAAATTTGTATGAAAAATGTTGTAGTTGTAGGATCACAATGGGGAGATGAAGGTAAAGGAAAAATTGTAGACTGGCTTTCAAGTGAAGCAGATGTAGTTATACGATTCCAAGGTGGTCACAATGCCGGACATACTTTAGTAATTGACGGCAAGACATACAAATTACGACTATTACCATCAGGAATAGTTAGAAAAAATAAGATATCAATAATTGGGAATGGAGTTGTTATTGATCCATGGGCACTACTAGATGAAATTGAGGAGATAAAAAATAAAGGTGTTGATGTTAATGAAGAAAATTTATTTATATCAGAAGCCGCAACATTAATTTTACCGATTCATAGTGAGCTAGATGCTTTTAGAGAAGATAGCTCTAAAAATGCTAAAATAGGCACAACTAGAAGAGGGATAGGGCCTGCTTATGAAGATAAAGTTGGACGAAGATCCATTAGAGTTGTTGATTTGCTTTCAGAAAAAAACTTAGATAACAAATTAGCAATTCTTCTCGAACACCATAATTCCTTAAGAAGAGGCATGGGTAAAAAAGAATTTAGCAAACAAAAACTTAAAGATGATTTATTTAAAATAGCTCCAAAAATATTAAAATATAGTAAACCAATTTGGAAAATGATTGAAGAATTTAAAAAATCAAAAAAAAAAATATTGTTTGAAGGTGCTCAAGGAATTCTACTTGATGTAGATCATGGAACCTATCCATTTGTAACATCTTCGAACACTGTTGCTTCCTCAGCAGCTACTGGATCTGGATGCGGAATGGGATCAATAAATTATGTATTAGGGATAACTAAAGCTTATACAACAAGAGTAGGGGAAGGGCCTTTTCCCACTGAGCTCAAAGATAACATAGGAGAAACACTTGGAGAAAAAGGTAAAGAATTTGGGACAGTGACAAGCAGAAAAAGAAGATGTGGATGGTTTGATGGTATACTTGTAAGGCAAACTGTCAAAACTTCAGGAATAAATGGTATAGCTCTAACTAAACTTGACGTTCTTGATGAATTAGACGAAATAAAAATTTGTATAGCCTATGATTTAAATGGAGAGAAGTTTGATTATTTGCCAGCATCTTCAGAGCAACAATATAAGGTTAAACCAGTCTACAAATCATTTAAGGGATGGAAAAAGTCGACATGTGGTATAAAAAAATTTTCTGACTTACCAATAAATGCTCAAAATTATATAAAATTTATTGAAGCCTTTGTAGAAACCAAGGTATCAACTATATCTACAAGTCCTGAGCGAAAGGATACAATTCTTATAGAAGATCCCTTCGAAGCTTAATTGGCTGGTAATAAATTTTTTGATTTTGCTGAATTCAGCATGTGTTTTTGTAATTTTTCAAAAGCTTTATTTTCAATTTGTCTTATTCTTTCTCTACTAATCTTAAATTTTTTACTTAACTCTTCCAAAGTACTTGGATTATCATTTAATCTTCTAGAGTATAAAATTTCTTTTTCACGTTGATTTAGTATTTTTATGGAATCTGACAGCAAATCTTTTCTATATTCCATTTCCTCTTGTTGAGCAACTTTAAGTTCTTGATCCATATTTTGATCTATTACCCAGTCTTGCCATTCATCTCCATCTTCTCCTATCGGGGCATTCAAAGAATGTTCTTTGCCGGCAAGTCTTCTATTCATAGAAACAACTTCGTCTTCACTTACATCTAATCTCTCTGCAATATTTTTTACATCTTCATTACGTAAGTCACCTTCTGTATCTGGAGCAATTTGACTTTTAATTTTCTTTAAATTAAAAAATAACTTTTTTTGAGCAGTAGTTGTACCAATTTTAACTAAACTCCAAGAACGCAATATATATTCTTGTATTGCAGCTTTAATCCACCACATAGCATACGTTGCTAATCTAAAACCTTTGTCTGGTTCAAATTTTTTAACTGCTTGCATTAATCCTACGTTACCTTCAGAGATCATCTCATTTAGTGGAAGACCGTAACCTTTATATCCCATTGCAATTTTAGCAACTAATCTTAAATGACTAGTAACCAGTTTTTCAGCAGATTTTACATTGCCAGTATTCTTCCAATTTTTAGCTAACATATATTCTTCCTCAGCATCAAGCATTGGAAATTTTTTAATTTGAGCTAAATAAGCACCTAGCCCACCTTCATTTGATAAAATTGGCAAGTTGTACGTTTTTGTATTACTCATAATTATTTAATTAATTTACTATTTATTTAATAAACAATTTTTTTTTTACAACATCAAATTAGTCTGATTTTTCGAGAAGATTAATTATTTTTTTTAAATCATCTGGCAAATTTGACTTAAAAAAAAGTTTTTTTCCAGATTTGGGATGATGAAATCCTAAAATATTTGCATGCAAAAATTGTCTTTTTAATTCAATTATATTTTTATTTAACACTTCGCCAACACTATTTAATTTTTTATATTTTTTTTTATATTTGTTATCTCCGATAATTTGATTTCCTTTATAGTTCATATGTACTCTTATCTGATGTGTCCTTCCTGTTTCCAATCTACATTCAACCAAGCTTAGTGTTGGAATTTTTTTACCTTCAAAAACTTTTATAGTTTTGTAATTAGTTATTGCTTTTTTTCCTTTTGTAAAACTAATATCCATTAATTGTCTATTTTTTGAACTTCTAGTAATTAATGTTTTAATTGTTCCTGATTGAGGTCTCAGTTTACCCCATACTAAAGTTTTATACACTCTATCAATAGAATGTTCACTAAATTGTTTTGAGATATTTTCATGACTAAAGTTATTTTTTGCTATGACAACTAGTCCAGATGTATCTTTATCAATTCTATGAATTATTCCTGGTCTGAGTTCACCACTTATATTTGATAATTTTATCTTCTCATAACTCATTAACGCATTAACAACAGTATTGTCATAATTTCCAGGACCAGGATGCATTGATATTCCTGCTGGTTTGTTAATTACAATTATATCTTCATCCTGATAAATAATTTCTAATTTGAAATTAAAAGGTTTTAATGATGTTGTCTTTGGCTCAGGTATTTCCAAAGAAATACTGTCTCCTTTTTTTATTTTTTTTGAGGGTGTAAAATTAACTTTTCCATTAATTTTCACTTTTTGATCTATGATTAAATTTTTGATTCTAGTTCTGCTAAGTCCGTCACATTTTCTAAAAATAAATGTATCAATCCTTTTTTTATCTGAGATTTGCTCAACAATTAAATTAATGATATTTTTCATATATTATAATATTAATACATAATGCGCTCGTAGCTCAACTGGATAGAGCGCCAGATTTCGGCTCTGGAGGTTCAGGGTTCGACTCCTTGCGGGCGCACCATCACTCTCCTATGTTTATTAATGTTCCTTTTTTTCGAGCTTGGTTGAAAGAATAGTAAAATAAGCTTATAGCAACAGTTAAATATATTATGTTTAGCATAAACGCAAAGTAGATATTCTCTATATTTACTGTTTGTTCAACAAGTATTCTTCTAGCCTCCTCAAAAACATAAACCAATGGCATGCTGTAAGCAACTTTCTGAAAAAAATCAGGTAAAATATCAGCTGGATAATAAATACAGCCAAAAGGAGCTATAAGAAACATTGTAGACCATGCGATATTTTCAAAAGATGGGCCAAACCTAAGAAGACCAGCAGATACTAATATTCCTAAAGTAATCCCAAAAATATATAAACTTAAAAAAAGAAAAAATAAACTAACACCAAGATTAAGTATGGAAATCCCAAACAATGGTGATGTTAATAATATTGCTGGTACCAAACCAATAAGAGCTCTGATTAATGCAGTCCCAATAAGTGAAGTAATTATCTCACTTATTTTCATTGGAGAAATAAATAAATTTGTAAAATTTCTACTCCAAATTTCCTCAAGGAAAAGCATATTAAATCCTATACTGGTTCTAAATAAAAAATCATATAAAATTGCACATGTTAAAATTACACCTACAGCATTATTATAATATGTACTGTAGGTAGCAAAAAAATTAGATATAAATCCCCACAATGTTATTTGTATTGTAGGCCAATAAATTAAGTCTAAAATTCTGGGAAATGATCTGGTGATTAAATAAAAATGCCTTAAGAAAAGACCATAAATTCTAATTAAATTCATTTTCACTCCTTGATAATTTGAGAAAAACCTCTTCTAGGTTTTTACGACCATGTTTATCTATAAGGAACTCTGGAGTTCCTTCATCAATAATTAAACCATTCTTCATCATTAAAACTGATTTACAAAGTCTACTTACTTCATTCATATTATGTGAAGCTAAAAGAATTGAAATTTTATTTTCTTGTTTGTATGTTTCTAAAAAACTTCTTACAAAATCACCTATCTCAGGATCTAAAGAGGCAGTTGGTTCATCAAGGAATAATACTTTTGGTTTATTTATTAAAGCTTTTGCCAAACTTGCTCTATTCTTTTGTCCTGAGGAAAGTTCACCTGTAATTCTATCTAATAATTCTTCAAGTCTAAGCTGCTCAGTTAAATATTCAATTCGTTCATTTAAGTTATCAATATTGTACAATTTACCATAAACGGTTAAATTTTGTTTTACAGTAAGTTTTTTTGGCAACTCTATATACGGTGATATAAAATTTATTTTACTAAGAATTTCTATTCTATTTTTTTCAAATATCATATTATCTATTCTTATTTCTCCACCTGAAGGTTTTAAAAGACCTAAAAGCATTCCGATCGTAGTAGTTTTTCCAGATCCGTTTGGTCCCAATAATCCTAAGATTTCATTTTCTTTGATATTAAATGAAATATTTTTTACTGCTTCCTTGGAAGAATAATTTTTTTTTAAATTTTTAACTTCAACTAAATCTGTCATTTGAAATAAGACGCTCTTTTCAATCTATCATTAATTACTTCGCCAAATCCTTTATTTGGGATTTTTTCAACCGCTATACTTCTAAATTTTTTTTTCTTTATTAACCTTAAAGTTTTGTATAAATTTTTTGCAGCTTCTCTTAGATTGTTATTTTTTGACAAATAAAAATAGTTTGAACTTAATTTTTTTCTTTTTTTTAACAGCATAAATGCCTCATGTTTTTCAGGGTGTTTAATATTTAATCTTAATTTTATATATGGTGAATAGTGTGTCTTTTCTTGCCCAGGTACTTTTAGTTTTGATTTTTTTTTATATTCAACATTCAAATTTAAATATTTCTTAATTTGTTCTTTTGGGATCCCACCTAATCTCAAAACTTGTGGTTTATTAATTAAGTTTACTATAGTTGACTCAACCCCAATTTGTGATTGACCACCATCAAGTATAAGACTAAGTTTTTTTCCAAACTCATCTTTTACGTCTTTTTTTGAGACGGGACTTATTTTTGTAGAAATATTTGCACTTGGTGCTGCTAATGGATAATTTAATTTTTTTAACAAATTCCTCGTTAATGGGTGGCCAGGAAATCTTACTGCTAAAGTATTTTTATTATTCGTAACATTTTTTGAAATTAAACTATTTTTTTTTAGTTTTAAAATGTATGAAATTGGTCCAGGTGAATATTTTTTGTATAATTTTAAAAAAAAATCATTTATTTCACAATCTCTCTTTAATAATTTAAGATTGTAATAGTGAACTATAAGAGGATTGATTTTCGGTCTTTTTTTTAATTTAAATATCTTAGCGGTTGCAATTGAGGAATAAGCATTTGCAGCGAGACCGTAAACAGTTTCTGTTGGTATACCTACACATTTGTTTTTATCTAGATATTTTATTGCTTTTTTAATATTTGAAAGATTGTTTTTCATATAATAATACCAACTAATATATGAAAGATAAAAATTTACTAGATGATATTGAAAATAAATCATTTGATGATTTAAATAATTTGGCAAATAAAATTATTGATAATTTAGAAAAAAAGAACATTGAGGATTTTGTTGAAGATTATCAAAATCTAATAAAATTAAATAAGTTTATAGAAAAAAAATTTCAATATGAAGCAATGTTTATATCGAAAAAAACAAAAGAGAAAATCAATGAAATATTGAGCAATGGAAAAAAAACTAAAAAAAATTTCTAAAAGAGTTAATTTTTATTTAAATAACTATTTATCAAAATTTAATTCTTCTGAATTAATTAAACCAATGAAGTATGGATTATTTCCAGGAGGAAAAAAAATAAGATCAAAAATTATTTTCGATGTAGGTTATATCTTTAATGTCAAAATTAAAGATTTATTAATTTTAGCAGCATCAGTGGAAGCCATTCACGCTTATTCATTAATACATGATGATTTGCCTTGCATGGATGATGATAGGCTGAGAAGAGGAAAACTTTCTACACATATAAAGTTTGGCGAGTCTACGGCGATATTAGCTGGAAACTCATTATTAACTTCAGCATTTGAAATATTAACTGATAAAAATTTTAAAGTTGAATACAAAATTAAGTCAAGATTAATTAATCTTCTTTCAAGATGCTCAGGTCAAACAGGTATTGCAGGTGGTCAATATTTAGATTTAAGTTATGAGAAAAAAAAAGTTTCACTGCAAAAAATTTTAGATATGGAGTTAAAAAAAACTGGAAAATTATTTGAGTATTGTTGCTTAGCTCCATTAATAATTAAAAAAAATAAAAAAAACCTTAAGTCTTTTTCAAAAATAGGAAAAGAAATTGGATTATTGTTTCAAATAGTTGATGATCTTATTGATTTTAAGGGAAAAAACAAAAACAGCAGGAAAAAAAACAAAAAAAGATATCAAAAAAGGTAAAGCTACTATAATTAGTTTACTTGGATACGAAAATGCAGTTAAATATACAAATAAGCTTAAAGAAAATATTTTTAATAAATTAAAGTTACATGATAAAAAAGCGCATCATTTAAAAGAAACAATAAATTTTATTATGGAAAGAAATAACTAAATGTCAAATTTCAAAATTTTAAGTAAAATAAATTTTCCATCTGATTTAAAAAAATTATCTAATACAGATTTAAAAATTCTTTCAAAGGAAATTAGAGAAAAAATGATAGAAGCAGTATCAAAAACTGGGGGACACTTAGGTGCTGGCCTTGGTGTTGTTGAATTGACCGTTGCACTTCATTACATATTTGATACACCAAAAGATAAAATTATTTGGGATGTTGGTCACCAATCATATCCACACAAAATATTAACAGGAAGAAAAGATAAAATAGAAACTTTAAGAACAGGTGGTGGATTGTCTGGCTTTACCAAAAGGGACGAAAGCGAGTACGATCCATTTGGAGCAGCACATAGTTCAACATCTATTTCTGCAGCATTGGGAATAGCAACAGCCAATAAATTATCAAATAAATCTGAAGATGTAGTAGCTGTAATCGGAGATGGGGCTTTGAGTGCAGGAATGGCATATGAAGCAATGAATAACGCCGGAACCTCTAAAACTAAAATGATCGTTATTTTAAATGACAATGATATGTCTATAGCAAAGCCTGTTGGAGCTTTAAGAACTTATTTAGCTAAAATATTATCTGGAAAAATTTATTTTAGTTTAAGAGAAACAATTAAACTAATTATATCCTCTTTCTCAAAAAGATTTATGAAAAAAGCTGGAAAAGCAGAAGATTTTTTTAGATCTGCAGTTACTGGGGGTACTTTATTTAATTCGCTTGGATTTTATTATGTTGGACCAATAGATGGTCACGATATAGATGTTTTAACTTCAGTTTTAGAAAATGCAAAAAAGATGAAATACGATGGGCCAATATTAATCCATATAAAAACTGAAAAAGGTAAAGGATATGAATTTGCTGAAAAATCTTTAGATAAGTATCATGGGGTTACAAAATTTAATGTTTTAACAGGTAAACAAGAAAAAGGAAAAAGTTTAGCCCCCTCCTATACAAAAATTTTTGCCAAAACATTGATTAAACATGCTGAAAAAGATAGCAAGATAGTTGGAGTCACTGCTGCAATGCCAGGAGGAACGGGAATGGACCTATTTGCTGAAAAGTTCCCAGATAGAATGTATGATGTCGGAATTGCAGAACAGCATGCTGTAACTTTTTCTGGAGGATTAGCAACCCAAGGTTACAAACCTTTTGCTGCAATTTATTCAACTTTTTTACAAAGAGCCTATGACCAAGTAGTTCATGACATCGCAATACAATCACTACCAGTAAGATTTGCTATTGATAGAGCTGGACTTGTTGGAGCAGACGGACCAACCCATGCTGGGTCATTTGATATAACATATCTATCAACACTACCAAATTTTATTGTGATGGCAGCTAGCGATGAATCTGAGCTTGTTAAAATGATAAACACTTCGGTGAATATTAACGATAGACCTTCTGCAATTAGATACCCAAGGGGAAGCGGTATTGGAGTAGAATTACCAGAGGACGATGAAAAATTAGTTATTGGTAGAGGAAGATTTGTTAAAGAAGGAAAACAAGTAGCAATAATTAATTTTGGGGCAAGACTTCAAGAGTGCTTAGTTGCAGAAAAAAATTTATCGAAAAAAGGAATTTTTCCTACCGTTTTTGATGCAAGATTTGCAAAACCCCTAGATGAAAACTCATTATGGCAAATTGCTACAAATCACGATGTTGTAATTACAATTGAGGAAGGATCCATAGGTGGTTTTGGATCACATGTTAACCATTTTTTAAACGAAAAAAATATTTTAGATAAAAATACAAAATTTAGATCTATGATTTTGCCAGATTTATTCATTGACCATGATAAACCAGAGAATATGTATAAAGTTGCTGGTTTAGATTCATTGTCTATAGAAAACAAAGTTATAGATACATTAAACTCAAAAATAGTATTAAAAAAATCTAATTAATTTCCACACTGCGCTTTATTCATAAGATAATGATCAAGCAACACGCAATGCATCATTGCTTCACCTATTGGAACTGCTCGAATTCCAACACACGGATCGTGTCTTCCTTTAACAGAAATAGATGTATTTTTGCCTTTTTTATCAATAGTTTTTCTCTCATTCAGAATGGACGAGGTAGGTTTTACTGCGAATGAAACAATTATGTCTTGTCCAGTTGATATTCCACCTAAAATTCCTCCAGCATTATTAGTTTTAAAAATTGTTTTTTTTCCTTTTTTAAAAATTTCATCCGAATTTTCTTCACCAGTTAATTTTGCAGAGTTCATTCCAGATCCAATATTAACTCCTTTGACTGCATTTATACTCATCATTGCTGATGCAATATCCATATCTAACTTTGAATAAACAGGTGCTCCCAAACCAGTTGGAACTCCTTTTGCTCTCACTTCTATAACCGCTCCACAAGAAGAGCCCGCTTTTCTAATCGCTAGTAGATATTTTTCCCAAATTTTTAAAATCTTTTTATCGGGGCAAAAAAATTTATTTTTACCAATAAATTTATCATCCCAATTTTTAGGATTAGCACCCAGTAGACCAATCTGAGTGACAGCTCCAGTAACTTTATATTTTCTACCAAGCTTATTTTCTAAAACTTTTTTTGCAACCGCACCTGCCGCAACTCTTGCTGCAGTTTCTCTTGCCGACTGTCTTCCACCACCTCTATAGTCTCTTATTCCATATTTCATAAAATAAGTATAATCAGCGTGACCTGGTCTAAATTTAGATTTAATAGTTTCGTAGTCTCTAGACTTTTGGTCCTCATTGTAAATGATCAAGGATATTGGGGTTCCTGTTGTTTTTCCTTCAAATATACCAGACATAATATGAACTAAATCTTTTTCTTTTCTTTGAGTAACAAATTTACTTTGGCCTGGCCTTCTTTTATTTAATTCAATTTGAATCTCTTCGGCTCTAATTTGTATATTTGGCGGACAACCATCAATGATACACCCTATAGCTGGGCCATGAGACTCCCCCCAAGTGGTAAATCTAAAAAACTTTCCAAAAGTATTAAATGACATTATATCTGTTATATAGTTTAATTTGTCGAAATTATGAATAAAAAAAATAATTTAGGTCTGGATATATGTTTCATGAATGAAGACGATCCAATTGTTGTTTTTAAACAATGGATGTTGGAAGCAGAAAAAAATGAAATTAATGATCCAAATGCTGTTGCATTAGCTACAGTAAACGAATCTAACCAACCAGACGTAAGAATGGTTTTATTAAAAGAGTTTAACAATAATGGTTTTGTTTTTTTTACCAACTTAAATAGCAAAAAGGGAACAGATTTAAAAAAAATACCTAAGGCATCGATGTGCTTTCACTGGAAATCTTTGTTGAGACAAGTAAGAATTTCGGGAGATATAGCATTAATACCTGATAATGATGCTGACGAATATTTTAATTCAAGACCCTATATAAGTAGAATTGGAGCCTGGTCATCCAATCAGTCAAAACCAATGGAGACAAGGGATGCTTTTTTAAATAAAGTTGACGAATTTAAAAAAAAATTTGCAGATCAAAATAATGTTCCAAGACCAAAACATTGGTCAGGTTTTATGCTTTCGCCTAAAAGAATAGAGTTTTGGAAAGATGTTGAGGGAAGACTTCATCAAAGATTAGAATACTCAAAAGATAAAAATTTTTGGAAAAGACAAATTCTATATCCTTAAAAATTACGCCCTAAAGAGAATGTAGTTAAATCTTTAAGAATATCTTTTTCATCACTATTTTGAAAAATATTTAATGAATTTGATGCTAAGTTTATATAGTGCTCCGCTTTTTTATAGCATTCATTTATAATGTTATTTTTTTTTATTAATTCGAGAACTTCCATAAGATCATTTTCAGTTCTTTTTTCTTTAATAAAAAAATCTTTGAGTAATCGTTTTTCATTTTCATTTATTTTTTGAAAAAGTAAAATTATTGGAAGGGTAACTTTTCCTTCATAAAAATCATTTCCAATATTTTTTCCAAAAATTTTTAGATCAGAATTATAGTCAAGAGTATCATCTGCAATTTGAAATGTTAGTCCTAGGTTTTTACCATAAGATTCAAGCGCATCTTTATACTTATTTTCTTTCTCTGTTATAATAGGTCCAATTTTAGCTGCTGCTAAGAATAAAGCTGCTGTTTTGTTTGAAATAATTTTTAAATATGTTTCTTCTAACATATCAACATCACCTTTATGTTGTAATTGTAAAATTTCACCTTGTGATATTAAAGCAGATGTAGAGGAAAGAAGTTTTAATATTTCTAAATTACCATCTTCTACCATCATTTCAAAACAACGACTTAATAGATAGTCCCCGATCAAAATGGATGATTGATTTCCCCAAATTTTGTTTAAAGTTTTTTTCCCTCTTCTAATTTCACCATTATCAATAACGTCATCGTGCATTAAAGTTGCAGAGTGGATTAGCTCAACACATGCAGCAAAGTTCACGTCTCTCGATCCTCTGTAATAACCACATAATTTTGATGAACCTAAAGTGATTAATGCTCTTAATTTTTTTCCACCTGTGTTGAGGTGGTATGAAGACATTTTTTTTACTAAATCAACATTACTTTGTAGTTTTTGATCAATTTTCTCATCAACCATAACGAGTTTATCTTCAACTGATTTTTTCAGTTCTAGATAAGAATTATTTATTTTTTTACTTAATTTAATTACCGAACCCATTGATTAAAGTTATTATATAATCAAATTTAATACACTTATCAATTGACGCACCATTTTCTTCAACTAAAAGTAAGCTTTATATTATTAATAAAATCTAATAAGCATTATTATGTTTTCGTTTTTCAAAAAAAAAAAAATAATTCCCCATATTAGATTAAGTGGTGTAATAGGAAATGCTGGAAAATTCAGACAGGGATTAGACTTTTCAGGACAAGAAGAAATAATTAGAAAAGCATTTTCAATCAAAAAAAGCCCCGCAGTCGCTATAACGGTTAATTCACCAGGAGGTTCTCCTGTTCAATCTCACCTTATTTATAAGTTTATAAGGGAGCAAGCAAAAGAGCGAAAAAAAAAAGTTATTGTTTTTGCGGAGGACGTAGCAGCCTCTGGAGGATATCTCATTTCTTGTGCTGGAGATGAAATCTATGCAAATCAAAGTTCTATTATTGGATCAATAGGAGTTATATTTTCCTCATTTGGTTTTAAAGATTTAATTAAAAAAATTGGAGTCGAAAGAAGAGTATATACAGCAGGTAAAAATAAAAGCACTCTTGATCCTTTTATGGAAGAGAAGCCCGAGGATATTGAAAGACTTAAAAAAATTCAATTAGAAATACATCAGGATTTTATAGAAGTTGTTGAAGAAAGTAGAAAAAACAAACTTAAAAAAGACACTGGTGTAGAGTTGTTTTCAGGAGAATTTTGGTCAGGTAAAAAAGCCAAAGAACTTGGATTAGTTGATGGAATAGGAAATATTAATCAAATATTAGCAGAAAAATTTGGTAAGGATGTAGTTATTAAAAAATTTGAAAAACCAAAAAGTTGGATATCTAAAAAACTTTCGTCGTCAGAAGAAAGTGTAGAAAAAATTGCTTCTATTTTAGAAGAAAGAAGTATTTGGCAAAGATATGGTTTCTAAAAATAAAAAATTAAAAAAAAGTTTTTTGTCATTTCAAGATACAATATTTAACCTCCAAAAATACTGGAGTAAACAGGGATGTATTATTTTACAGCCGTATGATTTAGAGGTTGGAGCAGGAACATTCCATCCAGCTACAACTTTAAGATCTTTGGGAATAAAACCTTGGCGAACTGCATACGTTCAACCATCAAGGCGACCCACAGATGGAAGATATGGAGATAATCCAAATAGATTACAGCATTATTATCAGTTTCAAGTTTTAATAAAACCTTCACCAAATAATATAAAAAAACTTTTTCTTAATAGTCTTTCATCATTAGGAATAAAACACGAAGAGCATGATATTAGATTTGTTGAAGATGATTGGGAAAGTCCTACACTAGGAGCAGCAGGATTAGGATGGGAAGTATGGTGTGATGGGATGGAAATAACTCAGTTTACATATTTTCAACAAATGGCAGGTATAGAATGCCATCCAGTTTCTGTAGAGATTACCTACGGTTTAGAGAGATTATGTATGTTTATACAAAATAAAAAAAATGTTTTCGATTTAAGTTGGAACAATCAAGGAATACTCTATAAAGATGTTTTTCATCAATCAGAAAAAGAATTTTCCGCATATAATTTTGAATATGCTAATACAGATAATTTATTTAAAATTTTTGACATGTTAGAAGATGAGGCAAAACTTTTGACAGAAAAAAAACTTTCTTTGCCAGCTTATGATCAATGTTTAAAAGCAAGTCATGTTTTTAATATATTAGATTCAAGAGGGGTGATAAGTGTAGCCCAAAGAGCTGAGTACATCGCTAGAATAAGAGAATTAACTAAGATGATAGGCAAAATTTGGATTGAGTCACAAATATAGATCGTATGTCAGAATTTTTTTTAGAGTTATTTAGTGAGGAAATTCCTCCAAAACTCCAGATAAATGCAAGAAACAAATTATTTTTAGATCTTAATAATTTTTTCAAAGATAATAACATTAACATCAAGGGCTCAACTGAATCTTTTTCTACACCGAATAGAATAATAATAAACTTTTCAAATATTTCGAAAGAAGTCGTAAAAAAATCTCAGGAAATTAGAGGACCGTCAGTTAAAGCTAAATCAGAGGCTTTAGAGGGTTTTTTAAAATCTCAAAAAATTAAAAAATCACAGATCTATTTAAAATCAACTGAAAAAGGTGAATTTTACTTCTATAAAAAACCTAAACAAAAATTTAAGACACAAGATTTATTAAAAAAAAATCTACCATTAATTTTAGATAAGATTAATTGGAATAAATCTATGAAATGGGGCAATAATCAGATGTTTTGGGGTAGACCCCTAAAATCAATTTTAGTGGTATTTGATAAGAAAAAAATTGAATTTGATTTTTATCATTTAAAATCCTCAAATTATACGTTTATTGATAAAGAATTTGAGGATAAAACAAAAAGTTTTAATAATTTCAAATCTTATCAGTCATATTTTAAGTCAATAAAAATCATCCTTGATCAGGATAAAAGAAAAGATTTTATTATTAATGAACTAAACAATCTATCAAAAAAAAATAATTTGAAAATTAATTTAAAAGAGGACTTATTGGATGAAATTAATAATATTGTAGAAAAGCCAAAAGTAATTTTATGCACGTTTGATAAAAAATTTTTGAAAATCCCAAAAGAAATTTTAATTATTACAATGCAAAATCATCAAAAATATATCCCAACATTTGATAAAAAACAAAACCTAACTAATTATTTTTTAGTTGTATCAGATTCAAAAGATCTAAAAGGATATATAAAACTAGGGAATGAAAGAGTTATTGAAGCAAGATTAAATGATGCAGAATTTTTTTGGGATAGAAATAAATCTCAAAATTTAATTAAACAATTATCAGATTTAAAAAAAATCAATTTTTTTAAAGGTCTTGGATCATATTTTGATAAAACTCAAAGAATAAAAAAATTAAGCTCCTTAATTTCAGACGAACTTATGATTAGTAAAGAAAAAATTGAAATTGCAGCCTCTATTTGTAAAGTCGATCTTAAATCAGATCTAGTTGGTGAATATCCAGAATTACAGGGAATAATGGGAGGTCATTTTGCAGAGACACAAGGTTTTGAAAAAGAAGTTTGTCAATCAATATCAGAACATTATTTGCCAAGCGGACTTGATAGTAAAGTTCCAAAAAATCCTTACAGCGTTACTCTTTCATTGAGTGACAAACTCGATACTTTAGTTGGTTTTTTTGGACTTGATTTAACACCAACTGGATCAAGGGACCCATATGCATTAAGAAGGAATACAATTGCATTAGTTAGATTAATTGTAGAAAATAAAATTAGGATTAAATTACGAAGTATTGTTAATTATTCTTTAACTTTATACAAAGAACAAGGTTATGAGTTTGATATTACAAAAGTTCTTAAAGAACTGAATGATTTTATTTTAGATCGATTAAAAAATTATTCAAAAGAAAAAAATATAAGACTGGATATTATTGAGAGTTCTATTTTATCAAATGATATCGATGAATTATATATTGGATATAAAAAAGCAGAAGTACTAAACCGGAATATAAATAAAGAAATTGGAATGGATGTAGTTGGTATATACAAGCGCTCTTCTAATATTTTAAATACCGAAATAATTAAAAATAAACTAGAATTGTCTAATTCAGTTGACATAGGTTTGTTTAAAAATGACTTTGAAAAAAACCTTTATAAAAAAATACAAGAGGTAAAAAAATATTTTTTAAATGTAGGTAAAAATGATAATTTTGAAGATAGTTTAAAAGAGCTTTTTAAATTCAAGCAAGACGTTAATTCCTTTTTTGACAATGTAAAAGTTAATGACGAAAATGAGTTAATTAAAAAAAACAGACTAGAACTTTTAAATTTGTTGTGTAAAAGCTTTGATAATTTTTTTAATTTTTCAAAAATTGAAAGCTGATGAAAAAACTTATTTATAACTTTAAATCTAAAGAAGTAAAAAAACTAAAGAGTCCAATAAATTTTTTAGGTGGCAAAGGTGCAAATCTTGCAGAAATGGGGAGATTGGGATTGCCAGTACCTCCAGGTTTTATAATCTCTACCAAGGTATGTCACTTATTTTATAATAATAAAAAAAAATTAAATTCAAAGCTAATCAAAGAAATAAATAAAGAACTTCATTTAATTGAAAAGGAAGCAAAAAAAAAATTTGGTGATCTAAAAAACCCTTTACTGGTTTCAGTAAGATCTGGAGCAAGAGTTTCTATGCCAGGAATGATGGATACAATTTTGAACTTAGGTCTTAATGATAAAACTGTAATTGCATTAGCAAAAAAAACTTCAAACATGAGATTTGCTAAAGATAGTTACAGAAGATTTATTCAAATGTATGCTAGTGTTGTTTTAGGAGTAGAAAGTTATAATTTTGAAGAATTAATTGAAAATTATAAATTAACAAAAGGAGTACTTCTTGATACAGATCTGGATGATACAGACTGGGACAATTTAATAAAAGATTTTAAAAATTTAGTCAGAGAAAAAACAAAAAAAGAATTTCCACAGAATGTTAAAGATCAGCTTGTCGGTGCGATCAGTGCAGTTTTTCTTTCCTGGGAAAGCCACAGAGCAAAAGTTTATAGAAAATTAAATCAAATTCCTTCTGCTTGGGGAACCGCTGTTAATGTCCAGTCAATGGTTTTCGGTAATATGGGGGATGATTGTGCTACAGGAGTAGTATTTACTAGAAATCCGTCAGATGGTTCTAAGGATATTTATGGAGAATATTTGATTAATGCTCAAGGCGAAGATGTTGTTGCAGGAACTCGTACACCACAACATATAACTAAAAAAGCTAGAATTAATTCTAAAGAAAAAAAACTTTCAATGGAAGAAGCAATGCCTGAAGTTTACAAAAAACTCAAACAAATTTTATTAAGGTTGGAAAAACATTATAAAGACATGCAGGACGTCGAATTTACGGTTGAAAATAAAAATTTATGGATGTTGCAAACTAGATCTGGAAAAAGAACTGCTAAATCTGCAGTAAAAATTGCAGTTGATATGGTAAAAGAAAATTTAATTTCAAAAAAAGATGCAGTTTTAAGATTAGATCCAAATTCTCTAGATACGTTATTGCATCCAACATTAGACGAAAATGAGAAGTTAAATGTGATAGCTAGAGGTCTACCAGCATCGCCTGGGGCAGCTAGTGGTAAAGTTGTTTTTACGTCAGATGAAGCAGAAAGATTAAATGGTATGATGCAAAATACAATATTAGTAAGAGTAGAAACATCACCAGAAGATATACATGGTATGCATGCAGCCAAAGGAATTCTTACAGCAAGAGGAGGAATGACAAGTCATGCGGCGGTAGTAGCTAGAGGTATGGGTCGACCATGTGTATCAGGTTCAAGTGAAATTGAAATAGACTATGAGAATAAAATATTTAAAACAAAACAAAATATAATTAAAGAAGGAGATTTAGTTACAATTGATGGTTCAACAGGAAGAATAATTTTGGGAGAAGTAAAAACAGTGAAGCCAGAAATTTCAGGTGATTTTTCAAAAATAATGAAATGGGCAGATAATTATAGAAAATTAAAAGTAAGAACAAATTCAGAGACGCCTCAGGACAGCAAAGTCGCTAGAGATTTTGGCGCTGAAGGAATAGGGCTATGTAGAACTGAGCATATGTTTTTTGATGAGGAGAGGATTTTATCAGTCAGAGAAATGATTCTTTCAAAATCAAAAGAGGATAGGGCAAAAGCATTAGATAAGTTGTTGCCTCACCAAAAAAAAGATTTTTTTGAAATATTTAAAATAATGCAAGGTCTTCCAGTTACAGTAAGATTGTTAGACCCTCCTTTACATGAATTTTTGCCTAAAAGCACAAAAGAGATAGAGGATGTTGCGAATTCATTAAAATTAACAAAAAATGAAATTGAGACAAGGATTACTGAGCTACATGAACAAAATCCAATGCTTGGACATAGAGGATGCAGACTAGGAATATCTTTTCCTGAAATTTATGAAATGCAATGTAGTGCAATATTTGAAGCACTTATAGAATTAAAAAGAAAAAAAATAAAATCAGCCTTTCCAGAAATAATGATACCTCTAGTCTCAACAGAAGCAGAAATTCAAATTATGAAAGATCTAGTAATATCAATAGCAAAGAAAGTACAAAATAAGCATAAAACAAAAATAAATTTTCTAGTTGGTACAATGATTGAGCTCCCAAGAGCAGCAATAAAAGCGGATGATATTGCTAAGCATGCAGAATTTTTTAGTTTTGGAACAAATGATTTAACCCAGACTACTTTTGGAATAAGCAGAGATGATAGTGGTAAATTTTTAAATGATTATATTGAAAATAAGATTTTTGACATTGATCCTTTTGTTTCAATTGATGACGGAGTAGGTGATTTAATTCAAATGGCATCTATAAAAGGAAAAAAACAAAATAAAAAAATTAAGTTAGGAATATGTGGTGAACATGGTGGGGATCCAAAGAGTATATATTTATGTTCAAGAATTGGACTTAACTATGTTTCTTGTTCACCCTACAGAGTTCCAATTGCTAGACTTTCTGCCGCTCAAGCAGAATTAAAAAAATAATTGTTAAATTAATAAACTTGAGTCGAAACTATGAGAACTATGAGTTATTGATCCAACAGAAATTCTATTAATTCCTGTGGAAGATATTTTTTTTATATTTTTTAAATTGGCATTTCCAGAATATTCAGTCTCATACTTATTATTACAAAGATTTAAACATTTTTTTAAGTTTTTAAGACTCATATTGTCAAATAAAATTCTATGAAACTTTAATCCCAAAACTTTTTTTAACTGATTTATATTTTCTATTTCAACTGTAATTTTTTTTTTGGTTTTAATGGCTTTTAAAATCAATATTTTTAAATTACTGCTAGAATTAATATGATTTTCTTTAATTAGTATTTCATCACTCAAATTATATCTATGATTATATCCTCCTCCTTTTTTTACTGCATATTTTTCTAGCAATCTTAGGTTGGGTGTTGTTTTTCTAGTGCAACAAATTTTCGATTTATTTCCAACTTTCTTTACATACTTATGTGTAAGAGTTGAGATACCTGAGGCATGATTTAAAAAATTCAAGGCTGTCCTTTCTGCAATTAAAATTGTTTTAGTTTTTGCTTTAATCTCCGCAATTACACTATTTTTCTTAATTCTACTGCCATCTTTAATTTTTTTATTAAAAGTTGTTTCTTTTCCGATCAGCTTGAATGCTGTTTTACAAAAATCTAAACCTGAAATAATACCATTTTGCTTTGCTATAATCTTAGCATTTATTATTTTATTTTTTTTAACAACTAAATTCGTTGTTAAATCCCCATTGGGCAGTAAATCTTCTAGCAAGGCTTTTTTAACCACTGAATAAATATATTTTTGATCTATTTTTTGCATTGATCTAACGACCAATTTTAACCATTCTCTCCACAGAATTTCTGGCTTTTTCTATTGTAATATCATCCATTAATATTTCATTTGTTTCATTTTGCAAACACTCTAAAATTTTTGGAAGAGTAATTTTTTTCATGTGAGGGCATAGGTTACAAGGTCTAATAAATTTAACATTAGGATTATCTACTTGAACATTATCACTCATTGAACATTCTGTTACCATCATAACTTTCTCAGGCTGATTATCTTTTACATATTTTATCATTCCACTAGTCGATCCAGTGAAATCACTCGCTTTTATAACATCAGGAGGACATTCTGGATGTGCAATAATTTTAATACCAGGGTTATTTTTTCTTATTTCGTTTATTTCTTCATCATTAAATTGTTCATGTACTTCACATGTACCTTTCCAAGAAATAATTTCTACGTCTGTTTGAGATGCCACATATTTAGCTAAATAGTCATCAGGTAAAAATATAACTTTTTTAACTCTTAAAGAATTAACTATTTTAACAGCATTTGCGGAAGTACAACAAACATCAGTCTCAGCTTTAACATCTGCAGAGGTATTAACGTAGGAAACCACCGGAACACCTGGATATTTTTCTTTTAATTTTCTTACATCCTTTCCTGTAATTGATGAAGATAATGAACATCCTGCCCTCATATCAGGTAGTAGCACTTTTTTATTTGGGTTCATTAATTTTGCAGTTTCAGCCATAAAATGAACACCGCACATAACAATTATATCTGCTTTTGTTTTCGCTGCTTCAATTGCTAACGCAAGAGAGTCTGCAGAAAAATCCGAGATACCATGATATATTTCAGGGGTTTGATAATTATGAGCAAGTATTACTGCATTTTTTTCTTTTTTTAATTTATTAATTTCATAGATATATGGTGCATGAGTTAACCACTCAATCTCTGGAACAGTGCTAGAGATTTTTTGATAAATAGGATCAGTTGCTTTTTTTATTTCAGGTGAAATTTCCATGTTAAAACTTATCAACTTGAAATAGAATTGTCATTCATTTAATCTGACGCATTGTTTGCGGTCATGCTGAAATTGGTAGACAGGCACGGTTGAGGGCCGTGTGGGCCTAGCCCATGAGAGTTCAAGTCTCTCTGACCGCACCAAAAGATATAAATACAACTAAAAAATTATTATAAGGGGCGTTCTGTTGCCAGGTGCCCCAAACCCCGTAACTTAATTAATAAATTAATTAAGCTGCAAGTGCATAACTTTCGTTAGCATTTATAAAATTGCCCATTTAGGCGGAACAATACCTGACGAAAGAATAACTTTTAGACACCCGTCGATCCTAATTCACCCCCGCAAGTTGAAAATGGTGGAGGTGGTGGGTACTGCCCCCACGTCCGTAATGGTTATTACGAAATTCGTTTATCGTCATAGTTGGAAAACCAACATTTATAATATAAAAGCAATTTTGATAGATTCAATATTTTATTCATGAAATTAACAAACGAGCAATCAAAGGAAATAAAAGAGCAACAATCACAGGAGAATAAAACAAAAAGAGTAACAGCTCCGGAGCTCGAAAAGCTTCTTTATGAGGCAATTCCTATATTGGATCATGGTTTTATAAGAGTAATAGATTATATGGGAGATGATACATCAATTGTGCAAGCAGCAAGAGTTTCATATGGCAAAGGAACCAAAAAAGTATCAACTGATGCAGGTCTTATTAAATACCTAATGCGTCATTGGCATAGCACTCCATTTGAAATGTGTGAAATAAAATATCATGTAAAGCTTCCGATTTTTATTGCTAGACAATGGATTAGACATAGAACAGCAAATGTTAACGAATATTCTGCGAGATATTCAATATTAGACAAAGAATTTTATCTACCCGCACCCGAACATCTGGCAGCCCAATCTCAAAGCAACAGACAGGGCAGAGGAGATGTCTTAGAAGGCGAAAAAGCCAAACAAGTTTTAGATCTTTTAAAAGGTGATGCAGAGCAAACTTACAATAATTATGAATTAATGTTAAATCAAAGGTACGACGGTTCTGTTATAGAAGAGTCAGGTTTAGGTTTGGCAAGAGAACTTGCAAGAATGAATTTAACATTAAACACTTACACCCAGTGGTATTGGAAAACTGATCTATTAAATCTTATGAATTTTCTAAGACTTCGTGCAGATCATCACGCTCAATATGAAATAAGAGCTTATGCAGATACAATGTTAGAAACAGTAAAAAAATGGGTTCCAATCACTTATGAAGCATTTATGGACTATAGAGTTGGTGGAACTGAAGTATCTGCAAAAGGCAAAGAAGTAATTAAGAAATTAATTAAAGGTGAAGTTATAGATATTGATAGATCTGGACTTTCAAAAAGAGAATGGAATGAATTAATGAATGCATTTGATTTAAAAGATAAAATAATTAAATAATTTCATTTTAGATGTTAAGTCAAAATATTAAAAAATTTATAATTAGAATCTTCTCTTCATTACCAGATAATATACTAAAAAAATTTGAAAAAATTTTCTCAATTTCAAGAGGCAAAGGATTTAATTTTTCTATCGATTCTGAATTTAAAAATGTTCTAATGATTCAAAAACAAATCAATATATTTGTTGATGTTGGATCAAATAAAGGAGAATATACAAACACAGTACTGACACATTTTCCCAATGCGAAATGCTATCTTTTTGAACCCAGTATTACTAATTTTCAAATTCTTAAAAAAAGATTTACACAAAACAACATTAAAATAATTAATAAAGCTTTATCAGACAGTGAACAAAGTACTTTTCTTTATTATAATAAAAAAGGATCAGGTCAATCATCATTGTATAAAAGAAAACTAAATAATTTAAATTTAAATAAAAAAGAAAAGATAAAAACTTTAAAAATGTCAAATTACTTCAATAAAAATATTAATTCTATAGTAGATTTGTGTAAAATTGATGTTGAAGGGAATGAAATGAAGTGTTTGATTGGCTTTGAAAATAAGATTAAAAATTTCAAACTAATTCAATTTGAGTTTAATGCCTGCAATATAGATTCTAAGATTTTTTTTAAGGATTTTTGGAATTTTTTTAAAAATAATAATTTTTCAATTTATAGAATGACACCGTCTGGACCGCTTAAAATTAAATCCTATAATGAAGATGATGAAAATTTTTCAATGAATAATTATTTGGCCAAAAATGAAAAACTTTTTAATTAGATATATATAGATTTAATCTTATTTGCTAAACTAATAAATATTTTAGAAATCTCATGACCAGGTTTACTTTCTACTATTGGAATTCCCATATCTCCTTGTTTTCCAACATCAGGATTAATTGGAATTTCAACTAAAAAATCTTTATTGAATTCTTTGGCAGTTTTTTCTACACCACCCTCACCAAAAATAGCATATTTTTTATTATCATCTCCAATAAAATGACTCATATTATCAACTAAACCAATTATTCGTACTTTAAGTTTATCAAACATTTTAATACCTCTTTTTACATCTTGAAGAGCAATCTCTTGCGGCGTTGAAATGATTATTACTCCGTCCATATTTATTTCTTGAGAAAAAGTTAATTGTGTATCTCCTGTTCCTGGTGGCATATCTACAATGATAAAATCTAAATCCTTCCAAGCAACTTTCTGCGTAAAAGTTTTTATTGCAGAAGTTACCATAGGACCTCTCCAAATCATTGGAGTTTGCTCATCTGTTAAAAATCCAATAGACATACATTGGATATCATATTTCAAAATAGGTTTTAAATTTTGACCATCACTTTCAGGTTTGCTATTAATTGAAAATAACTTTGGTAAAGATGGGCCATATATGTCTGCATCCAATAAACCGACTCTACATCCTACTTTTTTTAAAGCGATAGCTAAATTTGTTGCAAAAGTAGATTTACCTACTCCACCTTTTGCACTTGAAACGGCAATTGTGAATTTTGTTCCCCTTATAGGGTTTTTTTGAAAGCGTTTTTGTTCTAAATTTTCTTTCATTGTGTCAATTAGACCTTATTTTCAATTATTTTTAAAGTATCATTACCTTGTTTTTGGCCACAAAGACATTATATACATTGTCTTATGAATGATTTCAAAAATCAAAGTCCTTGGGGATCTCCCCCAGGAGGCAATGGGAATGGAAATGGTGGTTTTAGAAGAGGTCCAACACCACCAAACGTAGATGAAATCATTAAAAATATTCAAAATAAAATCAACAGATTTTTCCCTGGAGGAAGCTCGGGAAATAAGCCAATAATACTTGCTCTAATTCTTATTGTACTTCTATGGGGTTTAAGTGGATTGTATAGAGTTCTCCCAGATGAGCAAGGTGTGGTATTAAGATTTGGAAAATTTGTTAAAACAACTCAGCCTGGTTTAAATTATCACTTGCCAATTCCAATCGAAAGTGTGCTAACACCAAAAGTCACAAAAGTGAATCGAATGGATATCGGATTTAGATCAGAGAGAGATAGTGGTTTTACCTCCTCTAGCGTTGCAGATGTGCCTGAAGAAAGTTTAATGTTAACAGGAGATGAAAATATCGTAAATATAGATTTTTCTGTATTTTGGGTAATTAAAGATGCTGGTAAATTTTTATTTAAAATTCAAGATCCCGAAGGAACAGTGAAAGCCGCTGCAGAGACAGCAATGAGAGAAGTAATTGCAAGGTCTAATATTCAACCGATATTAACTGAGGGCAGATCTCAAATTGAAATTGATACTCAAGGAATTATTCAAAATATTTTAGATGAATACAATTCAGGAATTCAAATAACTCAGGTTCAAACGCAGAAAGCAGATCCTCCAGACCAAGTTATTGACGCATTTAGAGACGTGCAAGCTGCTAGAGCTGATATGGAAAGAGCAAAGAATGAAGCCGAAGCTTATGCAAACGACGTAATACCAAGGGCTCGAGGAGATGCAGCAGTAATATTACAAGCTGCAGAAGCTTATAAAAAAGAGGTAGTCGCTAAGGCAGAGGGTGAAGCGAGTAGATTTTTAGCAATTTACAATGAATATAAAAATGCGAAAAATGTAACTCAAGAAAGAATGTATCTTGAAACTATGGAAAAAGTTTTAGCTGATATTGATAAAATTATAATTGATAAAAATTCTGGATCAGGTGTTGTTCCATATTTGCCTCTTCCTGAGCTAAAAAAAAAGGTAACTAATTAATGAGAAAATTTTTAATACCATTGATAATATTAGTAGCGGCTACAATTTATTTTTCAGTATTCATTGTTAAAGAAGTAAACCAAGCCATAGTACTTCAGTTTGGTGATCCTAAAAGAATTATTATGAATCCTGGAATAAATTTTAAAATTCCATTTATTCAAAATGTAGTTTTCTTAGATAAAAGGATTTTAAATTTAGATACTCCGCCAGAGGAGGTTATTGCGTCTGATCAAAAAAGATTGATAGTAGACGCATTTGCGAGGTTTCAAATTGTTGACCCTTTAAAATTCTATATTTCGGTAGGAAACGAAAGAGTTGCAAGATCTAGATTATCTACAATTATAAATTCCAGAATAAGAAGTGTACTCGGTACACAAAGATTACAGACATTACTGTCAGCAGATAGGACAAATCAAATGAGTTTAATACAGGACGGCGTTAATAATGAAGCAGAAAACTTTGGTATTAAAATTGTAGATGTAAGAATTAAGAGAGCAGATCTTCCTCAAGCTAACAGCGATGCGATCTACAAAAGAATGCAAACTGAAAGAGAGAGAGAAGCAAAAGAATTTAGAGCAAAAGGTGCTGAGATGGCAGCAGAGATTACGGCAAACGCAGATAAAGAAGTTACTGTAATTTTAGCAAATGCTGAAAAATCTTCACAAATATTAAAAGGAGAAGGTGACGGAAAAAGAAACAAAATTTTTGCAGATGCATTTGGACGTGATCCTGAATTTTTTGCTTTTTATAGAGCAATGCAAGCTTATGAAAAAGCTTTAATAGGTGGAGAAACTTCATTAATACTTTCCCCTGATAGTGAGTTTTTTAAGTTTTTTGGAAATATAAAACAAAAACAAAATCAGCAGTAATATAGAAAACATGAAAGAGCTTATTATGGCTTTAGGATTGTTACTTTTTATCGAGGGTATATTATACGCCTTATTTCCATCAAAAATGAAAATTATGTTGTCTAAATTAAACCAAATTTCAAATTCACAGCTTAGATATGGTGGATTGCTTTTTGCAATTTTGGGATTTATTGTTATTTGGTATTTAAAAAGTTGATGAAATTTGTATCAAAAAATTTTTACTTATATTTTATTTTTTTTTGTCTTTCTTTTTAATGTTGAAAGTAACTCTCAAGATAGACCAAAATCCTTTGCAGATCTTGCTGAAAAATTAATGCCATCTGTGGTGAATATATCAACAACACAAGTTATAACTACTAGAACAAATCCATTTCCGTTTGAATTTCCTCCAGGTTCTCCCTTGGAAGATATGTTTAAAGATTTTGGTGAGCCACAACAGAGAAGAACTAGTGCGCTTGGATCTGGATTTATTATCGACAATAATGGAATAGTTGTTACAAATAATCATGTGATACAAGGAGCAGAGGATATTTTTGTAACAGTAAATGGTGAGAAAGAATACGAAGCCGAAATAGTTGGTTCTGATCCCTTATCAGATATTGCAGTTTTAAAAATTAAATCGGAAGATAATTTTTCACCAGTTGAATTCGGTAATTCAGATTCTGCTAGAGTAGGTGATTGGGTAATAGCAATCGGTAATCCATTTGGCCTTGGTGGAACAGTAACTTCAGGAATTATTTCAGCAAGAAATAGGAGCATTGGTTTATCAAGATATGAGGATTACATTCAAACAGATGCATCTATTAATTCAGGAAATTCTGGTGGACCATTGTTTGATATGAATGGAGATGTAATTGGAATTAATACAGCTATTCTTGGTCAGTCAGGATCAATAGGCATTGGTTTTGCTATTCCATCCAACAGTGCAAAAAAAGTAATAAATCAACTTATAAAATTTGGAGAAACAAAAAGAGGATGGCTAGGAGTTAGAATACAAATAGTAACAAAGGAAATTGCAGAAGTAGAAAATTTAGATGAACCAAGAGGAGCTTTAGTTGCAAGTGTTGCTGATGGAAGTCCTTCTGAAAAAGGAGGCATCAAAGCGGGAGATATAATTTTAGAATTTGATGGAAAAATAATTTCTGAAATGAAGGAGTTGCCTAAAATTGTTGCTGAAACTAATGTTGGATCCACTGTAGAAGTAAAAGTATGGAGAAATAAAAGAGAGATAACAAAAAAAATTATTTTAGGAAGGTTAGAAACCTCAGAGGACTTTAAACCGCAATTAAACAAAGAGGATAAACCAAAGCAAACTAGAATCGAAGGGTTAAAAATTGAAGTGAGACCTATCAAAGAAAAAGATATAATAGATAGAAACTTACCAAAATCTACATCAGGAGTTATAATAACCAAAATTGATAACGATAGCCCTGTTAATTATTTAAAAGTAGGCAATATTATTGTTGAGGCACAAAAGAGAAATATTAATACTCCAGGAGATTTAAATATTGTAGTTAATTCTGCATTAAGAAGTACGGAAAAAACAATTTTAATTGTAATATATAACAACCAAAATCAAAAAAGATATATTGGTGTTAAACTAGATTAAAGATGGACCTTAAGTCCAAAATAATTTTACTTTTCGGACCAACTGCTTCAGGCAAGTCAAGTTTTGCAGTCAAGCTTGCTAAAAAGGTTAAAGGAGAAATAATTAATGCTGACAGTATGCAGGTCTACAAAGAGATCAAAATATTAACAGCTCGACCCAGCAGATATGATCAAAAGAAAATTAAACACCATTTATATGGATTTATCAGTATTCAAAGAAAATTTTCAACTGGCCAGTGGCTTAAACTTGCCTTAAAAAAAATTAATGAAATTAAAAAAAAAAATAAAGTTCCCATACTAGTTGGTGGCACAGGTTTATATTTTAGAGCATTAACAGAGGGACTTGTAAGAATTCCAAAGATATCAGCAAAGAAAAGACAAAAAGTTACCGATCTTCAAAAAAAATTAGGGCAAATAAAGTTTTATAAAAAATTAATAAAAATTGATCGAAAAATTAAAAAAATGGTAAATCCAAATGATTTTCAAAGATCAATAAGAGCATATGAGGTAAAAAAGTTTACGAAAAGATCGTTAGTTGAATGGTACAAAGATACAAAAAAAATTTTTAATACTGATGATTTTATTAAAATACACCTAGATTGTCCTAGGGAATTGCTTATTGAAAGAATTAAATTAAGGGCAAAAAAAATGATTCCTTTGGGCATTAAAGAGGTAAGAAGGTTAAAAAAAATTAAAGTTCCTAAAAATAATAGCTCAAGAAAAATTATTGGTGTAAGTGAGATTAAAAGTCTTTTAGATAATCAGCTAGATAAAGACCAAACAGTGGAACAGATAGTCATAAAAACAAGACAATACGCCAAAAGACAAGCAACATGGGCAAGGGGACAAATGCAAAGTTGGCAAACCATTAGCTCTCAGGATACTAAATTGTCTTTAAAAAAATTATTTAATTAATTACTAAACCTTGACCAATTAGCACAACTTCAGCTAGATTACCCAAATGTCAAAATTATATACAGGTGCTGAAATAGTATTTAAGTGTCTAGAAGATCAAGAGGTAGAATTTATTTTTGGTTATCCTGGAGGTGCAGTTCTACCTATTTATGATGAATTAAAAAATCATAAAAGTATTAAACATATATTAGCTAGACATGAACAAGGCGCAGGTCATGCTGCAGAAGGATATGCAAGATCTTCAGGAAAGCCTGGAATTGTACTTGTAACTTCTGGTCCTGGTGCAACAAATGTTGTTACCGCATTAACAGATGCATATATGGATTCAGTTCCTTTAGTTTGTATTTCAGGACAAGTGCCTACACATCTTATAGGTACAGATGCATTTCAAGAGTGCGATACTACCGGAATAACAAGACCTTGTACAAAACATAATTGGTTAGTAAAAGATGTAAAAGATTTAGCAAAAACTATTCATAAAGCTTTTGAAGTAGCAACAACTGGAAGACCTGGTCCAGTATTAGTCGATATTCCAAAAGATATTCAATTTAATAAATCTTCATACACTAAACAAAAAAAACAGAATAAATTTAATGGGAAATTAAATAATCTTTATTCTCAAAAAGAAATAGATGAATTGATTAAATTAATTACTAAATCGAAAAAACCTATAATATATTCTGGCGGTGGAGTAATAAACTCTGGTACTGAAGCAAGTCAACTTTTGAGAGAACTAGTTGATTTGACTGGTTTTCCTATAACTTCTACTTTACAAGGACTTGGAGCTTTTCCAGGTGAAGATACTCAATTTTTAGGAATGCTAGGAATGCACGGTACTTACGAAGCAAACAATGCAATGCATGATTGTGATTTAATGATAAATGTAGGTGCTAGGTTTGATGATAGAATAACTGGTAAAATTGATGAGTTTTCACCTAAGTCAAAGAAAGTTCATATTGATATTGATCCATCTTCAATAAATAAAAATGTAAAAGTGGATTTAGCAATTGTTGGAGATGTTTCTTCAGTTCTAAGAACTACGATAAAGACAATAAAGAAATTTAAACCTAACATTTCTAAATCGAATAAATCAAATATTTCTAAATGGTGGGAGCAAATTCAAAAATGGCAATCAGTAAATTCTCTTGGTTATATAAATAGTAAAGAAAGTATTAAACCACAATACGCAGTTCAAAGATTATACGAATTAACAAAGAATAAAGATACTTTTATCACAACAGAAGTTGGCCAACATCAAATGTGGGCTGCTCAACATTTTAAATTTGATAAACCTAACAGATGGATGACCTCGGGTGGACTTGGCACAATGGGCTATGGTCTTCCAGCAGCTGTTGGAGTTCAAATTGCAAATCCAAATAAATTAGTAATTGATATTGCAGGAGAAGCATCGGTATTAATGACCATGCAGGAAATGTCTACAGCAGTTCAATATAGTCTTCCGATAAAAATATTTATTTTAAATAATGAATACATGGGTATGGTAAGACAATGGCAAGAATTACTACACGATAAAAATTATTCTGAAAGCTATACAGCGGCTTTACCCGATTTTGTTAAATTAGCAGAGGCATATGGTTGTGTAGGAATAAGAGCAAAAACTCCAGAAGAATTAGATGATAAAATTATTGAGATGATTAATACAGACAGGCCAGTTATATTTGATTGTTTAGTTGATAAGGTTGAAAACTGTTTTCCAATGATACCTTCAGGTAAACCTCATAATCAAATGATTTTAGGACCTAAAGATCAGGAAGAAAATAAAATAACTGGTAAAGGAAAATCTTTAGTTTAATGACCAAAGCAAGATCGGCATATAGTATTTCAAATAAAAAAGAAAAATTTGATACACATATAATTGTTGTATGGGTAGATAATGAAGCAGGAGTATTAGCTAGAATCGCAGGATTGTTTTCAGGCAGAGGTTACAACATCGAGTCCCTTGCTGTTGCAGAGGTTGATAAAAAATTAAATATTTCAAGAATAACTATAGTTACCACTGGTACTCCTCAGGTAATTAATCAAATAAGACTCCAATTAAAAAAATTAGTGCCAGTGCATAATGTTGCAGACTTTAAAAGAGAGGATAAACAAGTAATTTTTAAAGAAATGGCACTTTTGAAGGTAGTTGGAAAGAATGGTAAAAGAGAAAAGGCTTTAAAAGCTTGTAAAAAATATAATCCTGTAATATTGGATAAAACAAATAAATCTTATGTAATTCAGGTTACTGCTTTAAGAAGAGAGATCGATAAAATGATTGTAGATTTAAAAAAATTTGGCTTAGTAAGTGTCTCAAGAACAGGAGCAGTTGCAATGACAAGAGGATCAGAAATATTTAAATAGAATAGGGAGATAAGATGAAAATTTTTTATGAGAAAGATACAGATACAAACCTAATTAAAGATAAAAAGATTGCCATTTTTGGTTATGGAAGCCAAGGACATGCACATGCACTTAATCTAAAAGATAGTGGTGTTAAAGAAGTAGTTGTGGCATTAAGGGAGGGATCCTCAAGTAAAGTTAAAGCAGAATCAAAAGGACTTAAAGTAATGAATTTATCAGATGCTGCTGAGTGGGCAGATGTAATTATGGTTTTAACTCCAGATGAGCTACAAGCTACAATTTATAAAAATCATATAGAGCAGAGAGCAAGAGAAGGGACTTCAATTGCTTTTGCTCATGGTTTAAATATTCATTATGATTTAATTAAAGCACGAAAAGATTTGGATGTATTTATGGTTGCACCAAAGGGACCAGGACATTTAGTAAGAAGTGAATTTGAAAAAGGTGGAGGTGTGCCTTGTTTATTTGCTGTACATCAAAACGGCTCAGGCAAAGCTAGAGAACTAGCAATGTCTTATGCTTCTGCTGTCGGAGGTGGAAGATCTGGAATAATCGAGACTACATTTAAAGATGAGGTTGAAACAGATTTATTTGGAGAGCAAACAGTATTGTGTGGTGGTTTAGTCGAATTAATCAAAAATGGATATGAGACATTGGTCGAAGCTGGTTATGAACCAGAAATGGCATATTTTGAAACTGTTCATGAAGTAAAATTAATTGTAGATTTAATATACGAAGGTGGAATAGCAAATATGAATTACTCTATATCAAATACTGCTGAATATGGAGAGTATGTGTCCGGACCTAGAATTGTAAATAAACAAGAAACAAAAAAAAGGATGAAAGAAGTTTTGAACGATATTCAGTCTGGAAAATTTACTAAACAATGGATTGATGAATGTAAAAATGGCCAAAAGGAATTCTTAAAAATAAGAGCAAAATTAGCAGAACATCCAGTTGAAAAAGTAGGGGCAAATCTAAGAGGCATGATGCCTTGGATAGGCAAGAAAAAACTTATCGATAGTGATAAGAAGTAAATTTTAGTAAAATTTACGTTTAAAATTGCAATTTATTTTGCAATCTCTATTAGAGATTGTATTATGCAGAGCCTTAAAAATTAAAAAAATGAGCGATAAAAATAGAGTATTTATATTTGACACAACCATGCGTGATGGAGAACAATCTCCTGGTGCATCTATGAGTTTGGAGGAAAAAATCCAAATAGCTAGAGTATTTGACGAACTTGGAGTAGATATAATCGAAGCTGGTTTTCCAATTGCATCCCCAGGAGATTTTGAAGCGGTAACAGAGGTCAGTAAAATTTTAAAAAATTCTATTCCAGCTGGATTGGCTAGACATTCAAAAAAAGATATCGATAGATGTTATGAGGCATTAAAAAATGCCAAAAGATTTAGAATTCATACTTTTATTTCAACGAGTCCACTACATATGAAACATAAGTTAAACAAAACTCCCGAGCAAGTTTATGAGTCAATAAAAGAACATGTAACTTATGCAAGAAAATTCACTGATGATGTTGAGTGGTCTTGCGAAGATGGTACGAGAACAGATATGGATTATATGTGTAAAACGGTTGAACTTGCAATCAAATGCGGAGCTAAAACAATTAATATTCCCGACACCGTTGGATATACTGTTCCTTCAGAATTTACTAAAATTATTCAAACTTTATTAAACAAAGTTCCAAATATTGATAAGGCTATTCTTTCAACTCACTGTCATAATGATTTAGGTTTAGCAGTTGCAAATTCTTTAGCAGGAGTTCAAGCAGGAGCTAGACAAATTGAATGTACGATTAATGGAATTGGCGAAAGAGCAGGCAACGCTGCACTTGAGGAAGTAGTGATGGCAATGAAAACAAGACCAGACCTTATGCCTTATGAAACTGGTATTAATACAAAACTATTAAGCAAAGCATCAAAAATAGTTTCTAATGCAACTGGTTTTCCTGTTCAATATAATAAGGCTATCGTTGGAAAAAATGCATTTGCACATGAATCTGGGATTCATCAAGATGGAATGCTAAAAAATAGACAAACGTATGAAATAATGACACCTGAAAGTGTAGGAGTAAAACAAACTTCTTTAGTTATGGGTAAACACTCAGGAAGACATGCATTTAAAGATAAATTAACTAGCCTAGGATATGTGGATGTTACTGACGATATTGTTGAAAATGCATTCGGCAAATTTAAAATTTTAGCAGATAAAAAAAAACATATTTATGATGAGGACATTATTGCCTTGGTTGATGATAGTTTGATTGTAGATAATAAAGTAAGCGCTATCAATTTAAAATCTCTAAAAGTATTTGCTGGAACAGGAGAACCACAAAGAGCCGATATGACGTTAGATGTTTTTGGTGAAGTAAAAAAAGCAACAGAGACTGGAGATGGACCAGTTGATGCTATATTTAAATGTATTAAAACTTTATATCCACACGATATAAATCTGCAGCTTTATCAGGTACATGCAGTTACAGAGGGAACTGATGCACAGGCAACTGTAAGCGTCCGAATTGAGGAAAATGGCAAAACAACAGTTGGTCAAGCAGCAGATACTGATACATTAGTTGCATCAGCAAATGCTTACATTAATGCATTAAACAAAATGATAATTAAGCGGGATAAAACAGCTCCAGATAATTCACAAATTACTAATGAGTATGATAATAAAGTGAGAGGAATATAAGATGGGAATGTTTGACAGAATAACAGGAATTTGGTCACAAGACATGGCAATAGATTTAGGTACAGCAAATACACTTGTTGTACTAAAAAACAAAGGAGTAGTTTTAAATGAACCATCAGTAGTAGCAGTCGCTGATAATAAAGGAAAAAAGACAGTATTAGCAGTGGGTGATGAGGCAAAAACTATGCTTGGAAGAACCCCAGGAAACATTCAAGCTATAAGACCGCTAAGAGATGGAGTGATAGCAGATTTCATAGTTACCGAAGAGATGATAAAACATTTTATAAAAAAAGTGCATAAAGGAAGTACCTTTGCAAATCCAAGAATTTTAATTTGTGTTCCAACAGGATCTACACCAGTTGAGAGAAAAGCAATTCAAGATAGCGCACTTGCTGCAGGTGCAAGAAAAGTACAGCTTATTGAAGAGCCAATAGCTGCAGCTATAGGTGCGGGACTACCTATATCTGAAGCAACAGGTTCAATGGTAATAGATATTGGAGGTGGAACTACAGAAATTGCAGTTATGTCTTTAGGAGGAGTGGTATATTCACGATCACTCAGAATTGCGGGAGATGCCATGGATGTGGCCTTGCAAAATTATATGAGAGAAGAATATAATCTTTTAATCGGAGACAGTACAGCAGAGAAGATAAAAAAAGAGGTAGGAACAGCTATACCAACAAATAATAATAAGTATCCTGTCAAAGGTAGAGACATTAGATCGGGTACACCTAAAGAAATTAATGTAACTGAAGAAGATACTGCTGCAGCGTTGAATCCGATTTTAAAAGAAATGATTGGTGGAATTAAAATGGCTTTAGAAAATACTCCACCTGAGCTTTCTGCTGACTTAGTAGATATGGGATTAACATTAACAGGCGGTGGTGCACTGTTAAAGAATATTGATAGAAGATTTTCTAAAGAAACTGGTTTGCCAGTTCATATAGCGGAGGATCCTTTAGCTTGTGTAGCAATTGGAACTGGAAAAGCTTTAGATCAAGAGGAAACTTTTTCTTCAATGCTTACAGAGTATTAAGATAAATGGCATCGGGCAGAGATGACTTTATAATTGCCGTAAGATCAGCCTTTCTTAAAAAAAGTAATAAGCAACAATTTTCTTTATTAGCATTAATTATTTTTTCTATAGTTTTAATTTTTTTATCCAATTTGAACTTTGTTGGAATCAAATACATTAAAATCGGTGTAAATGAAGCGACATACAGACTTTCGGCTATTGTTAGCTATCCTGAAAAAAAATTAAATGAATCGATTAATTTTTTTACAGAATATTTTCACGTTTATAAAGAAAATCAAAATTTAAAAGATCAAGTAAATAAACTAAATATTGATAGATATAATTATATTTTTCTAGAAAATGAAAATAAAAAATTAAAAGAACTTATCGGTGAGGATCAATATTCAGTTGATGGAATTATTTCCAAAGTTTTAATAGACAAAGATGGAAAATTTTTAAAATCGATAATTTTAAATAGAGGTAGTAAAAATGGAATAATAAAAGGTATGGTAGTGTTAGAAAATGATTATCTAGTTGGGCAGATAATTGAAGTGAATTATACAACATCGCGAGCAATTTTAGTTTCAGATTTAAATAGCAATATACCAGTAGTTTTAGAACCAGGAAGCTTTCAATCGATTTTAAGTGGAAGTGGAAAAAATTACGGAAAAATAAAATACTCTAAAAACAAACTAATATTAGATGAAAATACTATAGTTTATACCTCAGGATCTGGTGGAAATTTTAGAGCTGGTTTGCCAATCGGAAAAATAAATAATGATATTGAAGAATTTGCTGTAGAATTTTTTTCAGATTTATCACAATTATCCTATGTTAAAATTCAATCAATAGAAGGTTCAAAAGAATAAAATGGTTCAAAAAAAAATAAATATAAAAAATAAACTGTTGAGGTATTTCCCTCTAATTTTGTTATATTTTTCAGTTTTAAATGAATTTGATATTGACGTGGCAAGCTTAGGATTATTTTCATTTAATTTACCATTCATAATTATATTTTATTGGAGTTTAAGAGATCCAGATCATATTGGAAATGGTCTAATATTTATCTCAGGAATTTTAAATGATGTTACTCTTGGCTATCCTATAGGTCTTAGTTCCTTTATATACTTAATAATTATCGCTTTTGCATCTTATCTTAGAAATATCACTCTTAGACCTAGCACTTATAAAGATTCTCTTATTTTTTTAATTGCAATTTTATTTGCAAATTCAGTCAATGCATCAATTTTAAGTTTTATATTTGCAATAGAAATAAATTTTTTTGAAATAATAGCAAATATTTTATTTACATTTTTATTATATTTTTTGTTTGCAAGAATATTTAATTATTTAAAACCCATGAGCGTTTAAATGTTAGGCGATGGTATTGGATCAAATATTAGAAAATCAAAATTAATAAACAGAAGGATGTTTATAGCATCAACAGCAAAAGCTATAGTATTTTTTGGAATTGTAAGTCGACTATTTTATTTGCAAGTTGAACAAAACAAAAAATATTTAACTCTTTCAGACAAAAATAGAATTAGAGAAAATAAATTACCACCCATAAGAGGTGAATTTAAAGATTATTTTGGAAAAATAATTGCAGGTAATTTAGATGTGTACGAGCTCCATGTAATCCCAGAACAAGTTGAAGATTTTAGAGTGTTAATAACTAGAGTTAAGCAAATCTTAAATCTAAACAGTAAAAAAGTGGAAAAAATTTATAAAATTAAAAATAATCAAAAACCTTGGGAAACAATAATTATTTCAGATAATTTAACATGGGAAGAATTTTCTAAAATTAATTATTACTTATACGATTTACCAGGATTAAAACCAATTATTTCTGTTGGTAGAAATTATCCATATAATGAGAGTTACTCTCATGTTTTAGGATATGTTGCTTATGCCAGTCAAAAGGATCTTGCGTCAAATGAAATAATAAATGATAGACACGTCCCTGGATTAAGAGTTGGGAAAAATGGTCTTGAAAAAACTTTTGAAAATGAACTGATAGGGACAAATACCATTCAAAGATTTGAAGTTAACGCTTACGGAAAAAGAATAAATCAACTCGAGGTTCAAGATGGAAATAAAGGTAATTCTTTAAGAATTTCAATTGATACTGAAATTCAAAACTACACGAATGAGCTTCTTAATGGAGAAGCAGGATCGATCAGTGTAATGGATATTTATACTGGTGAAATTGTTGCTATGAATTCTTCTCCATCATTTAATCCGAATGATTTTTTATATGGAATAGGATCTAATAAATGGAAAGATTTAAATCAAAATCCGTTTAAACCTTTAATAAACAAAACTATTTCCGGACTTTATTCTCCTGGATCAACAATTAAACCAATTGTTGCATTATCTGCATTAGAGCACGGTATAATAAAACCAAGTATGACTGTGAGATGTACAGATAGCATTGATTTTTACGGGCAAAAGTTTCATTGTTGGAAGAAAAAAGGCCATGGTTATATGAATTTAAGAAATGCAATTAAACAATCGTGTGATGTATATTTTTATGAAACTGCAAGACTGCTTGGAGTTGATAGACTAAATGAAACAGCAAGAAAATTTGGTCTTGGCGATGTTGTTTTAAAAGATTTTTTCGATAACGAAAAAAAAGGTGTAGTACCATCAACAAAATGGAAAAAAGAAGCAATAGGACAGAACTGGTATTTGGGTGAAACTTTAATCACTGGAATAGGACAAGGATACATACAAACAACACCACTTCAACTAACTCTAATGACAGCTCAACTTGCTAATGGAGGTTATAAAATTTATCCGACAATTATACCTGACAATAATAAAAATATACAAAATATAAAGAATCAAATGGAAAACAATACAGATTATAATTCAAAATATACCTCGTTAGTAAAAAATAAAGAAAATATAAAATTTGTTTTAGATGCAATGTTCAGATCTACAAATGAGATTCAAGGAACATCTTATAGGTCAAGAATTGAAGATCCAAAATATCAATTTGCAGGCAAAACTGGAACTGCTCAAGTGAAAAGGATTACAGAAGAAGAGAGAGAGCTAGATAGAGAGCTAAATCAAATTCCTTATAAGGAAAGAGATCATGCATGGTACATAGCATTTGGTCCATATAAAAATCCAAGATATGCTTTAACAGTCTTAGTGGAACATGGTGGCTCAGGTAGTTCAGCAGCTGCACCCATAGCAAAAAAATTATTTAAAAAAATAATAGATAGACATGACGAAAGAGAAAATATTAGAACTAACGATACAGTTAATTTATGAAAAATTATAGTTCATTTGGAGATATATCATTTTTTCAAAAAGTGAGATCTATAGATTTTTATTTATTATTCTCAATTATACTTTTAGGTGGAATAAGTATCTTAGCAATGTATTCAACAGATATTAGCGATGGAAATTTTTATCATAGCATCAATCATGCTATTCGTTTTGGAATATTTTTTTGTTTAATGATTTTTTTATCATTTATAAATATTAAATATTATTTTTCGTTAAGTATTATTTTCTACATTGCTATTCTAATGTTACTTATAGGTGCAACTTTTTTTGGAACAACAGTACAAGGTTCACAAAGATGGATAAATTTATATTTTATAAATCTTCAACCATCGGAGTTAATGAAAATAGCAATCATAATTTTTCTCGCTAGATATTATCATAGAGTTCAACCAGATGCAGTTAATACAATTAAGAAATTCATAATTCCATTTATAATTTTAATTGTTCCAATCTTATTAGTTTTAAGTCAACCAGACTTAGGAACGTCAGTATTAATTGCTCTCAGTGGTATTGCTGTAATATGGTTAGCTGGAATAAACATAAAATATATTGTTTATTCTTTTTTGGGATTAGTTATTTCATTTCCTTTTGTTATTTCAATGTTGAAACCTTACCAAAAATTAAGAATTTTAACTTTTATAAATCCTGACAGAGATCCATTAGGCGCTGGCTATCAAATTATTCAATCAAAAATAGCAGTTGGCTCAGGTGGTTTAACAGGGAAAGGTTTTTTGAAAGGAACTCAAGGTTATTTAGATTTTCTACCTGAAAAGCACACTGATTTTATATTTACATTATTTTCAGAGGAATTTGGTTTTGTCGGATCAATTCTTCTTCTAATTTTGTATGCTTTTATAATTTTTAGAATTTTAATAATTGGATCAAACTCCAGAAACTATTTTGGAAAATTTTTTTGTTATGGTTTTGCTATTTCTATATTTTTTTATATTTCAGTAAATATGTTGATGGTACTTGGTATGCTTCCAATAGTGGGCTCACCTCTTCCAATAATGTCATATGGAGGGTCTTCAATGCTATCTATGATGATAGCTTTAGGAATTGTAATGAGTGCAAGAATATACTCTAGAGAAATAATCAACTAACACTAATAATTAATTAAATTCTTCCACAGGATCAATTTGTCACCTGATAGAAATATTTGATTTTTAATAAGTTTCAGTATGCAAAGAAAAGAAAAAATAGCAATTATAGGAGCGGGTATACAAGGAGTTTGCTCTGCACTTTACCTTCAAAAAAAAGGTTTTAGTGTTACTTTATTTGATAGAGATGAGCCAGGAAACGCAGCTTCATATGGAAATGCTGGACACTTCTCACCATATGCTTCTCTTCAATTAAATAGGACTGATATATTATCAGATGTTCCATCGATGCTTTTGAGTAGTCGAGGACCTTTGGCTCTTAAATGGAATTATATCCCAAAAATGATACCATGGTTCACAAAATTTATTATAAATTCATCTAAAACAAAAATGATGCATACAGCAAAATATATGCATCAAATTTTAAATTTATCTTTAAATGCATTCGATGAACTTTTTCAAGATGTAGATATGGAAGATCTAATAGTTAGCAATGGAATAATATATGTATGGGAAAAAAAAAATCTTAAAAGTAGAGATTTAGAAATAAATATAAGAAAGGAACTAGGAATTGATCAACAAATACTAACAACCAAAGAAATTCACGACCTTGAGCCAAACATTAAACCCTTTTATCATGGTGGAGTTTTCTATAAATATGCGAGACATGCAAGAAATCCAAAAAAAATTCTCATCAAGTTATTTGAAAAATTTTTATCTGATGGAGGTAAGTTTTTAAAACTGAATATTCAAGATTTAGATTTTGATGATAAAAAACCTGTTTTAAGATCAGAGGCTCAGCGTTTTTTGTTTGATAAACTTTTAATTGCTTGCGGCGCGTTTTCAAAAAGATTAACAGATCAATTACATGAAAAAATTCCTTTAGATACAGAGCGAGGATACCATGTACATTTTAAAAATTATGAAAAACTTTTATCAAGACCAGTTGTTTGGTCAGATAGAGGTTTTGGTATTACACCAATGGAACAAGGTTTAAGAGTAGTAGGAACAGTTGAGTTTGGAGGTTTAAATAATCCACTGTCTAAGTCTAGAATTAAAAATTTAATTTTAAATGCAAAGGATATGATAAATGGCATCCCGCAAGAAGAGGACCATGAAGATGAATGGTTGGGTTTTAGACCAACTTTACCTGACTTTTTACCGGTAATAGGCCCTTCAAGAAATTATGAAAACGTATATTACTCTTTTGGTCATCATCATCTTGGCTGGACTTTAGGTGCAATTTCGGGCAAAATAATTTCTAAAATGATTTCAGGTGAAAAAACTAATTTAGATTTAGGACCTTATAGATCAATAAGATTTTCTTAAATTTTGTGAATAATAAAAATAACTTTGCGTATGTTTTGTTAGTGCTAACCACACTTTTTTGGTCAGGTAATTTTATTGTTGGTAAAGCTGCAAGTAATTATGAAATACCACCATTTTCATTAAATTTTTATAGATGGTTATTTGCTGGCCTAATTCTTTTGCCATTTACATTTAAAGAAATATTAAATAAAAAAAATTATATATTTAATAATTTAGGTTTCTTTATAATCTTAGGAATAACAAGTATTACTATCTTTAATTCAACTGTTTATTATTCATTATACTATATGCAAGTAATTAGTGGAGTGTTGATGATTTCTACAATACCTGTTTGGATTATGTTTATCTCTTCTATTTTAGGGATCGAGAAAACAAATAAGTTTCAAATTATTGGGGTAATATTATCTCTTTTTGGAGTCCTTTTTATAATAACAAAATCTGATATTGAGGTTATAAAAAATTTAGCGTTTAATAGAGGTGACTTAATAATGGCATCAGGAATGTTTGCCTGGGCACTATATTCTGCTTTACTAAAAAAAAAAACTTATGAAATTTCTCAAATTACTTTATTAGAAGTAGTAATTATAACTGGTTTAGTATTTTTGATACCAATTTATATTCTTGAAATGAATTTTGGAAATCAAATTGAAATTAGCAAACCGTTCATCCTTACATTATCTTATGTAGTCTTATTCCCTGGTCTTGCCTCATTCTTTTTTTGGATAAAAGGTATTGCAATTATAGGCGCAAACAGAGCAGGAGTATTTTTACATCTAATGCCTGTATTCGGTTCAATTTTGGCAATTTTACTTTTTGATGAAAAATTCATGATTTATCATTTATTAGGAGCAATATTTATTATCGCAGGTATAACTCTTTCAAATAGAAAGTTAAAAAATGCTTAAAGTTGCAATATTAGATGACTATCAAAATGTATCACAAGAGTTTGTGGATTTAAAAAAGCTGTCTGGAAAATATGAAATAAAAGTTTTTAGTCAACCTTTTATTGACGAAAATGATGCCAAAGAACAATTAAATGATTATGAAGCTTTGCTAATAATGAGAGAAAGAACCAAAATTACCTCTAGCTTAATAAATAGCTTAAAAAATTTAAAATATATAATCACTAGTGGAATGAGAAATAAGTCGATTGATCTCGATGCAGCAAAAAAAAAAAAAATTATAGTTACAGGTACTGAAATTAATATTAATCCAACGTGTGAATTAACTTGGGCTTTAATATTGGGGTTAGCTAGAAATTTTAAAACAGAAATAGATAATATGTATCAAGGTTATTGGCAAACAACAGTTGGAGTCGAGATAAAAGGAAAAATATTAGGCCTCATCGGATTGGGAAAAGTAGGTTCACAAGTTTCAAAAATTGCTAAAGCTTTTGGGATGCAAGTAATGGCATGGAGTGAAAATTTAGATTTAAACAAATGTACTGAATTAGATGTTTTGCCTTCTACTAAAGAAGATTTAATTAAAAACTCAGATTTTATTTCAATACATGTTCAAGGAGGTGAAAGATATAAAGATTGCTTTACCTTAAAAGAATTAGAAAAAATGAAAAAAACAGCATTCTTGATTAATACATCGCGCGGACCAATTGTTAATGAAGATGATTTAATAATTGCATTGTCGACAAATGTAATTGCTGGTGCAGGAATCGATGTATACAACAATGAACCATTGCCAGAAGGCCATAAATTAAGATTTGTTCAAAATGCCTTAATACTTCCGCATCTTGGCTATGTAACAGCTGAAAATTATTCAATTTTCTATAATCAGATGATTGAAAATCTAGAAGCATGTGCTAATGGAAAACCAATTAGATTAATAGAAAAATAATGGAATTACCTATAGTCAACCATCCTGACTATGTCGCAAAAATTAATGACGATAATAAGTTTCCAATAAAAAAGTTTGGTCAACTAGCTAATTACCTTAAAGAAAAAAAAATTGTAAAAAACTTTTTTGTTCCAAAACCATGCTCTTTTGATACACTAAATCAGGCTCATTCAAAAGATTACATAAGCAGTATTCAAAATAAAACTTTGGATCATTTAAGCCAAAAAAAAATTGGTTTCCCATTAAATGATAGCGTTGTATCAAGATCCTTTGTTGCAACAGGTGGTACTGTACTTGCAAGTAAACTTGCAATCAATTCTGGATTGGCATGCAATACAGCGGGAGGAAGTCATCATGCAAGCTTTAATGAAGGTGCTGGTTTTTGTGTTTTTAATGACGTTGCTGTGGGTGCTAGATATTTACAAAAAAAAGGATATGCCAGAAAGATATTAATTGTAGATTTAGATGTTCACCAAGGAAATGGAACTGCAGATATTTTTAAGGATGATAATTCTGTTTTTACTTTTAGCATGCATTGTAAATCTAACTATCCAGCAAAAAAGACTCAAAGCGACTTAGATGTAGAATTAGCAGAAAATCTTGAAGATAAAGAGTATTTAGAAATTTTAAAGAAATATCTAATCCATTTAAACGAAGAAAGTTTTGATTTTGTATATTATATAGCAGGAGTTGATATTCACCACCAAGATAGGTTAGGTAAATTAAAAATCACTGATGAAGGAATAAAAACTAGAGACCAAATAATAATTAATAATTTTTATAAAAAAAGAATACCTCTATGCGGGGTATTAGGAGGAGGTTATAATAAGGATTTTAATAAATTAATCGAATTACATTCAATCTTGCATAAATCATGTGCTGAAATAATATAATTTTATGAACAAAAAAAATCCAAATTTAACAATAGAACAAAAGCTTATTTTATTTGAGGAAGGTACAGAGCCGCCTGGAACTAGTGAATTAAATCATGAGAAACGTGAAGGCTCATATTATTGTGCAAATTGTGATGTAAAACTGTTTGACTCAAATACAAAATACGAAAGTGGATCTGGTTGGCCATCTTTTTATCAATCTCTACCCGAAGTATTTCAAACAAAAACGGATTATTTATTAGGTTACGCAAGAACAGAATATCATTGTAAAAATTGTGGTGGCCATCATGGACATATATTTGATGACGGACCTAAACCAACTGGTAAAAGATATTGTAATAATGGCGTATGTTTAGTTTTTAAACCAAAGAATTAATTATTTAAGAAGTTTATTTAGCTCTCCATTTTTTTCTAACTCTCTTAGCTCAACATAACCTCCAACATGGTGATCATCAAAAAATATTTGAGGAATCGTTCTCATACCGTTAGCTTTTTTAATCATTTCATCTCTTAGACCAGCTTCTTTAGATATATCTATTTCTTTGTAAGATAAGTTATTTCTCGTTAATAATCTCTTTGCAGCTTCGCAGAAATTGCATAATGGACCTGAGTAAACAGTAATAGATTTCATGCGACTTATATAATTATTAAATCTATTTTTTCCACTATATTTTTATCTTATTAATGCTATTAAAATTTCATGAAATTAATAAACTATTTAATAATTTTTAGTATTTTAGTTATAAATGTTGCGTTTAGTAAAGAAAAACCACCATTTAAAAATATTTTAGTTCTAGATAAACCAAAAGTTTATAAAGAAATTATTTTTCAGGACAGAGATGGTGTACAAATAGATTTAAACTTAATTAACTCAGATGAAATATATATTTTAAATTTTTGGGCTACCTGGTGTGCGCCTTGCAAAGATGAAATGCCCTCTTTAGATAAATTGCAAGAAAAAGAAGGAATTTTTATTTTTCCAATAAATATGGAAGAAAAAAATATGAATAATATTGACAAATTTTATAAAGATTTAAATATAAATAATTTAAATGTATACTTTGATAATGGACTCAAATTAGTTAAAGTTTTTGCATTAAGAGGCGTACCTACAACAATCATTTTAAATAAAAATAAAGAAGTTATAGCCCGAATTTCAGGAAGTATAGATTTTTTAGATCAAAAATTTGTGGCTTGGTTAACCTCAATTAAATAAATTCTTTTTTATTAATTTTTCTTTTTAGGTTTTTTCTTTCTAAAATAAATTTTTTACGGTGTTTTATACTTTTTCTTTTTACTCTTTCTCTCCACAGTCTAAACGATGATGCTTTAAGACTTCTTCTCATTAATTTAATAACATCAGATTCTGTCTTTCCAGTTTTTTCCTTAATTTCTTCAAAAGTTATACGATCAGCCCAAGCTGCCCAAATTACCCAATCTGGACTTCCAAGCTTTGGCTCTGGATTTTTGACGCGGGTTTCAGGTGACTTGGATTTTTTCATAAAATTCAATAAATCTTAAAAAAATCGATAATGCAAATTTTTAAAAGGTATGATATATTTTAAATCAGATAGTCCTACTAAGCCATTTTTAGCTCCCGGTTAATTAGGACTATCTCTGAAAATGCTTCCCTTAGATTTTATACTTTTTTTACAAATTATAATTTTTTTATTTATTACGCCTGGTACTCCTAGAATAGTAATTATTTCTTATTCGATGAATTATGGAGTGAGAAATTGTATTTGGACAGCACTTGGTGACGTAACTGCAAATTTTATTCAAGCAACTTTAGTTATTTTTGTTATCGGTTCTTTTTTTTCAGATCATCCATTATTTTTAAATACTTTTAAATGGGTTGGAATAATTTATTTATGCTATTTAGCATTTGACATATATAAAAGTAGACCAACAAATGTAAATTCAAAAAATTTTTCATCAAAAGGTTTCATTTCCTTTTTTAAAGATGGTTTTTTAGTTGCAGGAACGAGCCCTAAGGCTTGGATGTTCTTTCCATTTATATTTCCTCAATTTATTGATTTTTCAGGAAATTATATCGTTCAATTCTTTATTTTAATTTCAACTTATATGCTGTTAGATTTTATGTCACTTGTCGGTTATGCTGTGCTTGCAAGTAAATTAATTTCTTGGATAAAAACAAACCCAAGATTAATTAATTCAATTTCAGCGTGTGTATTAATTATTATTGCAATAATAATTGCTCTTACACAACATTATTAAACAATCATAATACATTACGCATACTTGAAAAAAAAATTTTTTTTATATTAAATATAATTATTAATAAATTTATTAAGAGGAGATAGAGAAAAATGAGAGTAAAAAACATTTTAATTACATTTTTTTCTGCATTAGCAATTTTATTTTCAACTTCTGTTGTTTCATTAGCAAAAGTAGTAGGTGATAAGATTGTATTAGGTGCTGCAATTTCTTTAACTGGAAAATACTCGTCTAATGGTGTTCATACTCAAAATGGCTATAACATGGCTGTTGACAGAATTAACAGCATGGGAGGAATTAAAGTTGGAGGAAAAACTTATAAGTTTGACATTATTTATTATGATGATGAGTCAAATCCAAAAAGAGCAGCCCAGCTTGCAGAAAGATTAATTTCACAAGATGGCGTTGAGTTTATGCTAGGGCCATACAGTTCAGGCCTTACGAAAGCAATTGCGCCTGTAACTGAAAAATATGGTGTCCCAATGGTTGAAGCAAATGGTGCTTCTAGATCTTTGTTTACAAAAGGTTACAAATATCTATTTGCAGTATTAGCGCCTGCTAACCTATATCTTGATGTAGCAATAGAAACCGCTGTTGAATTAAATGGTGGAAAGGGTGTAAAAATTGCTCAGGCTTTTGAGCAAGATGCTTTTTCGCAAGATGTTAGATTAGGTATCTTAGACGCAGCAGAGAGAACTGGTTCTGAAATCGTGATTGATGACAAGCTGCCAAAAGAACTAAATGACATGGCTGCAACTTTAGCAAAAGTTAAAGCTGTAAAACCAGATGTTTTAGTTGTTTCAGGTCATACTAAGGGTGCATTGACAGCAATTAGACAAATTGCTGAAATGAAAGTTGATGTTCCAATGTTAGCAATGACACACTGTGATGCAGCAAAACTTTCTAAGCAACATGGAAAAAATGCTCAGTATGCATTATGTGCATCTCAATGGCATAAGACATTAACATATAAAGATGATTTCTTTAAAGATGGAATGACATATGCTGCAGACTTTGAAAAAGAGTTTGGTTATGATCCACCATATCAATCAGCAGAATCTTCAGCTGCACTATTAGTCTTCAAAGATGCTTTTGAAAGAGCAAATTCTTTTGATCAAAAAAAAGTTAGAGATGCTCTAGCAGATACTAATATGCAGACATTCTATGGAAACATTAAGTTTGCCCCAGGTGGTCAGAATGTAGATAAACCTATGGTACTTTTCCAAGTAATGTGTGATGACTCAGGAAAATGTGAAAATAAAGTTGTAGCACCATTGAAATGGGCTTCAGCTGAATTAATTCACCCGATTCCTAAGTGGTCTGAAAGATAAAAGATAATTAACTTATGCCCCCATAAATCTATGGGGGCATTTTTTTTACTACTTAAATTGAAAAATGGATTTTTTAGTATTTCAAGTCCCAATGTTAACCATTCAAGCATTGCTTGATGGATTATTATTAGGAATTCTTTTCGCATTAATTGCATACGGCATGGCTCTTCAATGGGGAGTAATGAATATTATAAATATTGCACAAGGTGATCTAGTAATACTTGGTGGATACATTGCTTATTTTATGTATTTGTATGGAATTCATCCTGGGTGGGGAGTAATTGTTTCTCCAATTATAATGTATTTTGTTGGAATAGGAATTTATAAATTAGTAATTAATAAAGTCGTCGATAGAGATTTATTCATCTCAATCTTAGCTACTTTTGGAATAAGTATTTTATTTATGCAATTAATGAATTTTGCATTTGGTGCAGATGTTGTTCTTGCTAATTCTGGCTATGGTACGACAATGCTTTTCGATAACTCAGTAACATTGCCAAATTCAAAAATCTTTTCAGCAGTAGTAAGTATAGTTTTCGCCGTAGGTTTAGTTATTTACATGAAAAGATCTAAACTAGGCCGAGCTATTAGAGCAACTGCTCAAAACGCGAGAGCAGCAAAGATTTTAGGTGTAGATACTGAAAAGGTTTATGCAGCAACTTTTGGAATAAATGCAGCATTATGTGGTGTTGCTGGCGCATTAATATCAATAACATTTACAATTCATCCATATATGGGTTTACCTTATACAATCAGATCTTTTATGATTGTAATTGTTGCAGGCTTAGGAAACTTACCTGGTGTAGCTTTATCAGGCATGGGATTAGGAATTTTTGAGGAATTTGCAGACTATATTTTAGGTACTGAGTTTAGAATTGGTTCAGTATTTTTATTATTAGTTTTAATTCTCGTCTATAGAAGATTTAAACTTTCAAGAAAGAGAGAGTACTTAAAATGATTATAGTTCTTCGAGAGGTTTATCCATGTTAAAAAATAAGGATTTAATAACTTATTTATTTATTTTAATATTTGGATTATCAGCACCATTTATTTTTCCTGCATTTAAAGTTCAATTATCGATACTTTGTATTCTTATAGTTTTAGCTACTACTTGGAATATTCAAGGTGGAGAAATGGGATACAATACTTTTGGAAATATTTTATTTTATGGTCTTGGAATGTACTTGTGTGCATCTGTACAAGTAGGAATGTTTTTTCCCTTAGCTGAGTGGACTGAAAGTGGTGGAGAAAAAACTTTTGTACATACTCCGGCTCAATTCTTTCAGGGTATGGCAGCAGGCCTTATTGTTGCTGCAGTAGTACCAACAATTGTTGCAGGTTTAATTGGTTATTCAATTCTAGGACTTAGAGGTCATTATTTTGCAATTTGTACCTTAGGTTTAGGAGTTGCTGCTGGAGAAATTTCAGGTGGAATAGAAATTATAGGAGCAGGGCAAGGTTTTACAACACCCCCTTTTCCTGACGTAGGCGGATTAGAAGCTAGAGGGGAATTTTTTTATTTTTTAAGCTTTTTTGCACTTGTATTCACATTTATTACAGTGAAAGCTATCTATTCAACAAGATTTAAATTAATCCTTAACGCAATAAGAGACAATGAAGATAAAGCCGAAGCGATGGGGATTCAAACCATGAAATATAAAATTATTGGTTGGATGGTATCTGCTTTCTTTTGTGGTTTAGCAGGTGGAATTATGGGTGGATTAGTTGGGTACATAGACTCAACTGATGTTGCTTTCGATGGAAGGGAAATGGGAGTGTTTATGGTATTAATGGCCATACTTGGTGGAAAAGGAACTTTATGGGGACCAATTATTGGAGCAACAATTTTCCATATTTTTAAAGAAGGATTTTGGACCTTCTTTTTGGGTTGGCAATATGTTGCACTAGGAGTTTTAATTGTAGTTATAGTTATCTATTTTCCAGAGGGATTGATGGGATGGTTGAGAGAAAAATATCCTGAAAAATTTGGAGAAGTAGTTGATGAAAAAGATCGAAAAGCACAGGTAGAATTAAAATGAGTATTTTAGAAGTAAATAATGTGAGTAAAGCTTTTGGGGGAGTAAAAGCCAATGTAGATATTTCAATGTCTGTAGAAAAAGGTAAAATAGTTGGACTAATCGGACCCAATGGATCTGGTAAAACTACATTATTTAATTCTATAGTAGGAACTTATCCAATAGATAAAGGTTCAATAAAATTTAATGGCAAAGAAGTTTCTGAGTTACCAGTTCCAGTAATTGCAAAACTTGGATTACTCAGAACATTTCAACAAACAAGAATTTACGGAAAATTAAACTGTGTAGATAATATGCTCATAAGCCATAAGGGAAGCGATGAGAGTCTTTTAAAAATATTTTCTAAAATACCTAAAGAATTGACTGAGAAAGCAGAAAATTTACTGAATTTTGTAGGATTATATCAAAAACGAAAATTAAGAGCAGGAGATTTATCATTTGGACAGCAAAAACTCTTAGAATTAGCTATGGCATTAATGAACGAGCCAGAAATGTTACTTTTAGATGAGCCAACTGCAGGAATTAATCCCACACTTATTAATGGTATAATTGACAGACTTATTAGAGTTAATCAGGACTTTGGCATAACTCTTTTAGTAATCGAACATAATATGAGAGTAATAATGCAATTAGCCGAAAATATCTTCTGTCTAGCGCATGGAAAAATGCTTGCAAACGGATCACCAATAGAAATTAAAAATGATAAAAGAGTTATCGACGCATATTTGGGGGCACAATAATGTCTAATCAGTATGAGGTATTAGGGGCCGCACCAAAAGCAGAAGATTTGCAAAAACTGTCACCAAGAGATGTACATTTAAAAATCAAAAATTTATCTGCTGGGTATGGGAAAATGGAAATTTTACATAATTTAGATTTATTTGTAAGTAGAGCTCAATCTTTATGTCTGATTGGACCTAATGGAGCAGGAAAGTCCACAATACTTCATTCAATTTATGGATTTACAAACATTTTTTCTGGAAAAATAGAAATTGACGGAAGAGAGATTACAAAACTAAGTCCTGCAGAAAAATTAAAATCAGAAGGTATAGCTTATATCCTTCAAGATAATTCAGTGTTTCCTGATATGACCGTGGAAGAAAATCTTTTGATGGGTGGTTTTATAAAAGATAAAACTGAGGAGTCATTTGAAGAAGCTGAGAAAGTTTTGCAAAAATACGAGAGATTAAACAATAGGAGAAATCAACCAGCCAAAGTTTTATCTGGTGGAGAAAGACGTTTATTAGAAATATCAAGAGCTTTAGTAATGAAACCTTCAGTTCTTTTAGTTGATGAACCATCAATTGGTTTAGAGCCAAAATACATTGATATGGTTTTTGAAATCTTAAGAGATCTTCAACAAAATGAAAAAAAAACAATAATTCTAGTTGAACAAAATGCAAAAAAAGGATTAGAATTTGCAGATATAGGATATGTTCTTGTATCTGGTCAAACAGCAATCGCAGGTTCAGGAAATGATTTACTTAAAAATCCAGATGTAGGTAGACTTTTTCTTGGTGGTTGATGATTAATTTTAAAATATTTCTTAAAGGTTTATTTTCTATAAAAAGATTTGATAGCCCAGGAATTGCTCTAGGTGCAAGTTTCATAGCTATAGGAGCTTTATTAAAAAATATAGGTTTTACTATAGAAGAAAGTATATTTTCGAGCTTTTTAATATATGCATTACCTGGATCGTTAGTTTTAGCAGAATCAACAATTATAGGCGCATCACTTTTTAATATTTTTTTAGCAGTATGGTTGGTTAATGCAAGATTATACCCTATGACAGTTTCTTTGATGCCATTGCTAAATTCAAAAAATCAACCTAGATGGAAATATTATTTATCTTGTCATTTTGTAGCTGTATCTTCGTGGCTTATTTTGAAAAGTAACTATAAAAAAATAAATAAAAAAGAAAGAATTGATTTTTGGATTGGAATTGGTACTGCAACTTGGTTGATAGCAATTTTTTCAACATTAATTGGTTTTATTTCCGCTGACTATTTAAATAAAGATATGATGATAGGTTTAGCAATAGTTAATCCAATATATTTTATGTGCGCAATGATAGGAGTAATGAAATCTAAAAGTATTTCAGTAGCAATTATTTTGGGCGTAATCCTAGGCCCTACTTTTTATTTTGTATCTCCAGAATGGTGTATATTATTTGGTGGAACAATAGCTGGAACAGTTGCTTTTTTAGTTGGAGAGAAATATGACAATTGAAATAGTATTAGCAATTTTTGTGACATCAATTGCCACTTATTCATCAAGATTTTTTGGCATGTTAACCTCTGAAAAAATTGATGAAAGTTCAAAAATTTACAGATGGTTTAATTGTTTAGCTTATTCAACTTTGGCAGCTTTAATTTCAAGAGTTTTGATATTTCCAAATGGGGTCTTAATCGAAACAAGTTATTTTATGAGAGCACTTGTTGTTTTAATTTCTGTTGTAATTTTTTTTATCTCTAAAAAAAATTTAGTTTATCCAACAGTATTTTCTGCTATCATACTGGCTATAATAAATAGTTATTGAATAATAAGTGATTATAATTAGTCAAAACAACTCTTGCTAGATTCTAGATAAAATACTACTAAAAATATCCTTAAAATAATGTTGTAAATTTACAACGATAATTAAAAAAACCTAGTTTTTCATAAATTTTGACATGTTTTTATATAGATTTCGAAGCTAATGTGCTAATTAATTCACTTAATTAATTAATTAAATATAGGAAATGTACATGAAAAAAATAAAATATTTATTAGTTTCAGCTATTTTTGCAATGTTTGCTACAGCCTCTGTTGCCCAAGTTAGTGTGGGTATATCAGGAACTGGCTTTTCTGCAGATGCAACTGGTAGTGAAACTCAAGATACTGCGCAGAACAGAGATGAAACTTTAGAAGCTGCCTATGCTTCTGCTTTCATTGAATATGATTTTGGTAATTTCGCTGTTGGAGTAGATGTAATTCCATACACGATTGACTCAGAAACAGCAACCAACGATCAATCAAACGCTCATGTAGACTCAGGTATCAATACAGTACAAGTAGACATTGAGAATGTTATTACTGTTTATGGTATTGTGCCGTTGTCAGATACTGGTGCTTATATAAAAGCAGGTATAATTAGAGGTGACCTATTAACTGACGAGAATATGGGTGCTACATCTACTTCTTATCCAGATGCAGATCTTGAAGGTGAAACTGTAATGATTGGATATGCTTATGATACTGGAGCAGGTGCAACTGTCAGAGTTGAAGCTGGTTTAACTGATTATAACGACGTTTCAGTTACTGGTACAGGCGGTGATGGAACTGCTAACACAGTTACTGTAAGCGGATTAGATGGTCCAACAGTAAGATTAAGTATCGTAAAAGCTTTTTAATTAAAGTTTTATAAATTTAGAAAAAGACCAGCAAAATATTGCTGGTCTTTTTTTTTATAAATATAGTATATCTATTAAATGCAATTAGGATTTATTGGAACTGGTGAAATAACAAAATCAGTTATACTTGGTATACTAAAATCAAAAATTAAGTTCAAAAAAATATATATCTCAAAAAGAAATAAAAAAATCTCTAACTATTTAAAATCTAAAAGCAATAAAATTGTTATAATAAATGAGAATCAAAATATAATTAATTACTCTAATATAGTTTTTTTAGCAGTAACTCCAGAAGTAGGAAAAAAAATAATTAAATTACTTAATTTTAAAAATAAGCAGACTGTTGTAAGTTTTATTTCAACAATTAAACTAAAAGAATTAAAAAAAATTATTAATGCTAAATGCGATGTTGTTCGAGCAATACCTTTACCACCTATTGCTTTAGGGACTGGCCCAATACCAATTTATCCACCAAATAAAAAAATTAAGAATTTTTTTAATTATATAGGCAAAACTATAGAGATTAATAATGAAAATTTATCTTTAAATTTCTGGACAATGTCATCAATGATGGCTCCATATTATGAGATGCTCAATTTTTTATCTAATTGGCTCGTAAAAAGAGGGCTCAAACAAAAAAAGGCTGAAAATTATATTACATCTTTATTTTTAGGATTATCAAAAAATGCTGATCAGAATAATTTTAAAAATCTCCAAGAATTAGTTAATAAATCTCAAACACCAAAGGGGCTAAATGAGCAAGCTTTAAGAATATTAAAAAAGGAAAATTTTTATAAAAAATTAAATATTACTTCAATTAAAATTCTTAAAAGACTTAAGAGTAAATAAATGAATTTAGATTCTTATATTTTAAAAGTAGAAAATTTGACTAAATATTTTGGAGGCTTAGCTGCTGTATCTAATTGCTCTTTAAATATTAAAAAAGGTTCTATAACTGGTATTATAGGACCTAATGGTTCAGGCAAATCAACTTTATTTAATTTAATTGCTGGAAATATAAAACCAAATGAAGGAAAAGTTATATTTAATAATCAAAATATCACCGAAATACCCTCCTATGAACTTTTTACCAAGGGAATATTAAGAACATTCCAGATTGCTCATGAGTTTACAAATTTAACTGTTTTAGAAAATTTAATGATGGTGCCAGGTAATCAGTCTGGTGAAAATTTGATAAATGCACTTCTTAAACCTACGCTGATAAGAAAAGAAGAAGAAAATATAAGAACAAAAGCTTACGAAGTTATTGATTTTTTAAATCTCAGACACCTAGCCAATGAATTAGCTGGAAATCTATCAGGTGGTCAAAAAAAATTATTAGAACTTGGAAGAACGATGATGGTAGATGCGAAAATTGTATTATTAGACGAGGTAGGAGCTGGCGTAAATAGAACTTTATTAAAAGATCTTGGAAATGCAATATTAAGATTAAACAAGGAAAAAAATTATACCTTTTGCATGATTGAGCATGATATGGATTTTATTAGTAGGATGTGTGATCCAGTAATTGTTATGTCCGACGGTTCAGTTTTGTTCGAAGGAACACCTGATGAAGTTAAAAAAAATGAAAAAGTTATTGAAAGTTACCTGGGTAGAGGAAATAAAATTAAAAAGGAAAATAATTAATGGCTTTTTTTGAAGGAGTTAAAATGACAGCTGGTTATGGGAATGGTCCAGATATTATAAACTCTTGTTCAATTAATGTTAATAAAGGTGAGATTGTTGCTATCCTAGGTCCAAATGGAGCAGGGAAATCTACTGCTATGAAAGCAATGTTGGGTTTAATAAAATTAAAATCTGGATCAATATTAATTGATGGGAAGGATATTACTAGTTTATCACCACAAGATAGAGTTAGATCTGGAATTTCCTTTGTTCCTCAAACAAGAAATGTTTTTGCTGATTTAACTGTTAAAGAAAATTTAGAAGTTGGAGCTTTTTTAAGAGAAGATAATGTAAATAAAGTAATTAATGAAATCTTTGAGTTATTTCCAATTTTAGAAGAAAAAAAATCGCAGTTGGTTGGAGAGTTATCTGGAGGACAAAGACAACAAGTGGCATTAGGTAGAGCTCTCATGATCAGACCTTCCGTTTTAATGTTAGATGAACCTACTGCAGGAGTTTCTCCAATTGTGATGGATGAATTATTCCAACATATTGTAAAAGTTAAAAAAACTAATGTTGCTATTATAATGGTTGAGCAAAACGCAAAACAAGCATTGAGTATCTCTGACAGAGGTTTCGTTTTAGTTACAGGGCAAAATAAGTTTGAGGGATTAGGAAATGAATTACTACAAGATCCTGAGGTTAGAAGATCTTTCCTAGGAGGATAGAATGGATTTTTTAAATGCTATAATATTATTATTAAACTACACAATTATTCCTGCCCTTAGTTATGGATCTCAACTTGCTTTAGGAGCAATTTTTGTAACACTGGTTTATGGAGTGTTGAGATTTGCAAATTTTGCAACAGGAGACATGATGTCTTTCGGAACTATGTTTGCTGTCTTGCTTACTTTTTATTTTCAGTCTATTGGAATTAACCTAGGGTTTTTACCGACAGCATTATTAACCATTCCATTTGCAATTATCATGATGATTTTATACATGCTCTCTATAGATAAATTTGTTTTTAGTTATTACAGAATTAAAAAAAGTCCTCCAGTAGTACTTGCTATGGTTAGTGTTGGAGTAATGTTTGTCACTCAAGCAATAATTAGAATAATAATAGGACCTTTTGACAGAAGATTTCTTGATGGGGAAAAATTTATTTTAAAAGCTACAGAATTTAAAGAGATGACAGGATTAAGCGAGGGTTTAACAATTAAATCAACACAAGTAATTACAATAGTTGTTACTATAATTGTAGTTTCAATAATGTTTTGGTTTCTTAACAAAACGAAAACTGGAAAAAGTATGAGAGCTTATTCTGACAATGAGGATCTTGCCCTATTATCAGGAATAGATCCAAAAAAGGTTGTATTAATAACGTGGGTAATAGCTGGAATTTTAGCAACAATTGGTGGAGTTTTATACGGTTTAGATAAAAGTTATAAACCGTTTGTATATTTTAACAATATGCTACCTATTTTTGCTGCAGCTATAGTTGGAGGAATTGGAAATCCATTGGGAGCATTTTTAGGAGGCTATGTAGTAGCTTTTGGAGAAATATTAATAACATATGCTTATAAAAAGTTTTTTACTTATATACTTCCAGAAAGTTTAGAACCAAACTCATTAATGCAACTTCTTTCTACTGACTATAAATTTGCAGTATCTTTCTCTATTTTAGTAATTGTATTACTTTTTAGACCATCGGGTATTTTTAAAGGACTTAGATTATGAAGCAATATTTAAACGTAGTTACTGCTTATATTATAATGTTTACACTCATTATTTTAGTGGGCATATTTCAATCATGGTCTCAAGCCTTATCTATTTTAAACTATTGTTTAATTTCAGCTGTTATGACTATTGGTGCAAATATACAATGGGGTTATGCAGGTTTAATTAATTTTGGAATTATGGGTTATACAGCTCTGGGTGGCCTTGCAGTAGTTTTAGTTTCTGTTGCTCCAGTCCCCGAAGCATGGAAAGCAGGTGGAATAAATATGATAGGCTCCTTAGGTATAATAGCTGCTATGATAATTTCAATTCGCTATGTTTTAAAAAAAATTCATAAATCAAAAAAAAGAAATTATTTGATAGCAGGCATTATACTAATTGGTATATTATTAATAAGATTAGTAGCTGGTCCAGGAATTGAAAGCATCGAAGCTGTTGAACCAGCCAAAACCGGTTTCCTTGGTGGTTTGGGAATGCCAATATTGTTTTCGTGGATTGTTGGAGCATTCTTTGCTGGAGGTTTAGCTTACATAATAGGAAAAATTGCACTTGGTTTAAGAGCAGATTATTTAGCAATTGCAACATTGTTAATTGCTGAAATTGTAGTTTCTATAATTAAGCATGAGGATTGGTTGGCAAGAGGAGTAAAAAATGTAATAGGTTTAAAAAGACCTGTACCATATGAGATTGACCTTCAAACCTCATCTTGGTTTATTAATTTAGTAGAAAAATTTCATTCAGGTAAATTAAAAGTAATAGATACTCTTTCAGAAAGACAAGATCTTTTAAATCAATTGGTAATTGATGCATCATCAGTTTATGTAAAACTATGTATGGCTGGACTTTTTTTAACTGTTGTAGTTATTTTATTAATTGTAACTCAAAAAGCTCTTTATTCACCATGGGGAAGAAAAATGAGAGCAATAAGAGATAATGAAGAGGCTGCAAGTGCTATGGGTAAAAATGTTGTTAAAGCCCACCTTTTAATTTTTATTTTAGGATCTGCAGTTGTCGGTCTAGCTGGTGCGATGATGGTAACAAATGATGGTTTATTTACTCCAGGTAGTTACCGACCTATGAGATATACTTTTGTTATTTGGGTAATGGTTATTGTAGGTGGTACTGGAAATAATTTTGGAGCTATATTAGGAGGTTTTGTGGTTTGGTTTTTATGGGTAGAAGCAGGGCCAATAGCTTTATATTTAATCAACTTTTTTACTGCACACCTGCCAGAAACAAACGTTTTAAAGATCCATTTAATTGAAAGCGCATCATACTTCAGGTTTCTAATGATAGGAGTTGGTGTATTGTTAATAATGCGCTATAGACCGCAGGGAATAATACCTGAAAAAATCATAAAGCAGTAGAATGAAAAAAATATTTTTTATAATTTTATTTACTATTTCATCAACACATTTGTTAGCATTTGAAAAAGATACAAATTTTACAATAGAAGAATTCAAAAAAGCTCAAAATGAAGGGAAAACTATTGTAGTTAATTCCTGGAATAAATTTTGCTCGACATGTAAAGCTCAAAATAAAGTATTTGAGAGCGCACAAAATGATTTTAAAGAAGTTTTGTTTTATTTTTATGAACAAACTGAAAATCCTGAAATAGCCAAATATTTAAAAATTAATTATTGGACCACAATAGTAGTTTATAAAAATAGCAAAGAAATAGTTCGTGAAATGGGATTAACAGACAAAGATAAAATTTATAACCTAATTAGAAAGGGAATTTAAATTGTATTATATTCTTTTAGGAATTACTATTGGTCTTGTTATCTATTTAGCTGATAAATATATATTCTAAAAAAAAACCCCAACGAAATTAATCGTTGGGGTTTTACAATTCAAAGATTATCTTTGTTTTTTAGTTTTAAATTTTCCACCTTTGATTTCTTTTTCTAAGAAAGAACCAAAAGCTTCTCCGACATCTGTCATTTCTACTCCAGTAGCACCTTCGTAGTTAACAGCTTTACCTTTTGCAAGTAAATCTAAAGCTTTTCCTAATTCACCTGGGTAAATCTTTTTTCCAGGAGCATTGGCAACAGCCATTACATTTTGCTGAATTGTTGCTCTATCAGCTTTACCACCAGCTTGCATTGCTAAAGTTATTAATGCAGCAGCATCATATGATTCTCCTGTATAAGGTCCAGAAGAGTCGATACCACCAGCTTTAGCCACATCAGCAAATACTCCAGCACCTTTTCCAGTTGATCCTGGTAAAGAACCAAAAGATTTATTCAAAGCTTTTCCAAAGTTGTCAGTTAAAGAATCTCCGATCATTCCATCTGATAAAATAAATACATCAAATGCACCAGAGTCTAAAGATGCTTGAATTATACCTTTACCACCCTGATCAATATATCCAATAACAGCTATTGCATCTCCACCTGCTGAAGCAAGAGTAGCAACTTCTGCTGAATAGTCTGCTTTACCATCTTCGTGAGCAGCAACAGTGGTTACTTTAATTCCATGAGCTTCCACAGCTGCTTTATAAACATCTGCCAAACCTTTTCCATAGTCATTATTAGTATAAGTGATTGCTACACTTTTAATTTTTCTATCTTTTGTAATATCAGCTAAGATTTGCCCACCTCTAGCATCTGATGGTGCTGTTCTAAAGAAATATCCATTATCGTTTAGATCAGTTAACCCTGGTGATGTAGCAGAAGGTGAAATCATTACTACTCCATTAGGTACAGCAACATTAGTTGCTATCGCACCAGTTACACCTGAACAGTCAGCACCCATAATTGCAACTACTCCATTTGCAACTAAACCTTCTGCAGCAGATGTTGCGGCCGCAGAGTCAACACATGTTGAATCTGCTCTTTCTACTGATATTTTTTCTCCACCAAGTAACTTACCTGAGTCTGACGCCTCTTTAAAAGCAAGCTCAGCTGAAGCGGCCATGGCCGGAGTCAGAGATTCTATCGGACCTGTAAATCCTAATATGATCCCCATTTTAATGTCTGCTAAAGTACTTGTTGACATCGTCGACACAAATAGAAAAGCAGCTAAAATTAATTTTTTCATATTTATCCTTTAATTGTTAACAATTTATAAAAACAAAATTAAATAGGATCTGTGAATAATATCAATAGGTTATTTTATTTGGTTTTCTGCAGTAAAATTACTGAACTTATCACGATTAAGCTTCCTATAAAAAATAATATGCTTGGTATTTCACCAAATATTAAAAAGCTTAAAATGATCCCAAAGATTGGAAATAGTGAATAAAAAGGAAAAATCTGCCCAACTGTATAAAATTTATATAAATAAAACATAGACATGTGAGCAAACAGAGAAACAATTACTGCCTGATAACCAATCAAAATCCAAGACTCAAGATTGATATTTTGTATATTAATAATCACTTCACCTTCTACAAAAAAGGAAACTACAATAAGAACGAAAAATCCAAAAAGTCCAGTATAAGCATTTATCAATGTTAGACTTAGTTCTTTTAATTGTCTCGAATAAACTTGTGTAATTGCAAAAAATAAAGCCATCAGTGATGCAAAAAATAATCCTAATAAATTATTTTTTAGTTCTGGATCAAAAAAAACAATTACAATTCCAATAAATGCTAAAATTACCAATATCCATTTTTTTGAGCTTATATTTTCTCCAATCATTATTGCGCTTAATAAAACAGCAAACGGAACAGCTAGTTGAGCACCTATAATTATTGGAGATATGAATGAAGAGTGCTTCAAAGATAGATTCATAAAAACATATACCATTACACCCATTGAGATTGAAAATATAACAAGCGACTTAAGATATTTTTTATCTGGAATTTTAAACTTCCAAAAAGGAATTAACAGCAACATAACTAGACCCATTCTTAAGGATGCCATCAGAATTGGAGGAACATTATTATTAAGAGCAAGTTTTGCGATTGGAAATGCACTTCCATGTGTAGCCATTATAAAAAGCAGAACTAAAATATGTTTAAATGGCACTATCTAATGGAAAATGGATCAAGTGTTGGTTCTTCAGATGTATAGTACCAAATTGTTTTAACTCTGGTGTAATCTTTAATTGAATCTATGCCTGCTTCTTTACCGTATCCACTATCTTTAATCCCACCAAATGGAGCAGACGGTGAAATTAATCTATATGTATTAACAAATGTAATTCCTGCTCTAATTGCATTTGAAACTCTTAATCCTCTAGCCAGATCACTAGTATAAACTCCAGAGGATAATCCAAATTGATTATCATTCATTTTTTCAATTACTTCTTTTTCATTTTCGAACTTCATAACTGATAAAACAGGACCAAATAACTCGTTTTCTGCAACCGGTAAGTTATGATTATCACATTCAATAATTGTAGGAGGAAAATAATATCCCTCATTTGAAAAAGAATGTCTTTTTCCACCACATTTTATTTTACCACCTTGTTCAGTAGTTAATTTTATATTTCTTTCAATAACTTCTAATTGTTTAAAATTACTTAATGGTCCCATCTCTGTATCTGGATCCATTGGAGCACCTATTTTTATTTTTTCTGCTCTAGATGTAAGCTTATCTAAAAATTCATTATAAATTTCTTTTTGTAAATATAACCTTGAACCAGCAATACAACTTTGTCCAGATGCACCAAAAATTCCAGCAGTAATTCCATTAACTGCATTTTCTTGGTGTGCATCGTTGAATACTGCAACAGGACTCTTTCCACCTAATTCTAAACTAACCTCTGACAAATTTTCTGCAGAATTTCTAATAATATGTCTCGCTGTTTCAGGACCACCTGTGAATGCAACCTTTTCAACTAAATTATGGGTTGTTAAAGCTTTCCCACATGGATCACCAAAACCTGTAATAACATTCACAACCCCTTTTGGAATTCCTATTTCTTCAATTAATTTTGCAAACTCAAACATCGTAGCTGGCGCAAGTTCTGATGCTTTGATTACTACTGTATTTCCCATCGCAAGAGCTGGAGCAAGTTTAGTTGCTGTTAAAAACATTTGTGAATTCCATGGAACGATTGCAGCAATTACTCCAATTGGAATTCTAGTTGTAATAGCTTGAATATTTGGTTTATCAATTGGAAGAACTGTGCCTTCAATTTTATCTGCAAGTCCTGCGTAGTAGTCATAGTACTCAGCAATATAATGAGCTTGTTTATAAGTTTCTCTATAAAGTTTACCTGTATCAACTGTTTCAACTTTACCTAATAGCTCCGCATTCTCTCTAAGTTTGTTACCGATAGCTCTTAAATATTTTGCTCTTTTTCTAGGTAATATTTTAGACCATTCACCTTCAAAAGCTTTTTGAGCAGATTTGACTGCTTTATCAACATCTTTAGCACTTGCTTCAGGAACTACAGCCCATGGTTTATTATTTTCTGGATTTAAAGTTTCAAATGTTTTTTTACTTTCAGAGTCAACCCACTCCCCATTAATAAACATTTTATATTTTTTTAATTCAGGCATTATTAATATGGTCTTTTATTGCAATATTTACATCATCTGAACATTCAATACTACATAGATGTTTTCCACCTTTTATCTCAATAAATTTAGAATTAGGTATATCGTTATTTAATTCTCTGGACATTTTCGAAGTTGAGCCAGGATCATTTGATCCTGTAATTATAAGAGTATTAACATCTATTTTTTTTACCTTTATTTCATCATCTATATAATTTGCAAATAAATCGTATGCTTTAATAAAGTTTTCATGGTCTTCTCCTGATTTATTTAAAATATTCATAAACTCTTTATATACTGCAGGATTATTTTCTAGATATTTGTCACTAAACCATCTTTTCATTGCAAGTTT
>CACFTE010000002.1:110000-136142 GCA_902569105.1 uncultured Pelagibacteraceae bacterium | reverse complement strand
GGAAATTTTATTTAATCCTGATATTAAAAAAAGTAAGGGACTAAAAAACAAGATTATTTTTATTGAAAATGCAGACCCAGGATACGATTGGTTATTTGGTTTTGATATAAAAGGGCTTGTAACAAAATATGGAGGTAAAAACTCACATATGTCAATTAGATGTTCCGAGTTGGGAATACCAGCTGCAATTGGTTGTGGTGAACAAATATTTTCAGAACTTGTTAAAAAAAAATCTATTTATCTTGATTGTTTATCTTCAGCAATCTATTCAGTATAAAGTGAGAGCAATAATATTAGTAGCCGGTAGAGGAAGTAGACTTCCAAAACAATTGTCGAAAAATCCTAAATCGTTTTTAAAATTAGGGGATACCACAATTATAGAAAAATTGATAAATAATTTTTATGATTTGGGGATCAAAAAAGTTGCTCTAGTAACTGGATATAAAAAAAATAAATTTAAAAAATTTCGTTTAAAAAATTTCCATAACAAAAAATGGAAAAAAACTAACATGGTATATTCATTGAATAAAGCAAATAGTTGGCTGTACAAATACAAATGTATAGTTTCTTATGGGGATATTTTTTACGAAAAAAAAATTATTAAAAAGTTATTATTAGAAAAATCACCTATTTCGATAGCATACGATCCTTTTTGGAAAAAACTTTGGAGTAAAAGATTCAAAAACCCTTTGGACGATGCTGAAACATTTAAAATAAATAATAAAAATATCGTATTAGAAATCGGAAAAAAAACTAAAAGTATAAATAATATTCAGGGTCAATATATGGGTTTATTAAAATTTGAACCCAAGGGTTGGAAGGTATTTAAATCATGTTTAAAAAAAGATTATAAAAACAATTATAAAAAATTATATTTGACAGATATTCTGCAAAAGCTTATAGATAAAAAAATTTCTATTAAGGGTATTAAGTTTAATGGTAAATGGGCAGAGGTTGATAACGGTAGAGATTATAAAATTATGAAAGAAATTTTTAAGGTATGAAAAAAATTGTATTAATTAGACATGGAAAAGCTGCAATGGGTGGAAAGGATCACGAAAGAGAGCTAGACGAAGATGGCATAGTGCAGGCAAATTCACTTAGTAAAAAATTAACAAATTTAGGCTTAAATAGCTCTACAATATATACAAGCCCTTTTAAGAGAGCAGTACAAACTATTAAACCATTTTCTGAAACAGCAAAAAATATAGATATAGTAGAAAAAAAAGAACTTGAAGAAATTCATATGCCGAAAAACGAAAAACTAACTAAGCATCAAATAATTGAAAAAATGTGGGAAAATGAAAATTTTAAAGTAGAAGGCGGCACTTCTCATAGAGATCATTTTGATAAAATAAATTCTTTTCTTCTTGAAATATATGAAAACTTCAAAAAGGATGATAAAGATTTAGTTATAATATCTCATGGAGTATTAATAGGAATGATTTTAAAATTTTTTTTTAATATCAATTTTGGTTTTAAAGAGTGGAAAACAATGTCAATGCCAGATATTTATTTTTTAAATTTTGATAAACAAAACAATCTTATCGATATGAAAAGAGATAATAGTAATATAGAAAGGATATTTACAATATAATGCCCGAAGAAATTACAAAAAATTATTTAAAAAAAAAACAATACAGCACTACCAAATATTTAGAAGCTAGAATTAAAATTCACCAATTTACTAAAAATAAACATTCTTTTCATGAATGGATTTTAAATAACTTTGAAATGGAAAATTTTCCTAAAGATAAGACAATTAGAGTTTTGGATGTTGGTTGTGGAACAGGTGTATTTTGGAAAAAAAATTTAGAGAAATTGAATAAATTTAACTTAGACATTGTTTTTACTGATTTTTCAGAAGCAATGGTAGATAAAGAAAAAGAAAACACTACAGATATTAAAGGTAAAAAAATTTATGAAGTAGCAGATGTAGAAAATTTAGAAAAATATTTTGGACAGTTTGATATCGTCATGTGTCATAACGTCGTTTACCACGCTCAAGATAAAAATAAAGCACTTAGCAATTTAAGCAAATGTCTCAATGATAATCCAAATTCTTTTTGTAGTATAACTACCAATAGTGAAAGGCATATGCTTAATGTTTATGAGATAGGTAGAAAACTAGATAAAAATTTTCCAACAGATAGAATAATAGATACTTTTACCGAGGAAGTTGCAGACAAAATGATCCCAAATCACTTTAATATGACTAAAAAAGTAGAAGAGGAAGAACTTCAAGTAACAGATTGGGAGATTTTGATGGGCTTTGTTGCTTCAGGAGTTGAACCAAGAGGAATTGATTTAGTAGATGGTTTCTATGAAAAATACAAAGAAATTTATGATAAAGAATTAAATATGAGAGGATATTTTCAAATAATAAAAAGATCCCCTTTGTATATTTGTAAAAAGAAATAAATTTTAAATAATTGTGGTTATTTGGATTACAGGAATTTCTGGAAGCGGAAAAAGTACTTTTGGGAAATATTTTTTTAATAAATTTAAAAAAAAAAACAAAAACACTATTTTCTTTGACGGAGATGAATTTAGAAAAATATTTCTTGACGATATTAAATATACACTAAAAGATAGAGATAAAAATGCTGTACGGCTAACTACTTTAGTAAAATATCTCTCAGAACAAAATGTAAATATTGTGATTTCAGCAAATATAACATCACAAAGATTCAGGAACTGGTGTAAAAAAAATGTAAAATCCTATTTTGAGGTTTTTATTGATACGCCATTTAGTCTATTACTTAAGAGAGACTACAAAAAACTTTATAAAAAAGCACTTAATAAAAAAATTAAGAATGTTGTTGGGGTTGATATTCCATTTATAAAACCAAAAAAACCTGATTTTATAATTAAAAATTCGGGCAATAAAAAAGATTTATTTTCTAATTATAATTTACTTTTTAAAAGTTTAAAAAAAAATAAAATTATTTTTTATTAAAGTTTTATTTTTTTAAGTAAACTTGCAATTTTTATATCTTTTTTTTCATGTATATCAACGTATCCGCAAATACCTGAGTACGGGATAATTTCAAATGGTTTTTTAAATAATTTATTTTCTTTAATTAGCGTATCTCTTCTTGTGATTAGAGCAACACCACAATCTTCTCTAAAAATCATTTTTCTTTTTTGCCTTGGTTTATTTCTCTCATCTATAGGAGAAATTGGTTTATATATTTGTCCTTTTGTCTCGATCCAAAAATTTTTTTTATATACAAATCCCGCAAATGCTGAATTTAAATTTTTTTGCTTAATGGCTTCAAAACAATTTTTAAGAATATTCTTGGGTCTTAATGGCTCTGTTATTTGCATAAAAGCAAAATAGTCTAATTTTGAAATATTAGTTTCATAAAAATTTATTAAATGTTTAAGAGCTACAACATTTGATGCGTTATCATTACTTAACTTTTTTGGTCTAGGAAATAAAACCTTACATCCGTTTTTTTCTGATATTTTTTTAATTCTTTTATCATCAGTTGATATAACAATATCAGATACAAATTTACATTTTTTTGCATATTCAATCGTATGTAATATCAATGGTTTTTTATCAAGTGGGAAAATATTTTTATTCTTTAAACCTTTTGAATTTTTTCTAGCCAATATAAAGCAGGGTATTTTATAATTTTGATTTTTAAGCATAATTTTACTTATATTATTTAAAAACTAAATTCCACAATAGATTAATATTTGTCTGATAGATGCTCTATTTCAACAACGTCATGTAACAAATATTTTATTTTTATTTTCTTATTATTTGAAAAAATACTTATTTTATTTTTCAAATTATAGTTAGAAAAATCGTAAACTTGTTTTTGTGTATATGGATTCTTTTTTTTTAATTTAAATTTTAATAAAAAATAAATTGACTCAAATGTTAATTTCCTCCAAGCTTTTATAAAAAAATTCATTTTGATTGGTCGCTGTGTTTTACATTTAAGTTTATTTAGGCTATTCAAAATTATGTCAATAGAATTTTTTTTTTTAACATTTTCAATAAAATTACTATTAATCCTTTTTTTATGGGGAATAAATTTACTATCTCCATTAAGAATTGTTTCAATTTTTTTTATCTTTAAAGATAGATTGTAAGATAAATTTTTTTCGTTCTTCTTGAGAGTTCTATTGGGTAAAACATAAAAAATTTTTTTTTTTAGCAAATATGAATCTATAGATGTACTACATCCCCTATGTAATAAACCTTTTGATGCAATAATCCATGGTATAATTTCGTTATTACTTTTAATTTTGATGTTAGGATTATTAATTAATTTATCTTCCCAATCTTCATGATTTTTATCTGCTGGGTGAGGTCTGATTATTAAATTAGAATTAATTTTATTTTTAAGATTATTTAATTCAAAAATTAAGTTATTAAAGTCATTATAGCCATTTTTAATTAAACTTATGTTCTGTTTTTTTAAATTCTTATTTTTAATTTTTTTTAAATCTTTAATTTTTTTTTTAAATAATTTTTCGTTTATAAAACCAAAATTTGATGAAAATAAATAAAAATTTCCATACTTTTCTCTAATTTTTTCTATGTCTTTTTGATATATTTTTAAATATTTTTTTGTGAATAAGTCGAATTTAGGCCAGCCAGATACAATTATTTTTGTTTTCTTATAAAATTCATTATTTAACATTTTAATTTTTTTTTTAAATTGTTTGCCAATTACAAAAAAAATAGAAGCTTGGTTGATTTTTAATCTTTGTTTAATTGATAGGTCAATATTTTTAATTGAAGGTCCTAGTTCCTCATCAAAAACTATAAAATGTTCAAATAATTTATATAATTTTCCAAACTGACTATTTGGCAAAAGTGCGAAACTTTTATAAAATAAAATTCCCTTTTGACTTATTTCATTTTTATTTGTCTCTAAAACTTTCCCAAGTCCTGATTTTGTTCCAAAATAAACTCTATATCCTTTAAGTGCTGCTTTTATTGCAAGAAGTAATTTATGATTAAACTCTCTTTGAACTACTTCAATTGGTATATAAATGTGTTTTTTTTTCTTTTGAGTGTTTAAATACATTTAAATTAAGTTTAATAAATTTTTAATCTATTTTTTCAAATTTACCTTTTTTTATTTCATATATTTTCTCACAATACTTGAAATTTGTACTTTTATGAGAAATCAAAATTATCGTTCTTCTTTTATCATTATCGTTAATGATGTTTTTAAAAATGTTTTTTTCAGATTCTGAATCAAGTGCATTTGTGCTTTCATCTAAAATTAGAATATCTGGATTTGAATATAAACATCTTGCAAGGCAAATTCTCTGCTTTTGACCTCCTGATATTTCTAAACCCATTTCTCCTATTTTTGTATCAACTCCACTTGAAGATCTTTTACTAACTAAATCTTCGAGTCCTGTTTGTAAAATTACTTTATCTAATAACTTATTATTAGTTTTTTCATGTTTTGAAAAATAAGTTATATTTTCTCTTATGCTTGTATCAATTAAAAAATTACTTTGTGAGACATAACCAATCATGTTTCTCCATGATTTCATAAAATCATTTATATTCTCATCATCAACTTTAACCTCACCCTCTGTTGGTTTTATTAGGCCAGTTAATATATTTATAAATGTTGTTTTGCCAATTCCTGAAGATCCCGAAATTCCAATTATTTCATTTTTTGCAATATCTATATTAAGATTTTTAAAAATATAATCATTTCCTGATGGGTACTTAAAAGATAAATTAGAAATATTAATTTTATTTTTAAATACAATATTTTTTTTATCTATAAATTTTTCTCTTTCATAATTCATTGAAAGTTCCTTGCTAATATTTTCTATTGATGCCTGACCACTTTTTAATGATTGTAAATTTAAAATCATTCTATTAATTGTTGGAAAAAGTCTAGCAGCAGCCACAACATAAATAGAAATAATAGGAACTACAGATATAAGATTGTTCTCTCTGCTGTTTAATTGAAGTATTAAAAAAATTATAAAAACAAAGATTATCAAAAATTCTGTGAAGTATCTTGGAATTGACATAATTATTGTTTGTATTTTTAAATTATTTGCTTGTGATGAAACTGTATGTTTAAAACTTTCAACAAAGTTTTCTTCTTTATTATATAATTTAATTAATTGGATTCCATTGAATAGATTTTGAACGAGGTTAATTTTATTCTTTTCTAGTTTTCTATTATCGAGTCCTAGAAAATATAATTTTTTTTTACTTATTAAGTAGTAGATTAAAATAATTAAAATTGAACCAGAAAATAAAATTAAGGATGACTTTGGACTAACAAAAAATAATAAAAAAATAATTCCTAAAAATATTATACAATCTAAAATTAAATAAATTATCGGTATTAATATTTTTTTAATTATTCCCGCAACCTCACTTGTTAAATTTCTTATTAATTCAGAGGAATTTCTTATTAAAAAAAAATTATAATTATTGTAAATGTATTTTTTAATTATATTTGATGAAATTTCTGTAGTAGCTTGAGCTACAAATTGTGAGTGAAAAAATATAAATATACACATAAAAATAAATTTCAAAAAAAAAGTTAAAAGTAGAGCAGCGAGACTAAATATTTCATTGAAACTTTCTTTTACCTCAAGAGACGATGATAGAGAAAAAGAAATATTTTCTATAAAGTTTGATATCAAATTTCCTTCACCAGTGATTAGTGTGCTTACCACTGGAAGTACAAGCCCTATACTTAGTAAGTCCAAAAAGGATGTAACAATAATAAAAAAGAGTAATATTATAGACTTAACTTTAATTTGTGGAGAAATTACTAATAATATTTTATTTAATAAATTCATTAAAAAGATCTTATTTGCATTTCTAAATACTTATAATCTAGTTAACTGTATATAAAAATATTTGTTACTAATTATAAAAAAACTTTAAATTATGGCGTTTTCAAGATTTAGTACGAATAATATATAAATCAATTAATAATTTTATTTTACTAAAAATAAAGTATATAAATTGACTTTTTTAAATGTCAAAAAGTATTCTATCTAAAATTAAAAACAAAAAAATAAAAGTTGGTATAATTGGCCTAGGCTATGTAGGTTTGCCTTTGGCTATAAGATTTCTCAAACAAAAAGTAAATGTGCAAGGTGTTGAAATTACTTCTGAAAAAATAAATCTTATTAAAAAAGGAATTTGTTATATTGAAAATAAAAATTTTCTGAATAACTCCTATTTCGATAAATTCAAAAAAAATGTTACAAACGATTACTCATGTTTGAAACAACAAGATATAATAATTATTTGTCTACCAACGCCATTGAATAAATCAAAAAAGCCGGACATTTCTATAATTAAAAAAAGTGTTATAAAACTCAGAAAAATTTTGAACCAAAATCATGTTTTGATTTTAGAAAGTACTGTATATCCTGGAGCAACATTAGAGATATTTAAATTATTTAATAATAAGAATAAATATACACTGGGAAGAAATTTTCATTTAATTTTTTCACCAGAAAGAGAAAATCCTGGGGATAAACTTTTTACTTATGACAAAACTCCAAAAGTTGTATCAGGATATTCTAAAGAGTGCTCAAAAATTGCGTATAATTTATATAGTTTAATTGCAAAAAAAGTTTTTATTGCAAAATCAATTAAAGTTGCGGAAATGTCAAAACTCTTGGAGAATACTTACAGATCTGTAAACATTGGTTTAGTAAATGAATTTAAAATTATATCAGATAAATTAGGTATTAATGTTTGGGATGTAATCGAAGCGGCTAAAACTAAAAATTTTGGCTTTAGACCATTTCATCCTGGTCCGGGCGTCGGTGGACACTGCATTCCGATAGACCCAATTTATTTAACATGGTTAATGAAGAAAAAAAAATATAACTCAAAATTAATTGAGACTTCATCAAAATTAAATTCATCTATGTCAGAATGGGTTTATAGAAAAATTATTAAATATCTAAAAAAAAATAGAATCAGTTCAAAGAAAATTTTAGTAGTTGGAATCTCTTACAAAAAAAATACATCTGATACAAGAGAGTCTCCATCGATAGAGATAATTAAGAAATTTTTATTTAAAAAATATAGAGTTGAATTTTACGATCCTTATGTAAAAAAATTTGAATTGGAAAATAAATTATTTAATAAAAGGTCAATATCTCTTAGCTCTTTAAAAAAATATAAAAAGAAGAGTATTGTAATTGTTGGAACTGATCATTCAAATGTAAATTATAAAAAAATTCATGCTGGCTCAGAATTAATCTTTGATACAAGGGGAGTTTATAGAAATTTTAAAACAAATAATATTATTTATATATAAAATTAAATTTTATAAACTCTTAATAGTTCAAGTGTCTTCTTAACTTTTTTTCGATTTTTTGTATTTCGTTATATTTTAAAACTTTTTTGTATTTACCGATATTTTTCTTAGACGAATTTATATCAAAATTGAAATAATTGGTTTTTCTCATTTTAATTTTTTCTTTTATAGCAAGAAATTTACAAATTTTTTTATTCTCTCTATTAAAATTTAAAAGTAACTTTTCAAATTTAAGATTAAGTATTTTTTTATTTTTTGAATAAATGCTATGATCGAAACAAGTTTTATACCAATTAATAAATATATCTACATCATACCAAGGGGTAGCTAAAGATTCTCTTGCTTTCATACTGGCAAAAATATCTCTTGGATCTCTGCTAACTGTAATTATTTTTGGATTTGTGTAGTATTTTGTTGTCTCAATAGGATTTAAGATATCTCCACCATTATTAAGCACAATATTTTTTTTATAATTTTTTCCTATATTAGAAACAAGTATTTTATTAATAAATTTATTTGCCTCAAATAAAAATTTTTTTTCATCATGGAATAATACTATAGAATTAATTTTCGTATCGGGTAATTTTTTTTTTAAAATCCTTTTATTAATTTTAATTTTTATTTTTTCTAAAGTAGTTAAATTAATTCTTCTATAATGAGGTATTGCAAAATATTGGACCTTTGTTATTTTGTTTATAAATTTTCTAGCCTCGAGATAGAGATTTTTTTTATATAAATTAACTTTTACATTTTCTTTTTTATATTCTTTCGATTTTTCTAATTTTTTTATATAAGATAAAAAATTGCTCACGGCATATGAGTTGTTAAAAAATCCTGGATTATTATATGTTGCATTGAATAAATAATTTAATCCACCTGGATCTGAACAAATTCTAAATTCATTATGTCCGAAGGGAGTTGAAAAATCATTTCTCGAACTTAAATATTCGTGTACAAGTCCACTCCCGCTATTATGTGTGCCTAAAACTATTACAGTTTGCATATTATTAATTAATTATGCCCTATTATTAACTTAATTTTTGATTTAAATGAATTTTTAAAAAATACATAAATTTTTATTCCGTTTAATTTAAAATTATATAAATATAAATTGTGTCTAATTTATTGTTAAAAATTATTTTGTCATTAAATATAGTTAAAAATATTATATTTAATAGATACTCAAAATATCCAAAATATGTAATAGATTTTGAGAAAAAATTAGCAGATAAATTTTCTAGCAAATATGCATTATCTTTCTCTAATGGTACTCAAGCATTTGAGGCATCTCTTTTATCACTAGGTTTAGAAAAAGGTTCTAAAATACTATTGTCCAAACTCACGTTTACGTCAACATGCATAACAATTTTAAAAAATGGATTTCAACCAGTTTATTTAGATTTTGATAAAAATTTAAAAATGATTTTAGACGAAGATATTCTAAAGAAAGATATTTCTGCAATAGTTGTAACCCATGCTTTTGGTTATACCAATGAAACTTATAATGTAAAAAAAATAAAAGAACTAAAACCAAAAGTAAAAATTATTGCAGACTGTAGTCATGCACATGGGGCAAAATTTAATAACGAAAGTATTTTAAATTTTGCTGATATCTCTTTTATGAGTCTTCAAGGAGCAAAGGCTATTTCTGCAGGCGAAGGTGGAATTATATTTACAAACTCTAAAGATTTATTAAATACGATGATCCAATTATCACATCCTTCTAGACAATTAATTGATAAAGAAAATTTATATTTGAATATACCAGGTTTCAGTAAATTTGGTAAATCCAGAATTCATCCAATAGGTGCAATTTTAGCTAGTAATGACCTGGAAAATTTAAATCGTAAAAATACATTATTAAAATTAAAATTAAAATTAATTTATTCTTTATTAAAAAATAACAAATATTTATATTTACCTACAATAGATGTTGAAAACACTGGTGGTTACCATTATGGGATACCTTTTTTTATAAAAAAAGTTTATTTTAAGAATGAATATAAAAAAATTCCAATAAAAAAATATAACTATTTGAAATATGATAGGTATCACGAATTTAGTAACCCTGAAAATTATTACAAATTTATTGTTTCAAATGATAAATTAATTGAAGATCTTAAAATTGAGTCTAACACTAATGACATAAGAGATGAGTTGTACTTCTTTGATTTAGATTGGCTTAAAAAAATTAAAATTCATAATTTAAGAAAAGAAATTTCTGATTTTTCAAGTTTTTTAGAAAACCAATGATATATAATTTTAAAAATATTATTGAAAAGAAAAAATTTCTTAAAAAAAGTAAAAATAAAATATTTGATTTTATAATAATTGGAACCGGACCTGCAGCATATGTACTTTACGAACATTTGAATAAAAAAAATAAAAATATACTTATAATAGAAAAAGGAAATTTAAATTATTCAGAAAATATTGAAACAAAAGATAAACAATCATTAATTGCAAATGAAAACTATAAAATTAAAAAAAATTCGCGGATTTCAGCTTTGGGTGGTACTGGTAATATTTGGGCCGGTGTATCTAGCTATATTGAAAAATTTGAGATGTATAGTCGTTGGGACAAAAATAAAAATTTATGGCCAATCACTCATAATGAAATTATAAAATATTATAAAAAATTAAAATCAAAATATCTTTTCAAAAATTTAAGTCTTATCAATGATTTAAATAAAAGGAATAGGGACAATAAATTTGTAAGAAAAAGAAGTTTTTTTTCTAATGAAGAACCATATCGTTTTAATAATTTAGACCACTATAAAGAGTCTGATTTATTAATTAATACAAAAGTAAAATATTTAAATGATTTTAAAGGCAAAACATCTATTGAACTAGATGACAATAAAACAAAAATATACTCAAAAAACATTTTGGTATGTTGTGGTGGTTTAGAAACAAATTTTTTAATCCTCAGATCGGTACATAATCAAAAACTTAAAAATGTAAAAAATAAATCAATAGTTGGCAGATATTTCATGGATCATCCAAAGTTTCAACTTGGAATAGTAAAACCTACAAAAAGTAATTTGCGTTTTCTCAGAGATGTAGTGCTTAAAAATTATAATAAATGGATTGAATACAAAGGTATATCGCTTAGTCAAGATATACAAGTCAAGAAAAAATTATTAAATTCATATGTGAGATTTGAAAAATATTTATTTATTGAATTAGTAAATAAAATAAAGAAAAGAAAATATTTAAATTATATATTTTAAAAATATTTAATAAAGACTTTGAACATGAAAAGTTTAAAATAACAATGTATAATGAAATGGTTCCTTCAAAAAATAATAGAATAATTTATAAAAAAATAAATAAAAAAGAAAAATTTACAATTTCTTATAAGTTTTCTAGTAAAGAATTTCAAACAATTAATTTTTTAGTTGATATTTTAAATAATAATTTGGATATAAATTGGAATACTGAGTCCAAACTTACTAAAAAAAATATTGAGAATATATTATTAGACTCATCTCATCATATGGGCGGGACAATAATGGGGGTCAGCAAAAAAAATTCTTTTGTGAATAAAAATCTACAAATTCATGGTGTTCGTAATGTTTATATTTGTAGCACTTCTGTTTTTCCTACTAGTGGAAGTCTTAATCCTACTATGACCCTTTGTTCCTTAGCAATTAAACTTGCGAAATATTTAAACAAACAATAGAAGTTAAATTTATAAAGTATATTATTAATAAAGATGGAAAAATCGAATTTTGCAAAACTTGGTAGTGGTATTCACTCTCAATCCTCTATTAAAGCAGATATAAATGAGGAAAAGATAGTTGATTTTTTCCTGAAAAATATAAAAAAATTTTCTAAATTAAATTTAGCAAATGAGCTACAAAATAAATTATTAAGTTTTATAGAAAAAAATAAATCTTTTCCTTTTAAAATAACAAAACATATAGAGATTTTTTTTGAACTAAATAAAAATAATATAGAATTAGTTTTTAAATATTTTTTGTTCAGATATACTTTTAGTTTAGCTGGAAAAAATAAAATTCTTACTGAATATCCTCCATACGTTTTGATTGAACTATTTTCTGCATGTAACTTGAGATGTCCTTTCTGTTTTCAAACAGATTTATCTTTTACAAAAAAACCGTTTATGGGTTCAATGAAATTTGATTTATTTACAAAAATTGTTGACGAGTGTGACGAAATCGGTGTAGGAGCACTTACTTTTGGTAGTAGAGGTGAGCCTACTATGTACAAAAAATTAGATGAGGCGTTAAGTTATGCAAGAAGTAAGAAGAATATATTCGAAATAAAATTAAATACAAATGCAACATATTTAAATGATAAAATAGCTAATGCTCTACTATCAAACGGGATCAATCAGATTGTAATATCTGCTGACCATTATGAAAAGGAAGAGTATGAAAAGCTTAGAATAAACAGTGAATTTAATGAAATCTTAAAAAATGTTGACCATTTATTTAATCTCAGAGAAAAACTTTATAAAAATTCTCAAACTGAAATAAGAGTATCTGGTGTGAATGATCAAAAAAACTTCAGTCCAGAAAAATTTTATGATTTTTGGATGCAAAGATCAGATCATGTATCTGTTGTAAAGCCAATGGAAAGGTGGGATACATATAAAAATAAACCTCATCCAGATATAAATGATCCTTGTGAAAATTTATTTGATAGAATCTATGTGTGGTATAATGGTGATGTGAACCCATGTGATGCAGATTATAAATCAAAATTATCGTTTGGTAATTTAAATGAAGATACGATTAAAAATATATGGAACAATAAAATAATTTATAAATTAAGAGAAGATCATTTAAATGGTAATAGAAATAAACATTTGCCATGTGATAGATGTGGGGTTTCGTTTACATGAAAGTTGCTATAATAGGAAATGGCAATCAATCAAAAAGAATACAAAAAATTTTAAAAAAAAGAGCTATAGGTTTTCATGTTTATAGACCTAAAAACAAAGATTATTTCAATCAAATTGAACTAAAAAAACTTAAAAAATTTAAGGTAATCTTTATTTTATCTCCAAATAATAGTCACTTAAACTATATAAAAAATAATTACAAAAATTCCTATATATTTTGTGAAAAACCTCCTGTTAATTCCTTAAAAGAATTAAAAATTTTAAAGAGATTAAAATCTGATAAATTATTTTTTAATTATAATCATAGGTTTTCTACTGTATGTGAAATAATTAAAAAAAGTGTTAATAAGTTTAAATTAGGCAAACTGGTACATTCAAATATTATTTCATCTCATGGTCTTGCGCAAAAAACAATATATAAAAAAAATTGGAGATCAAATAAAATAAAAAGCCCTAAAGGAGTATTTGAAACGGTAAGTATTCACTGGATTGATATGATTAGTTACATTTTTGGGATAAAAAATATTTCACGGGCAGATTTATTTAATCTGTCCAAAAATGGATCAGCATACGATACATCCAATATTAAATTAATTACCAAAAACAATGCAATAGTGAACATTTTTTCTACATACAATTCTTCGTATTATAATGAAAAACTATTTTTATTCGAAAATGGTTTTATAATTCAATCTAAGAATTCAATTAAAATACACGGTCCAACAGCAACATTTGATGGAGAAGGAAATTTTAAATCCCCTAATTTAATTTCTGAATTTAAAATAAAAGAAAGTGAAGATTATATTAAATCAATAGAAAAGAGTGTTGATTATTTTTTCCATCATTTAAGAAAAAATAAAAAATTTAAAAAAAAATTATATGAATGTTCTTTGAGATCGAATTTAATAGCAATTAATAATTAACTTATTTTCCTTATTTTTTTTGCTGGAACACCCGCATAGATATATCCTGACTCTAAGTCTTTATTTACTAAAGAACCTGCGCCGATTATAACCCTATTTTCAATTTTAACTCCACTTAAAATTGTTACCCTTGCTCCAATCCATATGTCTGACCCAATATATATTTCTTTTGAAATAACACCTTGTTTTGAAATTGGCATGCTTAAATCATCAAACTTATGATTGTCCGTGTTAATATAAAATTGAGATCCTATATCTACATTATCTCCAATTGTAATCCGCTTAGAATTAAATATTTCACTCTTAGAGCCTATAGAAGAGTTTTTTCCAATTTCTAGATTATCAGGAATTAATATAAACGTTTTTTCCCTAACAACTGAATTATTGCCTATAATAGATCCAGATAATTTAAGCATTTTCATTCTAAGAATATCAAGTTTTTTTCCAAGACCTCGAAATAAGAAATGCAAATAAAATAAATTTAATAAAGAATACAAAATAAAGAAAAATTTTTTCATTTAACTTTTGATTTAAGATATTTAATAAATTGTCTATGTATATGTCTATTGCTACTCACTATAACTTCTCCTTTAAGAAAATTTTTTCCACCTTTCCAATCTGTTATAACTGCTCCTGATTTCTCTAAAATTGATAAATGTGGAATAATATCATATTCTTTTAGTCCCGCCTCTATTAAAATATCAATTTTTCCCTCTGCTACTAAGCAAAAATTATAGGCATCAGTGCCTGTAATTTTAAATAAGTATTTATAGTTTTGAAAAAATTTAAGTATTTTTGTGTTTTTTATTGTATGTATAGAATTTGTTATCAAATACGATTTATTTAAAATTCTATTTTTTTTACTTCTTATTCTTTTTATACTTCGATTTTTACAAACATATGAAAATCTTTGATTATTGAAATAATACTTTTTTAACTCTGGGAAGTATATTAAACCATAGATTGGGCTATTTTTAAATGTGAGACCAATCATATTGCTCCACGTTGGCTGTCCAGCTATTAATGCTTTTGTTCCATCTATTGGATCAATGCACCACTCATAATCTGATTTTCCTTTTTTAGACATAAATTCTTCTCCTTTAATATTGTGATCAGGATAAAATTTATTTATTAAATGTCTTATTCTTTTTTCAATTCGTACATCATGTTTTGTAACTGGATCAATGGACTTATTATTTTTGGAGATGTAGTTTCTTTCAGACGAAATTTTTTTATTTTCTTGATCTAATAGAGGTATTAATTTTTTTTTAATAAATTTTTCAAAGCTTAATCTTATTTTCTTTTTTTGTTGTTTCATTATTGTACCCATATATTTTTTACTAGAATTCATCAACAATTTGTTGTAAAAACGCCTAAATCATGATCGATCCCAATTATATAGACCAATACTTTAATAAGACATCAAAAGCTATATCTGAACTAAATACACATAAAGAAAATATACTTTTAATAATTAAGGAAATCGAAAATTGTTATAAAAATAAAAAAAAAATATTAGTCGCTGGAAACGGTGGGTCTTGCGCAGATGCAGAACATTTCGCTGGTGAATTAATTTGTACATTTAATGACAGAGATAGAAAGGGAATTTCCGCAATGCCATTAACAAGTCATTCCTCTGCGATAACTGCTTGGGCTAACGATTTTAGTTTTGAGAGTTATTTCGAAAGACAAATAATTTCTAATGGTCAAAAGGATGATATTCTTTTCTTGCTTTCTACAGGTGGTGGCAATTTGGAAAACAAAGCATCGCTAAATTTAGTCTACGCAGCTAATAAAGCTAAAGATAAAAATTTAAAGGTAATTTCTCTTGTTGGGAAAGGTGGTGGAGAACTAAAAAAAATATCAGATATTTGCATACACGTAAAAGAAATGGAAACATCTGTAATTCAAGAGGCACATATGTCTATTCTTCATTGCATATGTATTGGTTTAGATAAAATAATAAAATAAATGAATAAAACAAAATTATTTATTGATGGACCTAATTTTGATGAAATTGAATTGTTTAAAAACAAAGTTGATGGTTTTACATTTAATCCATCACTATTCAAAAAACTTGGTGCTGAAGATTATTTAGATTTTACGAAAAAAATTTTAAAATTTACTGGTGGTAAATCTGTATCGATTGAAGTTATAGGAGATGATGAAGAAACTTGCTTTAAGCAAGCATTAAAAATAAGTGAAATTAGTAATGATATTTCTGTGAAAGTACCAATCGTTTATACAAATGGTGAATCAACAGTTAAATTAATCGAAAAATTAGTTAGTAAAAATATTAAATTAAATATAACAGCAATATTTACAATCGAGCAAATTAAGAAAATTATTAAGGTAATTAAAAATACTAATACAATTTTATCGATTTTTGCAGGTAGGATTTTTGATATAGGAAAAGATGCAAATAAAGAATTTTTAGAAATGTCAACTTTAATTAATCAAGAAAGCAACTGTTTATCTTTGTGGGCTAGCTGTAGAATGCCATATGATCTAATTAATGCACAAAATTCAAATGCTGATATAATTACAATGCCTCCTACTATGATTAAAAAAATTGATTTTTTTAACAAAAATCCTATAGAGTATTCGAAAGAAACTGTAAAAATGTTTTTTGAAGACGCAAAAAAAGCAGGATTTAAAATTTAATAAAAGTGAAAAGTGAAATTGCTATTATTACCGGTGCAGCAGGATTATTAGGTCCACAGCATGCAGAAGCTTTGGCAGAAATTAATTTCGATTTAATTCTATTAGATATTAATAAAAGTAAATTAAATACTGTTGAAAACAATCTTAAATTAAAATTTAAAAATACAAATATAACTTCTTTTGTTTGTGACATTACTAATGAAAATAACTTAAAAAAAATTTCAAAAAAAATATCTAAATTCAAGAATAAGGTAACTGTTCTAATTAATAATGCAGCTATAAATCCTAAAATGACAAGTTTAAGAGGGAGGGGAAAAAGTTCAATGGTTGAAAATTATAATATTAAAACATTAAAAAATGAGGTTGATGTTAATTTAATAGGATCATTTATATGTTGTAAAGTATTTGGATCATTGATGACGAAAAATAAAAAAGGATCTATAATTAATATAGCTTCAGATTTGTCTATTAATGCTCCAGATCAATCTGTTTACTCAAAATATGAGAAAATAGAAAAAGTAAAAAATTTCAAACCAATTGGTTACTCATTATCTAAATTTGCGATTATAGGTTTAACAAAATATATATCAACATATTGGGCTCACAAAGGTATTCGGTGTAATGCTTTGGCATTGGGAGCTGTTAGGAAAAATCAGCCAGCTTTTTTAAGAAAAAATATAATTAAAAGAGTTCCGCTTAGAAGGTTAGCTGAGGAAAATGAGTACAAAAAAGCCATTTGCTTTTTAAGTAGTGATGACAGTTCGTATATGACAGGTTCAACATTAATAATAGATGGGGGAAGATCAACATGGTAAGTAAAAATTTTAAAAATAAATTTCTTTCAAAAAAAAGTAAGCCATATTTTATTGCAGAAATAGGTATTAACCATAATGGCAAGTTATCAATTGCAAAAAGAATGATAAAAATGTCAAAAAATGCAGGTGCAGATGCAGTAAAATTTCAAAAAAGAGATTCAGTCGATCTGCTAAACTATGACCTTAAAACAAAAAAGCCAATTGGATATTTAAGTAAAAATGAAAAAGATATACCAAAAAAAAAAATTAAATTTGGAGGATGGGTATATCCAGACACAAGACTTGAATTCAATGAGAAACAATATTTAGAAATAAAAAAATTTTGTAAAAAAATTAAGATAGACTTAATAATAACCCCTTGGGATGAAAAAAGTGTAGACTTAGTTGTTAAATTAAAAGTCAAAGCTATGAAAATAGCCAGTATAGATGCAAATAATTATTTATTTTGTAAATATGTAGCAAAAAAAAAATACCCAACAATTATAAGCTCAGGTATGTGTACCTATAAGGAATTAATTAAAACAAATAAAATATTTAATGATTTAAATTGTCCACATATGTTTATGCATTGTACTTCAGCATACCCATCAAAAGACGAAGATAAAAACTTAAATTGTATTCCATTTTTGAAGAAAAAATTAAATACAGATATCGGCTTTTCAGGTCATGGGACTAGTTTTATTGGATCTATTGGCTCTATTCCGTTGGGCACAACCGTTATAGAAAAGCATGTTACACTAAACAAAAATATGGCTGGTCCAGATCACGCTGCCTCTCTAGATTTTAATGAATTTAAAGAGCTCGTAGATAATTGTAATAGAGTATATTTGGCTATGGGATCTAGTGAAAAGAAATTTTTAAAATCTGAAAGAATGCTTCATAGTATTTTACAAAGAAAAATAGTTTTAAGAAAATCAATACAAAAAGGTCAAATTCTAAATGAAAAAAACCTCAAAACAGCACTAACGTATAAAAAAAGTGGAATTTTACCAAAGGATTTGGATAAAGTATTAAATAAAAAAGTAAAAAAATATCTTAATAGAGGCCATATCCTTAACCCCAGAGATATTTTTAATCCTAGATGATAATTTATAAAACACCTTACAGAATCCCTCTAGCAGGAGGTGGAACTGATATAGATTTTTATTATAGGAAAAGAGGTGGAAAATTAATATCATTCACGTTTGATCAATATATTTATACATTTTTATCAAGACGTCCTTTGGATGAAAAAATATTAGTACAAACTACAAGATCTGAATTCTCTGAAAGCTTATCAAAAGTTAAGCATAATACAATAAAAGAGGTATTGAAATATTTTAAAATTAATAAAAAAGTCCAAATTGGAACTTTTTCAACAATTCCAACAAAATCTGGTCTTGGAACATCAAGTTCGCAGATGGTGGGTTTCATAAATAATTTCTTAAATTTAAAAAAAAAAAGAATGAAGCTAAAAGAAATTGTCAAATTAGCATATAAAATTGAAAGAAAAATAATTGGTGATGACGGAGGATGGCAAGATCAAATAACAGCAGCTTATGGTGGAATAATAAAAATAAATATTAATAAAAAGGGCAACTTTATTGTAAATAAAATTAAAATTAGTAAAAAAAAAATTTTGAAATTTGAAAAACATTTCGTATTAATTTTTACTGAGGAAGTTAGAAGATCATCGAAAATTATTTCAAAACAAAGAAAAAAAAATAATATTGATAAAGTAATTAAACTTTATGATAAATTAAAGCAAAAAGTACCTATAATGGAAAGAGCACTTAAAAAAGGAGATGTTAAAAAAATAGGTAATATTTTTGATGAACATTGGAAAATAAAAAGAAATTTAACTAAATCAATTTCAAATAATTATTTAGACAACCTTTATGTTAAACTTATGAAATCCAATCTTTTTCATGGTGGGAAAATTATTGGTGCTGGCGGTGGTGGATTTTTTCTAATGGTATGTAAAAATAAAAATTCATCTATTAATTTTTTAAAAAAAGAAAGAATAAAATATACTAATATTAAATTCGAATTTAATGGATCGAAAGAGATATACTAAGTGAAAAAAAATCTATTATTTTGTGGTCTTGGATCTATCGGACAAAGACATCTCAGGATAATAAAAAAACTTTACCCAAATAAATTTAATATATATTACTATAAAGAAACCAAAAAAGAATTTTTAATAAATAGCGATCTTAAAATAAATAAAAAAATAAAATCTTTATCTAAGTTTTATAATATAAAAAAAATTAAATATCCTGAATTAAAAGAAAAATACTTCGATTTTGTTTTCATCACAAATCAACCTTCAAAACATTTAAAGTTTGCGATTAAATTTGCAAAACTCAGATCAAACATTTTTATAGAAAAACCGCTTTCAACTAATATCAATAAACTTAATGATTTATTGAAAATCCAAAAAAAAAATAAAGTTAACATTTTTGTTGGTTATAATTTTAGAATACACCCGTTAGTTAGAAAGGTATTACAATTAATACAAAAAAATACTTTAGGTAAAATAATTAACTCAACAAGTTATTTTGGTGAGTACATAGCATTAGCTCATGAATATGAAAATTATAAAACCAGTCATTATACTGACAGAATCAATGGGGGTGCTACTCTTGGATTTTGTCATAATATTGATCTCTGTTTACTTTTTCACAAAAAAATAAAAAAAATATTATTTAAGATTAAGGAAAGAAAATTTTTAAATACAAAAGGTGATGAGGTTTCTTCCGTAATTATGAGGGGGGCAAATAATGAACTAATATATTTACAAAATAATTTTTATAATTATCCAAAAGAATATTTCTTTCTTATTAATTTTAAAAATGGAACTATAAAATTAAACTTGAGCAATAATTCTTTAAAGATTAGTAATCATTTAAAAAAGTCAATTACTAGATATAAATTGAGAAATTTTAAAAGAAATAAAATGTTCGAAGATGAAATAAAAAAATTTATTTTAACATCTCAAAATAAGAAGTTTAACTCTCAATCTTTAATTAGTGCCATTAATACCCAAAGATTAATTTCAAAGATAAGATAAAATGAATTTCAAAGAGACATTGAAAGCAATTTTTTTTAAAATATTAAGATTATTAATTTCTCTTTCATGTAGACTAAATTACCCAAAGTTAACTGGTTTTTTACTATTGATATCTTTAAGAAGATCAAAACTTATTAGACAATCAAAAGGCGCAAAAAAAAACATTATTGTTATTGATAAATCTTTTGGTGGGGATGATTTAGTTGAAGCTTTTAAAAATAAAGCTAGTCCGTATAAAATATATATTATTCAAAGAGTATTTATAAGAGAGATTTATAATTATTTTTTTAGAAAGTACTTGAATATTATACATGAAAATAATTATGAAAATAATAAAGATAAAAATATTAAAGTCGCCAAACTAAATTATAAAAATTATTTACGAGATACTTTTTTTAATTTAAATAAATATAAAAAGATAAATGCATTAATAAGTTTTAATATTTTTTATCTAATCGAGAGGGAACTTCATTTTGCAGCAAAGGAATTAAAGATTAAATTTATTGTACATATGAAGGAGTCTGTGCATTGGAAAAAAAAACTTCAAACTAATTTAGTACACTGGAAAAATACTTTTAAAAAAATTCCTATTTACAAAATGTCTGTTTATAATAATTATACAAAAAATATTATTTCGAAAGCAAATTTAGTTCCTAATAGTAAAATTTTTACTGTGGGAATGCCAAGAGCTGATTATTATTATCAGTTCAAAAATAAAAATTTAAAAAAACATGTTCTTTACCTTATGGTGGAAGAAACAGCTGGACTTCCATATTATAACAAAGAATGGCGAGGAATTGGAAGTAAGTTTAATTGGAGTAAGATTGCTGATGAAACTTTAAATAGTGTAATTGTTTCTGCTAAAATGAATCCTGAAACAAGTTTTATATTTAAAACAAAACCAAATGAATCAAAAAAACAAATAATCACTTTAAAAAAACAAAATTTACCAAATTGTAAAATAATTGAAGGTGGTTCCAGTAATAAACTTATTGCAGAAGCATATGCTGTTATAGGATTTAACACTACTGGTTTACTTGAGGCGTTAATTTTAAGAAAAAATGTTATTCAACCAAAGTTGCACTCTCTAGATAAAAAAAAATATATCAATTATTGTTTAGACTTAAATAATTTAGCTTTTGAGCCCCAAAATGGAAAGCAGCTATCTAAAATATTAAATAACATTTTAAAAAATAAAAAAAATTTCAATATTGATGAAGCCAAAAGGGTAAAATTGTTAAAAAAACATTTTTTATTTTTAAATGAAGTTTCGGGAGAAATGTTAAGAAAATTTATTACAAAATCAATTTAATTTTTTAATAATTTAAAATTATTTTTACCTTTGGTTATTGAAAGTACTTTTTTATTTACAAGCTTCTCTGCATCTCTGAAATCATGCTTGGAATCGATATCAATATCTAAGTTAATTGAGCTTTTAGATAACTTTCTAGAAATGTATGCTAAAATTTTTTTTCCATGTAAACTTTTGTCATTTTTAAGTAGCTGTTTTGTTTTAATTATATCTACATGGCCATTAGGCAAATAGGTCTGCACAAATCTTTGTCTTGGAAAGTTGTAATACTCTCCCTTCAGATTATTAAATAATCCTTTTAAAAACATATTTTTTTTTTTGAACATCTTATATGGAGAATATCTTGCTTCTGAAACAGATCTTAGAGATGTAGATTTTTTAACTGATTTGATTTGTTTTATTGCTCTATTTATATCATTTATATCTCTAAATGGACAAGTTGGACTTAAATGAACTATAAACTCAGGTAAATACAATTTATTTTTTTTTCTAAAATTAATAAAATGTAAAAAAAAAGTAATATCTCTAGATGTATCCCTAGATATCTTGTTTGGTCTTAAGAATGGAACTTTTGCACCATATTTTTCAGAAATTTTTTTTATTTTTAGTGAGTCTGTGGTCACAAATACTTCGTCTATCATCTTAGTATTTAATGCAGCAACTATTGAATAAGCTATTAAAGGATGGCCATTGAGTTTTTTTATATTTTTATATCTTATAGACTTAGAGCCTTTTCTAGCTGGTATTAAAGCAATAACAGAATTTTTTTTTATATTTTTCAAATTTTTATATATAGTGTGCTTAAATGAAAGTTAATAAAGATAATTTAGTTTTCTTTCAAGGAAGATGTTTCCCCGAAAACTATAGAAAATATAATGAATTTCCAAGAGCCTGGAAAAAAGAAATAAGGACAGTTGGTAAAATGGGATTTAAATATATAGATCTGATATATGATAAACGTGACAGTCTTTTTGAAAAACTTGATAAAATTATCTTTTTCTGCAAAAAAACAAAAATCAAAATAAATTCTGTTATCTGTGATAAATTCCTCAATCGAAGGTATGCAAAATCTAAAAAATTATTTTTAAAAGAAATAGAGTTTACAATTAATTTTTTAGAGAGGAAAAAAATTTTTTCTATTACGCTACCGTTTATTGAAAAGAATTATTTAAATTATAAAGATCTAATATATATACTTAATAAGTTATATTTAATTATTAAAAAAAAAAAAATTGTCATTTATTTTGAATATAATCATTCCTTTGACAAGCTAAAAAAAGATTTAAGAAAATTCAAAAATAAGATTTTGCTTTGTTATGATACTGGTAACGCTTTAGAAAATAAGAGAAATATTTATTCAGATTTAATAAAATTACAAAACATTATTGGTCATGTACATCTCAAAGACAAAAAAAAAACTTATAACGGTTTCAAAAAAATTAAATTTTCTAATGGCGAATTTAAAGTAAATAAATTTCGTCAAAATCTTAAATACTTCAAAAATACACACTGTAAATTTACATTGGAAACATATATGGGTAAAAATCCATATTTAAACTTAAAAAATAATTTTGAATTACTAAACAGTGAATAATAGTTTATAATTTAACTTTATCTATCTCGTATAGAATTTTTCGGTAATCTTTTGGAATATATTTTTTGTTGAATTTAGAAACTGTATTATAGATTTTGCCAATACTAATATTTCTAAGATCAGATGAATTTCCAATGATTGGCTCATCAAATAATGTAGGTGTTAAGTTTTGACAATTAAATTTAAGCTTTAATATTTTCAAAATTTTTTTTATTGTAATTTTCGGTTTATTAATCATATCCTCATATTTTATTATATAAACATTCTTTGGATATTTTTTTTTTAGTATCAAATAATCTACCACCTTATGCTTCCAGTGTTCCCAGCCGTCAGTTAGAATCGACTTTTTGTAGGATATTTTGCCATATCTTGGAAGGCAGTAACTATTATAAAATTCAGGAAAATTTCTTATCGGGGTCAAAATTATTATATTTTGTGTTTGATTTAAGATATAAAATAATTCTCTCCTTAAACCTGAGCCAAACCAAAAATAATTATAATTTAATTTTTTTTTTTTATTTAAAACACATAATTTATTGTAAGAACTCATATATCCATACCAAAAATCAAAGAAACTATTAAATTTTTTTTTGATTAAACTTTTTTCAAACCTTGTGTAATCTAAATTTGGAAGAAAACCCCTATAATCAAATAACGAACCCTGATTCTTTGGTTGAACGCCAGACCAATAAGGAATATGAATTTTTTTTACTGCCGCCAACTTTTTCCACTTGTTAAAACCAAAATTTTTTTTATCTTTGTAATTTTGACAGCTTAAGTTAAGAATAAATTTTTTATTTTTAGTTTTAATTTTATTAATAGTTTTTGATTGATTTTTGTTCACGTGAGAAAAAAAGGTCCTTAAACTATCATCTTCCCCTGGAATGTGCGGTATACCCTTGTTTCCATCTAGCAAAGACAACAGTAGATGATTCCCATGACGTGCTGGGCCTGAGATAAATAAGACTTTATATTTTTCATTTTTATATTTTTTTTTAATTTTCCAAAATTTATTATTACTGAATTTTGGATACTCAAATAATTTATATTTGTTTTTTTCATTAAAACAGAACGGAGTTTTAGGTAATGTAAAATTACTCATTTAAATTAATTTTTTTTTATAAGAAAATTGTTTAAAACTAATATATCTATTTTATATTTTAGAAAACATTCTATGGCATCTTGTGGTGTGTTAACGATTGGTTGTCCTTTAATGTTAAATGATGTATTAAGAATTACAGGAATATTCGAGATTTTATAATAGTTACTAATTAAATCATAAAATTTTTTATTATATTTTGGACTTACAGTTTGAACTCTGCACGTATTATCTACATGAATTACCGCAGGAATTTCATTTTTTTTTTTTTGGATTGCCTCGCATGCTATTAGCATATATGGACTCTCTTGATCTAATTGAAAATACTCCTCAGAAAATTCTGACAAAACAGCGGGGGCAAAAGGTCTAAATTCCTCTCTAAATTTTACCTTTTTATTTATATAATCTTTCATACTAACTGGAAAAGGCTTACATAATATACTTCTATTTCCTAACGCTCTAGGTCCAAACTCAGCAGCACCTTGAAACCATCCTATTATTTTTCCATTATTGATATGTTCTGAAATCTTGAGAGCAACGTTTTTTTCTTTAGAGATATTTAAATTTTTAGAATATTTTTTAATAATTTTTAATATTTCTGCATCACTAAACCTCGATCCAAGGTAAGTGCTATTTGAAAAATCCAATTTTTTAAAGTTGTTATATTTTATAAAAGTTAATATTGCAGATCCTATTGCCAGACCTGAATCTCCACTGGCTGGTTGAACAAAAATTTCTTTAAATAATTTTGAAGATTTTATTTTTCCATTTAAGGAACAATTTAATGCTACACCACCTGATAAGCATAACTTATTGTAATCAGGATATCTCCTTTTTAAATATTTTAATTGCGATATTACAACTTCCTCTAATCTTAATTGGAGAGCTGATGCAATATTTTTATGATGTTGAGTGAGCTTGGAATTATATTTTCTTCTTTTTCCAAAAATTTTAATAAATTTTGGACTTACCCAAGTATCTCTTTCTTTATGATATGTAATATATTCTTTATTAATTTCATAATCTAAACCATTCTTATATTTAATAATATCTCTAAATATTTTTATATATGTTTTATTTGTTTTTTTAATTTTTGAATTAGGGTTACCATATGATGCCAAACCCATTATTATTCCTTCATCGCAGTTATGTTTCCATCCCAAATATGATGTAACAGATGAATAAATCAATCCTAATGAATTTGGGAAACAGTTTTTTTTATGGATTACAGTTAATTTTCCATCATTAGCTTTTCCAAAATATCCAGTCTCATTTTCACCCATTCCATCAAAAGAAACAACAAGAGATTTTGAGTAACCACTTGGAAAATATGTGCTAGCTAAATGATTTGTATGATGATCATTAAACTCAATTTTTTTTTTGAAATTAAGTTTGTTTCTTATTATCTCTTCTAAATTAAAGTAAAGATGTAATTTTTTTGATCCTAAAATTATCTGATTTATCCTGTAATAGTCTTGCAAAGCAGGCTTTAAGAAAAAATCATTTATAT
>CACFTE010000002.1:0-107500 GCA_902569105.1 uncultured Pelagibacteraceae bacterium | reverse complement strand
ACTCTAAAAAGAGCTTCGACTGATTGTAGGCATGCAGTTTCAGGTTCTATTTCACTCCCCTAATAGGGGTTCTTTTCACCTTTCCCTCACGGTACTAGTTCACTATCGGTCACTGAAGAGTATTTAGGCTTAGAGGGTGGTCCCCCTATATTCGAGCAGGATTTCACGTGTCCCGCTTTACTCAAGAAATTTATTAAACATTACCTTTACGGGACTATCACCCTCTTTGGTTAGCATTTCCAAACTATTCAAGTTTTTTTAATAAATTTACTGGCCTGTTCCGCTTTCGCTCGCCACTACTAACGGAATCTCAATTGATTTCTTTTCCTCTGGTTACTTAGATGTTTCAGTTCTCCAGGTTATCTCTTTAAACCTATTTATTCAGTTTAAAGTACCACATAAAGTGGTGGGTTTCCCCATTCGGAAATTTACGGATCAAAGCTTGCATACAGCTCCCCGCAACTTATCGCAGTATACCACGTCCTTCTTCGGCTTTCAGTGCCAAGGCATCCGCCACACGCCCTTAAACGCTTGATTTATGCACAGAAAAAAATTCTGTGTTGAATCAAATTTTTATAAAAATGTTCATCTATTCGAACATTAATGATTGTTCATCTATTCGAACAATCGGATATAGATATTGATATTAATATATTTTTTTTCACAAATTAAATAACGAAGTGTTAATGGTGGAGGATAGCGGGATCGAACCGCTGACCTCCTGAATGCAAATCAGGCGCTCTCCCAGCTGAGCTAATCCCCCATAATAAAACATGGTGGGCCGAGAAAGACTCGAACTTTCGACCCCACCCTTATCAAGGGTGTGCTCTAACCAACTGAGCTACCGGCCCGTTTAAGTCAAAGTAACACTTTAAATTTTTAAGAAGAGAAATGAGGACGGTCAACATTATCCTGTTAATTATTTAGATTAAGAAATATTCCTTAATCATCCTTAGAAAGGAGGTAATCCAGCCGCAGGTTCCCCTACGGCTACCTTGTTACGACTTCACCCCAGTCGCTGACTATACCGTGGTCAAAGGTTTTATGCTTTGCCTTAAGGTAGAACCAACTCCCATGGTGTGACGGGCGGTGTGTACAAGACCCGGGAACGTATTCACCGCGGCGCGCTGATCCGCGATTACTAGTAATTCCAGCTTCATGTACTCGAGTTGCAGAGTACAATCCGAACTGAGGCATTTTTTTAGGATTTGCTTGATGTCGCCATCTTGCATCCTATTGTAAATGCCATTGTAGCACGTGTGTAGCCCAACACGTAAGGGCCATGAGGACTTGACGTCATCCCCACCTTCCTCCAGCTTATCACTGGCAGTTCTTTTAGAGTGCCCAACTAAATGATGGCAACTAAAAGTGAGGGTTGCGCTCGTTGCGGGACTTAACCCAACATCTCACGACACGAGCTGACGACAGCCATGCAGCACCTGTGTTTTGTCCGGCCGAACCGAAGACTTTAATCTCTTAAAGTCGCGACAAACATGTCAAGTGTTGGTAAGGTTCTGCGCGTATCTTCGAATTAAACCACATGCTCCACTACTTGTGCGGGTCCCCGTCAATTCATTTGAGTTTTAACCTTGCGGTCGTACTCCCCAGGCGGTGTGTTTAATGCTTTCGCTGCGATACTGAAAAAAAATTTCCAACATCTAACACACATCGTTTACGGCATGGACTACGAGGGTATCTAATCCTCTTCGCTACCCATGCTTTCGTTCCTCAGCGTCAGTAATGATCCAGAAAGCTGCCTTCGCAATTGGTATTCTTTCTAATATCTACGAATTTCACCTCTACACTAGAAATTCTGCTTTCCTCTATCATACTCTAGCTAAAAAGTTTTGATGGCAGTTCCAGAGTTAAGCTCTGGGATTTCACCACCAACTTTTTTAACCACCTACGAACTCTTTAAGCCCAGTAATTCCGAACTACGCTAGGTCCCTTCGTATTACCGCGGCTGCTGGCACGAAGTTAGCCGGACCTTCTTATTCGGGTACAGTCATTTTCTTCCCCGACGAAAGAGCTTTACAACCCAAGGGCCTTCTTCACTCACGCGGCATCGCTGCATCAGAGTTTCCTCCATTGTGCAAGATTCCCTACTGCTGCCTCCCGTAGGAGTTTGGGCCGTGTCTCAGTCCCAATGTGGCTGATCATCCTCTCAAATCAGCTATTGATCAAAGTCTTGGTAGGCTTTTACCCTACCAACTAACTAATCAAGTGCAGGCTCATCCATTGGCGCATAAAGCTTTCTCCGTAAAGACTTATGAGGTATTAGCACAAGTTTCCTCGTGTTATTCCTCACCAAAGGGAAGATACCCACATGTTACTCACCCGTCTGCCACTAGGTATTGCTACCCCGTTCGACTTGCATGTATTAGGCGTGCCGCCAGCGTACGTTCTGAGCCATGATCAAACTCTTAAGTTTAAAAACGGCGCACACTAGCTTCCATATAAATCTAAGAATAAATTTATATGTGATTGAAGTGTGTACGACAAATTTTGGTAACCTTAACCGTCCACACTTCTCTTCTTAAATTTTAACAAATTAAATAGCTAATCGAGCTAAAAAGCCCGATAAATATAACTTTTTTCAAGTTAAGTGGGTCGCTTATATGCTAAAAAATATATAAATCAAGCTATTAGATATAAAAAAATATGTTAAAAAACCCTTTATATTTAACGTTTTTTAATGATTAATTACTTTTTAAAAAGTCAGCTATATCAAAAGTTTAAAGAGTTTCGTTCCTTTATAATTTTAATGTTTTTAATAACTTTTGCTATAATTATTATTAACACCTACGATAAGTTTAGATCTGAGCAACTAAATAGCATAGAAAATATTCTTCAAAATACTTATTTACATAAAACATTAGAATCCATCTCAAATTCATTAAATCCTAGATTTGAAAAAATCAATTTTGTTATAGGCCCAGGAGAAAACTTTAATAATTTGTTAAACAAAATAAACCTGGATAAAGAAGAAAAGAAAAAAATTTTAGACTTCATATTGTCAAACAAAATAAAATTTAATCTATATGAGAATCAAAAAATTTCTTTTGATATAGATAATTTAAGTAACAGAAAAATTGTAAAAATAGTAATTCCTATAAATAAAAAAAGAGATTTAGTTATTTATACTAATGAAAAAAATTCTTTCAGTTCAATAGAATTAAAAAAGGAGCTAGTATTAGCTAATGTTTATAGAGAAAATTTTATAAAAAGCAGTCTTTACAAAGCAGCTATAGAGAAAAAAATAGACCCAAATATAATCGTACAATTCGCTCAGATATATGGTTTCCAAGTTGATTTTCAAAGGGACATTAGAAAAAATGATAGTTTTCAAATTGTTTATGAAGAATATAAAAATGATGAAAATAAAACAGTAGATTTTGGAAATATTCTTTATGCAAATTTGATTTTACAAGGAAAATCTCTAGAGCTATTTTATTTTAATTCTGAAAAAAATAAAATTAATGATCATTTTGAGTCTAACGGACAAAGTATTAAAAAAACTTTAATGAAAACTCCTATAAATGGTGCAAGACTATCTTCTAGCTATGGTATGCGTAAGCATCCAATTCTTGGATATAATAAAATGCATCAAGGAACAGACTTTGCAGCTCCTACTGGAACTCCAATAATGGCCTCTGGAACTGGTGTAGTTTTAAAAGCTGGTTGGTGTGGTGGTGGTGGAAATTGTGTCAAAATAAGACATAACAGTACATACAGTACTGTCTATGCACATATGTCAAAATTCGCAAGAGGTATTAAAAAAGGAGTAAGGGTTACCCAAGGTCAAGTAATTGGTTATGTAGGATCAACTGGTATGTCGACTGGACCACATTTACATTATGAAGTAATCAAAAATGGAAAAAAAATTAATTCACAAACACTAAAGCTGCCTTCAGGAAAAAAATTAACTGGTAAAAATAGAGAAGATTTTGAAATAGCTAAAATTAAGATAAATGTTTTGAAGTCAGAGTTAATAAATAGTCAAAATTAGTTCTCTTCTACTTGAACTTGATCATTTAATTTTTGATCAACTTCTTTAATTTTTTCAAGATTTGAATTATTTACTCCGTTAGTAGAATTATTTTTAATATTTGTATTATTGTTATTATTTTCAGAAAGTCTAACAAAATGCTCGGCATGTTGCATGTAATTTTCATACAATATTTTATCTCCACTCGATAAAGCTTCTCTTGCAAGATCTGAATATTTTTGAACTAGTTTAGTTGTATTAAAGTTATTTCTTGAAAAGTTTTTTTTCTTAAAATCAGACACATTTCCAAGGCCTGAATTTAAACTTTGATCACTTGAGTGAACTTTCAAGTTCCTATCAAACGAATTATTTCTGAATCTTCTTCTATTATTTTTAAAGTTTCTCATTATTTAATTTTTCTTGCTAATATGCATCTTTTGATATTTTGATAGTCTTCAATCAATTTAAAAACATAGAAACCATTTTTTTTTAAATGTTCTCTCACTTTGTAATGTTGTCCTGAGCCTATCTCAAAAGCTAATGTTCCTGTATTTTTCAAAATTATTTTACTTTTTTTTATTATTTTATCGATAATTTTGTATCCATCTACACCACCACAGAGAGCCACTTTTGGCTCATAACCTTTTACACTTAAATCAAGATTATTATAACCAACTTTATTTATATAAGGTGGGTTAGATACTATTAAATCATATTTACTACTTGAAAATTTGTCAATATCTGAATTGATAAATCTAATTCTATTATCAACCTGTTGTATTTTTGCATTAATTTTTGCATTTTTAATAGCTAAATTAGATATATCTAGGCCTGTACCATGCCATTTACTTTTATCTTTTAAAAGAGATATTAATATACATCCTGAGCCTAAGCCAACATCTAGTACATTTAGATTTTCAGATTGATTAAAAGTTTTTAATATTTGCTCTACCAATATTTCGGTCTCGAATCTAGGTGTCAAAACATTTTTATCAACTTTAAAATTATATTTCCAAAAAAATCTATTCCCAGTTATCAAGGAAACAGGTTCTTTTTGCTTCCTTCGATAAATTAGTTTTAAATAATTTTTAATTTCTTGATAATTTACTTTTTGTTCACAATTAAGAATAATATCTTCTCTACTTTTTTTAATAGATGTTGAAAACAAAATTTCTGAGTCAATGTTTGCTGTCTTGATAGAATTGTTGTTTAAAATTTTTGTACCTCTAGAAATAACGTTTCTATAATTCATTAATTTAGATTTTCTAATTGTTCTTCTTGGGCTTGTAAATCAAGATTTTCGATTAGTTCATCAAAAATTTCACCTTGCATAAATTCCTCAAGTTTATGAAGAGTAAGGTTTATCCTGTGATCTGTTACTCTACCTTGTGGGAAATTATATGTTCTTATTCTCTCAGATCTATCCCCTGTACCAATTTTGCTTTTTCTATCTCTAGATCTTTGATCATCAATTTTTTTTCTTTCAAATTCATACAATCTTGAACGAAGAATTTTTAAGGCTTTCTCTCTATTTCGTATTTGTGATTTCTCATCTTGTTGACTTACTACAATACCACTAGGAATGTGTGTGACTCTAACTGCACTATCAGTCGTATTTACACTTTGACCTCCTGGGCCACTGCTTCTGAAAACATCAATTCTTAAATCTTTATCCTCAATTTTTACATCTACATCCTCAGCTTCTGGTAATACTGCAACTGTAGCTGCAGAGGTATGGACTCTTCCTTGTGTTTCTGTGTCAGGTACACGCTGAACTCTATGAACTCCACTCTCATATTTTAATGAGGAATATATATTTTTTCCTTTAATTGATGCAATGACCTCTTTAAGACCACCGGCATCACTTTTGGATAAACTTATTAACTCTAATTTCCAATTTTTATTGTTACATACTTTTTCGTACATTTTAAAAAGGTCAGATGCAAATAAGCTAGCCTCAAGCCCTCCTGTACCTGCTCTTATTTCTAAAATCGCATTTTTAGAATCTGCTTCGTCTTTTGGTAACAAAAATATTTTTAATTTTAGTTCGTTCTGCTCTTGATTTTTAATTAAATTATCTAATTCTGATTTTGCTAATACTTTAAGCTCTTGATCATTATGACCATCCAATACCATTTTTTCTAGTTCTTTCTTATTTTCTTCAAAATTAGAATAATCTTGGGCATATTTAATAATGTCACTTAGGCTAGAATATTCCTTGGACTTTTGGGCGTAGGATTTACTATCTAATTCTGTACTAGATAGTTCCTTTTCTAATCTTGAGTGTTTATCTATTATTTCTTTAACTTTATTTTTGGGAAGAGACATCTAATTTTTATTCTTTTCTAGAAGATAATTTTAATTCTTGCTCTTTTTTTTCTATCATTAAAATTATTTGTTCGACCATTTCATCAGTATTTATTTTCTTCATTTGATTACCATTAATATATAACATATGATTATTGTTGCCTCCTCCGGTTATACCTAGGTCTGTAGATGATGCTTCACCTGGTCCATTTACAACACACCCAATAATTGACAGTGTAATTGGAGATTTTATATGAGAAAGTTTATCCTCTAATATTTTTACAGTTTTAATAACATCAAAACCCTGTCTGGCACACGATGGGCAAGAAATAATATTTATTCCCTTTTTTTTTAGGTTTAAAGACTTTAATATTTCATTTCCTATCTTGACTTCTTTTACTGGGTCGTCTGATAAAGAAACTCTTATTGTATCACCAATCCCTTCCAATAATAAAGTTCCAAGACCAATTGAAGATTTTATACTTCCAGGAATTAAGCTTCCAGCTTCGGTAATACCAAGATGTATTGGATATTCGATTTGTTTAGACAATTGACGATAAGACCATAAAGACAGAAAAACATCTGAGGATTTTACGCTAACTTTTAAATTAAAAAAATCCTCATCTTCTAGAATTCTTATATTCCTTAAGGCACTTTCTACTAAAGCCTCAGGACAAGGTTCTTTATATTTTTCTAAAATATCTTTTTCTAGTGAACCAGAATTTACACCTACTCGTATTGCACAATTGTTATTTTTAGCAGCTTTAATTATTTCTTTAACTTTTTTTTTGTCTCCAATATTGCCTGGGTTAATTCTTAAACAAGATGCACCGTTTTCAGCAGCTTCTAGTGCTCTTTTATAATGAAAATGAATATCAGCAACTACAGGAAGATTTATGTTTTTTATAATTTCTTTTAAAGCTAATGATGATTTTTCATCTGGGCAAGAAACTCTGACAATATCAGCACCTTCTTCCTCAATTTGATTTATCTGATTTATGGTAGATTTTATATCTGTTGTTTTAGTATTAGTCATTGATTGGACTGAAATAGGATTATCTCCTCCAATTTTTACCTTGCCAACTGAAATCACTTTTGTTTTTCTTCTTTTGATGTCCCTAAATGGTCTTATGCTCATAAATATTAATCAGTAGTCTAATTTAAATTCTTTATGAAGTACATCAACTGCTTTTTTTAAATTTTTTTGATCCACTAAGACTGATATTTTAATTTCAGATGTTGATATAACTAGTATATTTATGTTTTTTTTCGCTAAGGCATTAAACATCCTGAATGTAACACCTGGAGTGGTTATCATTCCTACACCGACTATAGAAACTTTTGATACTTTTTCATCAATTGTTATTTTTTTAAAGTTAATTTTTCTATTATTTTTAATTAATTTTTCTGTTTTTGCCAGATCGTCATTTTTAATTGTGAATGTTAAGTCAGTCTCTCTTTTATTTGATGAGATATTTTGAACCACCATATCAACGTTAATTAAGTTTTTAAATAGTGGCTCAAAAATCGATGCAGCAACTCCTGGCTTATCTTTTACACCAACAAGAGTTACTTTTGTGTCATTTTTAGTAAATGATACACCTCTAATTATATTGTTTGAGGAAATATTTTTTTTTTTCGTGATTAACGAACCAGGTAAGTTTTTAAATGAGGAACGAACTTCAATATCTATTCTATTTAATCTCGCATCTTGTATGGAGTGTGGCATCATAACTTTTGAACCTAGTGATGCCATTTCTAACATTTCCTCATACGAAATTTTTTTTATTTTTTTTGCTTTTGGTGCAACATTTGGATCTGTGGTATAAACTCCATCTACATCTGTATAAATAATACATTTTTCTGCTTTGAAAAATTTTGCCATCATAATTGCACTTGCATCGGATCCACCTCTGCCAACTGTAGTGATTCGAGACTCAGCATTAATTCCCTGAAATCCAGTAATTATTGGTGTACCACCTTGTTTTAAGAATTGAAGTATTTTTTTTTTATTCACGCTTAAAATTCTAGAATGAGAATAACTTCCTTTAGTAAGTATTGGTATCTGCCAACCTAGCCATGATCTAGATAGAAAGCCTTTATCAATGAGTCTACCAGCAATCAATGAACATGAGACTTGTTCTCCAGTTGAAACGATAGAGTCGTATTCAGAGGGTGCAAAATTGTTTGAAATTTTTTTTGTTAATTTAACTAATTTATTAGTTTCTCCGCTCATAGCCGATGAGACAACAATCACTTTATAGCCTTGCTTTAAATAACTAATTATAATTTTGGCTGTATTTTTTATTCTTTCAATAGATCCAACTGAAGTACCTCCAAATTTTAACACTACAATTTTCATTGTTATTTCCTATATTATCTTTTATTAAAAAATATTGTTTAATTTAAAATAAAATTTATGGCTAATAACACAATAAATAAAGAAGAAATAGAAAAATTTAGTAAATTAGCTGAAGAATGGTGGGATCCAGATGGAAAATTCAAGCCATTACATAAATTTAATCCTATTAGAATAGAGTTAATAAAAAACAAAGTCATAAAAGAATTCAATATTCAAAATAAAAAAAAACCTTTTGTAAATTTAGATATATTGGACATTGGATGTGGTGGTGGTCTATTAACAGAACCAATGTGTAGACTGGGAGGAAAATTAACAGGTATTGATGCATCAATGAAAAATATCAATATTGCACAAATACATGCAAAGAAAAATAATTTAAATATAAAATATATTTGTGCATCTCCAGAAAGTCTTAAAATAAAAAAAAAATTCGATGTGATTTTAAATATGGAAGTTGTTGAACATGTGGATGATTTAAATTTATTTATTAAATCAAGTTCTTCATTATTAAAAAAAAATGGAATGATGTTTATAGCTACCATAAATAAAACTCTTAAGTCTTACTTGTTTGCTATTATAGGAGCTGAATACATTCTTAATTGGTTGCCAACAGGAACACATGACTGGTTCAAATTTGTAAAGCCTGATGAGCTAAAAATATTATGTGAAAAAAATAGTTTAAAATTATTTGAAATTGATGGCGTAAATTATAACATTTTAACAGATAAGTGGCATACTAATAAAGATACAAGTGTAAATTATATAAGCGTATTCAAAAAGGTTTAATTATCATTGTCATTAACCCATGGAATGACTGCTGTTTCTATTCCCTCATCATTTAATTCTTTGATATCCTTTGAAGATGCTTTTCCATATATCGCTTTTTTTGAATTTTTATTATCATAATGAATTGACCTTGCTTCATATGTAAAATTTTCACCAACATACTCAAAATTTTTTTTAATATAGCTTTGAAATTCTTTAATTTTAGACCTTACTTGTTTTGTATTAGCAATTTTTTTATCATTAAAACTTTTCGAATTCGACGAAATTCTTGGAGACATGATTGATTTATCAATTTTTATAGATTTACAAATATTACAGTTAATTAATTTCATTTTTTTTAGTTTTTCAAATTCTTTAGAGGATGCAAACCAACTATCAAAAGTATTCTCACAGTCTTTACATCTTATTTTATATTTGATCATTTAATTGTTTTAATAATATAATATACTTATTCAACAACCTAAGATCTATAATCTGCGTTAATTTCTATATACTTTTTTGTAAGATCCATGGTGTATACTTCAAATTCCTTATTCCCAGTTCCAATTTGAACATTTATTTGTATTTCAAAAGATGACATATATTCAGCAACATCATTTTCATTGTAACTTTGAGCAATTTTTCCATTTTCTATTATTTTATAAGGACCTATATTAATATTAAATTTATTTAACTTTAATTTAATTTTAGTTTTTCCTATAGCCATAACTATTCTTCCCCAATTAGGATCGCCACCTGCAATTGCAGTTTTAACTAGAGGAGAGTTTGCTATAGAGAAACAGATTTTCTTGGCATCATTTTCATTTTTACATTTTTCTACTTTAATTATTATAAATTTTGAGGCTCCCTCTCCATCAGACGCTACAGCTTTTGCTAAATTTTTTAAAACAGAATTTAATGATTTGTCAAACTCATTTAGAGCTTTATCTTTATATGATTTTATATTTTTATTATTTGCATAGCCAGTTGAAAATATACTTACCATATCGTTGGTACTAGTGTCACCATCACAACTTATTGCATTGAATGTATTTTGAATATTTTTTTTTAATAATTGTTTTAAAATATTTCCACTTATTTTTGCATCAGTAAAAACAAAACCTAGTGTTGTAGCCATATCTGGGTAAATCATACCGGAACCTTTTGCTACACCATATATTTTTACATTTGTTCCTGCTATCTTGCATTCTTCCATTGATAATTTGGGTCTTGTATCGGTGGTAAGAATACCCATCGCAGCTTTCATCCAAACATATTTATTCTGAACGTATTTTATATTATCAATCAATTTTGGAACTGACTGTAATATTTTTTTTTCAGGAAAGTTCTCTCCGATAGTACCTGTCGAAGCAAAAATAAGATTTTTAATACTGATTTTTTTTGGATCCTCTTCATCTACTATTTGTTTTTGTGACAAATGCTCTGATAACATCATGGCAATATTATTTATAGATTTATATCCATCCTCACCAGTGAAAGCATTTGCATTTCTTGTATTTACAAGAAGAGCATATATTTTCTCTCTTGAGTTATTTAGATTCCATTTTATATTTTCTGACTTTATATTTGACTGAGTATAAACCGATGCGCAACTTGCTCCTTTTCTAAAATAAAAAATAACTAAATCGTCTCTTTTTTTTTCTAAATATAAATTAGCTGAAACGGCTGATATTCCCATGCCATCTAAGTGCTCCAGATCTTGGTAAAAACCAATAGAATTTGGCTTAATTTGATATTTTTCTTTCTTAAAAAGCATATCTGTTTAAAAAATTAATAATATGATTATATAAGATTTGTTTAAATAACAATAACTCATATGTTTAATCCAATAAATCTTATATCTGGAATATTCAAATCTTCTAATCAAAAAATATTAGATAATTTGGGTAAAATTGTTGCAAAAATTAATAGCCTAGAGAGCCAGTTTTCAAATTTTAGGGATGAAGATTTTCCAAAAAAGACTATAGAATTAAAAAAAAAGATTTCAGAAGGTTCTACGATCAATGATTTAATACCCGAAGCATTCTCAATGGTTAGAGAGGCCTCAAAAAGAGTTAATAATGAAAGACACTTTGATGTTCAATTGTTGGGTGGAATAGTTTTACATCAAAATAAAATTGCTGAAATGAAAACAGGTGAGGGTAAAACTTTAACCATCGTTCTCGCTGCATATTTAAACGCTCTAGAAGGCAATGGGGTGCACGTTGTTACTGTTAATGATTATTTAGCCAAAAGAGATTCTGAGAATATGGGAAAAATTTATAGTTTTTTAGGTCTGACCTGTGGTTACATTAATTCAGGTCAAAGCGATACTGAAAGAAGAAAAAATTATTCATGCGATATTACTTACGCGACTAATAGTGAATTAGGTTTTGACTATCTTAAAGACAACATGAAATTCTCAAAAAAAGGAAATGGTACAAAGAGGTCATAATTATGCAATAGTTGATGAGATTGACTCTTGTTTAATCGATGAGGCCAGAGTCCCTTTGATTATATCTGGTAAAGCAGAAAATAAGACTGAACAGTATATAATTGTAAACAAATTAATAAAAAAATTAGAGATAGATGATTTTGATATAGATGAAAAAAATAGAAATATTTTATTAACGAACAAAGGTATAGATAGTGTAGAAAAAATTTTTTCCGAGGCGGGTATTTTAAAAAATAATAATTTTTACGACCCAGAGAATATGTCTTTAGTTCATTTAGTAAATCAATCGTTAAGAGCAAATTATGTATTTGAAAACGGAAAAGATTATATCGTTAAAGAAAATGAAATAGTAATAATTGATGAGCAGTCTGGAAGACAAATGCCAGGAAGGAGATTTGGTGATGGATTACATCAAAGTCTAGAAGCTAAAGAAAATTTAAACATACAGTTTGAAAACCAGACTTTGGCATCAATTACATATCAAAATTATTTCAAATTATATAAGAAACTTTGTGGCTGTACAGGAACCGCCGCAACCGAAGCTCAGGAATTTTATGAAATTTATAATCTTAATGTTGTAGAAATTCCAACAAATCAAAAAATGATACGAAAAGATCTAAATGATCAAATTTATAGAACATCAAAAGAAAAAGATGAGGCCATAGTCAAATTAGTAAATGATAAATATATTTTAGGCCAACCAATTTTAATTTTTACAAGTAGTATTAATAAGTCAGAACATTATTCGACATTGCTTAAACAGAAAAAAATTGAACACATAGTTTTAAATGCAAAAAACCATCACAAAGAAGCTGAAATTATTGCTGATGCAGGTGCAAAAAAATCTGTGATTATTACTACCAGTATTTCAGGCCGAGGAGTTGATATTAAACTTGGAGGAAAAAATTTAGATAACAATTTAATAAATGAAATTAAAGAAATAGGGGGACTTATTGTTATTGGCACAGAAAGAATGGAAAGTAGAAGAGTCGATAATCAAGCAAGAGGTAGATCTGGAAGACAGGGTGATGAAGGAAGTTCAATTTTTTTTGTTAGCCTAGAGGATGACCTGATGAGGATTTTTGGTTCAGAGTCTATGAATAATTTATTAGAAAAGTTAGGCTTAAAAGATGGTGAAAGTATAGATCATCCATGGATAAATAAAGCACTCGAAAGAGCTCAACAAAAAGTGGAGTCAAGAAACTTTGATATAAGAAAATCTTTATTGAAGTTTGATGATGTATTAAATGACCAAAGAAAAGTAATTTTTTCTCAAAGAAGAAAAGTTATGGAAAGTTTAAATGCTTACGAATTTGCTAATAATTTTATTATTCAAATAATAGATGAATTGATCGAATATAAAAACAAAAAAAATGATGTTGAAAAAAAATTATTATCTTCACTCGGTGGATCTTTCACTAAAGATGAAATTGATAAATTAATAAGCAGTGAAGATAAAAATTTCAAAGATCAAATAATAGAAAAACTAGAATATAAAAGAAGCGAAAGATTATCAATTCTAGGTGAAAGTCAATCTAAAGAAATTGAAAAAAATATATTTTTACAACTTATTGATCAAAATTGGAAGATGCATATCCAATATTTAGAACAATTGAGACAAGTAATTGGTTTGAGATCATATGGTCAAAGAGATCCACTCATAGAATATAAAAAGGAAGCTTTTAACTTATTTGAGGATTTACTTTATAGATTAAAAAATCAATTTATTGGATTACTACTAAATATAAAAATAGTTAACAAAGAAAATGAAAACAACAATAATGAAGAAGTTCAGAATAATCCTAAAGAGGTTTCTTCTAGAAAAATTGGTAGAAATGAACCATGTCCATGTGGATCTGGCAAAAAATATAAAAATTGTTGTGGTGCTCTATAGCAAGTAAGCTATAAAAAATATAGAAATTGCTAATAAAAGAGAAAAAAATATAATTTTTTTATTTTTTGAGAATTTTTCAAGTATTTTTGATAAATTATTTTTTTTAAGAGAAAGTCCTGAGTAAGTATCTTCTGTACTAGAAAAACCACCACCTCTTCCAATTTTTAAAAATTTATTTTTCCTTTGAGATATTATTTCTTCAGGTGTTAGATTTTGAAAATCTATTAAGTTTTTTTGAATTGATACACGAATGCTTTCTAAAATTTTTTGTTTATCTCTATGCGCACCGCCAATTGGTTCTTTAATTATTTCATCAACAATATTTAAATCAAATAATTCTTTCGATGTAAGCTTCATAGCTTTTGCTGCTTCCAATGTTTTCTTTGGATCTCTCCACAAAATTGTTGCACATCCCTCAGGTGATATTACAGAGTAAATTGCATTTTCTAACATTATCACCTTACTGGCAGAAGCCAGTGCTATTGCTCCCCCTGAGCCTCCTTCACCGATTATTATAGAAATATTTGGAACTTTTAGTTGTATGCAGCTTTGTATTGATCTTGCAATTGCTTCTGCCTGTCCTCTCTCTTCAGCTCCAACTCCAGGATAAGCTCCTGGTGTATCTATGAATGTAATTATAGGTATGTTAAATTTATTTGCCAATTCCATTAACCTTATACTTTTTCTATATCCTTCCGGCCTCATCATTCCAAAATTCCTATCCAATCTTTCCTCTAAGTTTTCGCCTTTTTCTTGTCCAATAACTAAAATTGACTTACCGTTAAATTTTGCAAATCCAGCAATTACTGATTTATCCTCTCCATAAAATCTATCTCCAGATAAGGAAATAAAATCTTCAAATAAATTTTCGATAAAATATTTAGCTTTTGGACGATCCTCATGTCTTGCAACTTGAGTGGTTTCCCATGGATTTAATTTAGAATATATTTTCTCTAATTTACTATTTATCTTATTTTCAAACGAGGTAATTTCAGCAGTATTTACCTCGGATATTCCAGCATTATTGTAAGGATCCTTTAACGTATCAAGTTCAGCCTCTAATTCTTTTACTTCATTTTCAAAACTTAAATAATTTTTCATAAATTCACTATTTTATATAATAAAGGCAATAAAGAGGCCAATTTAATCAATTTACTATTATACAAAATTTTTTTAAAACATATCAAGATTAAATTATATGCAACAAAAGTATTTAAATATTGAAAACCTTTCAGTTTCTCAAGATTTGTATAATTTTATAAATAAGAATGCATTGCCAGAAACTGGTGTAACTGAACACGATTTTTGGAAAGGTCTTAGCAAAGTTAGTCACGAACTCGCTCCAAAGAATAGAGAATTACTTAAAATAAGAAAAAGATTACAAATGGACATAGATAGATGGCATATAGAAAATTATGAAAAAGAATTTAATGTCAGTGAGTATAAATCCTATCTTTCAAAAATTGGCTATCTTAAAAAAGAGGGTAGTGATTTTAAAATTAAAACAAGAAATGTAGATAAAGAAATTTCAACTATTGCTGGTCCTCAACTTGTAGTTCCAATAATGAATGCTAGATACGCGTTAAACGCTGCTAATGCCAGATGGATGAGTCTGTATGATAGTTTATATGGAACTGATGTGGTGTCCTCAGAGGAGTCTATTAGTGAAAGATATGATCCCGAAAGAGGACTTCAGGTAATTCAATATACAAAAAATTTTTTAGATCAAAACTTCAAATTAAAAGACTCATCGTGGAAAAAAGTTACTGAAATATTAATTGAAGATCATAATTTAGTAATAAAGACTGAGAAGGGAAAAACTAAACTAAAGGATGAAAATAAATATGTAGGATACCGGCTAGACAAAGACAAAATTTCAGCAGTTATTTTAAAAAATAATAATCTTCATATAGAAATTATTATTAATCCAAGTGCATTTAGTGCTAAAGGAGACCCCGCTGGTATATCAGATATAATTGTAGAAGCAGCAATCTCTACTATTTGTGATCATGAAGATTCTGTAGCTGCAGTTGACGCGGAAGATAAAATTATTGGATACAAAAATTGGTTAGGCCTAATGAAAAAAAATCTAGTAGCTGAGTTTGAAAAAGATGGAAAAAAGTTAAGAAGAAAATTAAACCCGAATAGAAGTTATATATCTAAAAACGGTAAAAAAGAAAATATGCATGGAAGAGCACTTCTTTTAAATAGAAATGTGGGTCATTTAATGACTAATTCAGCAATTTTATTAGAAGATGGATCTGAAATACCTGAGGGGATTTTAGATGCATTTATTACTTCTTTATGCGCAATTCATGATTTAAAAAATAAAAATAATTCAAGAACAGGCTCAATTTATATTGTTAAACCTAAACAGCACGGTCCAGAGGAAACAGCTTTTACTAATTTGTTATTTACTAAAGTAGAAGAGGTTTTAGGATTAGAAAAATTTACAATCAAGTGTGGAATTATGGACGAAGAAAGAAGAACAACAGTTAACCTAAAAGAGTGTATAAGAACTTTAGAAAATAGAGTCTGTTTCATTAATACAGGCTTTTTAGATCGTGTAGGTGATGAGATGCATACTTCTATGGAGGCAGGTCCAGTAATTAAAAAAGGAGATATGAAAGCTTCAGCTTGGTTAAATGCATATGAAAATAATAATATTGATATTGGATTAAGTTGTGGTTTTTCAGGTAAGGCTCAAATTGGGAAAGGAATGTGGGCAATGCCAGATTTAATGGCTGATATGTTAAAACAAAAAATCTCTCATCTTGAAGCTGGCGCAAACTGTGCTTGGGTACCATCTCCTACTGCGGCTGCTCTTCATGCTTTGCATTATCATCAGGTGAACATTTTTGAAAAACACCTTGAAATAAAAATGAGAGAAAAAGCAAAATTAGACGATTTATTAGACATTCCAATTGTAAAAAAACCTAATTGGTCAAATGATGAAATAAGTAAAGAAATATCTAACTCTGCACAAACAATTTTGGGGTATGTGGTAAGATGGATTGATCAGGGCGTGGGATGTTCTAAAGTACCAGATATTAATAACGTTGGATTGATGGAAGACAGAGCAACACTCAGGATTTCATCTCAACAAATAACAAACTGGCTTTATCATGGAGTTTGCAGCAGAAAGCAAGTTTTAGAAATTATGAAAAAAATGGCAAAAATCGTAGATGAGCAAAATAAAAAGGATAAATTTTATCAAAAAATGTCTCCAAATTTTGATAGGTCAATAGCATTTAAGACGGCTTGTGAACTTGTTTTTCAAGGTAAAGACCAGCCTTCGGGATATACTGAACCACTTCTTCATCTAAACAGATTAATTAAAAAAAATTAATCCTTTTTGAAGGAATTTCTATTTTTGAATGCGTAAATTAAAGTTCCATCATCCAAACTTTCTATTTCCCCACCGACAGGCAATCCTTGGGCTAGCTTAGAAATTTTTACCTCAACGTCTTTGAAACTGTCTTGTATATAAAACGCAGTAGTCTGACCCTCAATTGTAGCACTAGTAGCTAAAATTACTTCCTCAATTTTTTCTTTTTTTACTCGATTAACTAACGCGTTTATCAATAGTTCATCTTTATTCATGTTGTTTGACGAAATTGTGCCCCCAAGAATATGAAAATATCCTTGATAAACACTAGATGCTTCAATACTCCATTGATCAGCTATATTTTCAACCACACAAATTTTACTGAATTTTTGATTCAAATTTTCACAATTATTACAACCAATATTATTTGATTTTAATGATCCGCAAGTTTTACATCTAGATATATTTTTGTAAACCTCTGCTAAATTTTTTGCTAATGGTCTTATTAATTCCTCTCTGTTATTGATCATCTTTAAAACAATCCTTTTTGCTGATCTTGTTCCTAAACCAGGAAGTTTAGAAATTAATTTTATCAATTCTTCAATTTCAGAAATATTTTGCATTTTGTTATAAAGGCCACTTAAATCCAGGTATTCCAAAGTTTCCTGCTGATTTAGAAATTTCTTCTGTTGTTTTTGATTTTAATGAAGATTTTGCATTGTTATGGGCAGCTTTAACCAAATCTTCTATAATATTTTTTTCTTCATTTAAAAGTTTTTCCGATATCTCAATTGATACCATTTCACCTTCACCATTTAATTTAACTTTAACCAAATCTCCTCCGGAACTACCAACTACCTCAATTTTTTTTATTGATTCTTGGCTTTCTTTCATTTTTTTTTCAAGCTCTTTTGCTTTCTCAATTATTTTTGAAAAATCATTCATAATTAATTTCCATCATCTACATTAACAAGTTCCGCATCAGGAAAAATTTTTTTAACTTTATTAGAGAATTCAGAACTAGATACTTTTTTTAATAAATTTACTTTTAACTTTTTTTTTTGTTCTTTTAAAGTTGGCAAACCCTCTTCTTTAGAAAAAGCAATGATCCATCTTTTATTTGTCCATTCCAACAATTTTGTACTTAACTCTTTTACAAAAGTCTTATCAAGATTAGAATTAAATGAGATCTCAATTTTTTGATCCGTAAAACTCACTAGTCTTAAATTATTTTCAAGTTCGAATTTTAATTTTAATTCTTTCTTTTTTTCGAAAATTTTTATCAGTTCTTCAAAACTTTTAATTTCAATAATCTCAAGTTTATTTTTTATGTCTGACTCGGGTAAAATTTTTTCCTCTTGTTCGATATTTTTTAATTGTTCGATTGGATCTTGTTGTAAAATATTTTGTTTTTCATGTTTAGTTTGGTCTACATTTGAGTCTTTTATAAATTTATCATTTTTATTTTTTTTTTCGGGTTCTATAATCTTTTTTAAATACAAAGATCTAATTAAAAACATTTCTACAAACTGGTTTTGATTTTTTATAATATCAATCTTTTCAAGATTATTTAAAGTAAATTGCCAAAGTAAAAGTAAATCTTTTTTTTCTGTTTTTTTTGACATTATTTTGATTTTTTCAAACTCTTTATCATTTAAATCAAAATTAGTTCCATCTGAACTTATGAATTCTACATTTTTTAAATAGTATAATGCATCTAAAAACTCATTTAGAAATACTTTGGGTTCTATACCTGAATTATAAATTTCCTTGTATATCTTTAGAGTTTTGACTTCGTTTCCATCTAAAACTTGTTGAATTAAATCCAAAATAATACTTTTTTCAAAATATCCAAATATTTTTTGTGCAGCCTCAAGACTAAGTTCTTTTCCATGATTTTCTACTAACATAGCTCTGTCAAGTAAAGAGAGAGCGTCTCTCACTGAACCCTCAGATAACTTCACAATCAATTTTATTGCATCATCAGAAATTTTCCCATTTTCTAAATTCTTAATTTTTGACAAAAATTTAAATAATTTCTCTGAATTTACTCTTGAAAGATCATATCTTTGGCATCTTGAAATTATCGTTACAGGTATTTTTTTAACCTCTGTACTTGCAAAAATAAATTTGAGATGTGGCGGTGGTTCTTCTAGTGTCTTTAATAGCGCTGCAAACGCAGAGGAAGAAATCATATGAACTTCATCTATAATATAAATTTTGTACTTTGCAGATGTAGGTTTATACTTAGAGGAGTCAATAAGCTCTTTAATATTATTAACAGAAGTTGAAGATGCTCCATCCACTTCAATTATATCGATATTATTTCCATCAGTAATTGATTGGCAGCTATCGCAAAAATTATCTGCACATAAATTTTGAACACCATTTTCACAGTTTAAAGCTTTCGCAACTATTCTTGCTAATGAAGTTTTGCCTGTTCCTCTGATACCAAGAAACAAGTATGCATTTGGAACTTTATCATTCTTAATTGAGTTGAATATACTCTCCGCAATAACTTCTTGACCGACTAATTGTTGAAAATTTTGAGGTCTATATTTTAAGGCTAGTATTTTACTTTTTGAATTCATAATTTATAAGGAGACCAACCAACCTGAATAAATACTCAATACCCTTGCTTCCGTTAAGACCTAGGGGAATTCATGGTACCTTCACCTGGATGGCCCCCAATTATATTATATCAGTAATAATTTAAAATCTTCAATATGATATCTTATTTTTTTCTAATTTTATCAGCTTCGAAAACCCCTAAAACACTCATATCTTCACAATGATAATTTAAATCCTCCAAAGAATTTTTAATTTTTTGCTGATTTAAATGGCCCTCAACCTCACATAGAAAAAAATATGAAGAGAAAGAATTTTTTTCAGGAAAACTTTGAAGTTTAATCATATTGACTCCATTTATAGCCATTCCTTGTAAAGCACTGTAAAGAGCTGCGGGCTTACTTTTGAGTTTAAATAAAAAAGAAGTAACATATGACTTTCCATCATTATCAGGCTGAATAATATCTTTTCCCATTAATAAAAATCTCGTAAAATTTTCTTTATTATCTTGTATATCTTTTTCAATAATTTCAAGATTATAAATATCAGCACTCAAAGTTGAAGCAATAGCTGCTTTTGAATTATTATTTGTTTCCGATACATATTTGGCAGAACCTGCAGTATCAGCTCTTACCTGTTCATTTAAATTATTTTTTTTTATAAATATAGAGGATTGACTTAGGGCTTGAGCATGTGAATAAACATCTTTTATATTTTTTATAGTACTGCCCTTGATACCTAATAGATTGTGACTGATTTTATAAAAATGCTCAGCATAAATATTTAGTCTGAATTTAAATATTAAATATTCAATTCCAATATTTCCTGTTGTTTTATTTGACTCTGGAATTATAGTTTTTATACTGTTATCATTATTTGCTATTTCGAAGCATTCATCAAAAGTTTTACAAGATATTGTCTCACATCCTGGATAATTTTCTTTTGCACAACTTTCGCTGTAACTTCCAGGAATACCTTGATAGGCAATTTTCATAATTTAAGATTTATATTCCATTAGTTTTTTTATTTCCAGATAATCTTGATGAGTATCTACTCCAATTGGTGTAGAATTGGCAAAAACTAGATCAATTTTAATATCATTATCTATAGCTCTTAGTTGCTCAAGCTTTTGACTAATTTCATTAGTCGACTGTTTTAATCCAACAAATTTTTTAAGGACAGAAACTTTATAGATATAAATTCCAATATGATGGTATGCATACTTTGATTTTTCTTTATCTATAGATCTTAAAAATTTTTGAGCTGACGAAAATTTAACTTTTTCAAGATCTTCATTACAGATAACTTTTACAACATTTTCATTTTCGATATTTTTATTGTCAAGTTTGCAGGCAAGTGTTGCTATTTCTGAATTGTTTCTTATTGCTGAATTGTTTAAATTAATAATATCATTTGTATCTATTAAAGGCTCATCACCTTGAATATTCATTATATATTCTACATCATTTAAATTTAACTGTTCGTATGCCTCAAAAATACGATCAGTTCCAGTCAAATGATTTTTAGTTGTAAGGATACTTTGGCCATTGCTTTTTAAGACTTCATCAAAAATCTCTTTATCTCCTGTAGCTACATAAACTTCTCCAATTTTTGTAGATCTTCCCTTTTCATAAACATGAACAATTAGTGATTTGTTGTTTATTTTAAGAAGAGGCTTATTAGGCAATCTTGAAGCACCTAATCTTGAGGGTATTAAAATAATAGTTTTATTCATAAACTACGTAATTATGCGTCTTTCGGCCGCTTAAAATAAAATAAATATATATATTATTTTTTGTGTTTAACATGTTATACGACGTAAAAAAGTAAATTTCATGGATTCATTTGAAATAAATAAAATAGTTGCATCTATATTATTAATTGCCCTTTTGTTTATTGGAATAGGCAAAATATCTGATTTAATTTTTCATGTAGAAAAGCCAAAGACTGCTGGTTACAAAGTCGAAATACCCGACGGTAATTCAGCAATGCAAGCATCTGAAACAAAAAGTGAGGATATTGATGAAGTTGACATCGCTGCTTTGCTAGCTTTAGGAGATTTAGCGCATGGAGAAAAAGTTTTTAAAAAATGTTCTGCTTGTCATGTAATTGAAAAAGGTGGGGCAAATAAAATTGGACCAGCTCTATACGGAGTTTTAGGTAGGAAAGTTGCTTCAATCGATGATTATAAATATTCTAAAGCTTTAGCTGAGTATGATAAGGAATGGACCTTTGAAGAAATGAATGGATATTTAAAAAAACCTCAATCATGGATAAAAGGTACAAAGATGAGTTTTGCTGGATTAAGAAAAGAAAAAGATCGAGCCTCTGTTATTCTTTACTTAAATAAATTTTCGGATAATCCACTTCAATTACCCTAATTTTCCAAAACTGTATAACATAATGCTTTTTTGAACATGGACTCTATTTAAAGCTTGTTGCCAAACTCTAGAATGTTTTCCTAAAAAAACCTCTTCAGAAACTTCATTGCCTCTGGGTAAGCAATGAAGGAATATTGAATTTGGTCTAGTAAACTTCATCAATTTTGAATTAACTCTATAATTCTTAAAATCTTTAATTTTTTTTGCCTTATTTCCTTTATCATTAAGAGAAAATACTTTATCTGAAAAAACGACATCTGCGTTCTTTGCTGCTTTTTTTGGATCATTGAAAATATTTATTTTACCTTTGTTTTTTTTTACCCACTCCATTACAAAATTCGGTGGACGATAATTTTTAGGACATGCAATGTTTAGATTAAATTTAAATTTTACCGATGCTGCAATTAACGAATTTAAAACATTGTTGCAATCACCAATCCAACAAATATTTAATTTTGATATAGGTTTCTTTTTAATTTCCTCTACAGTAAATATATCTGAAAGTACTTGACAGGGATGAGAGCTTGGGCTGAGCAGGTTAATGATGGGAATTTTTAAACTTTTACTAAAATCTTCAATTTTTTTATCACTATCTGTTCTTAAAAGAAAACCATCACCATAAGTCGATAAAATTTTTGCTGTATCTGCAATACTTTCATCACCTTTTCCCAAATGTAATTCACTCGCTTTTACTGTAATTGAATTAGCTCCTAGCTGATTAATTGCAATATGAAAACTTAATCGAGTTCTAGAGCTAGGCTTTTCATACATTTGAATTAGCAGTTTACCTTTTAATGGCTGATCTTTATCAAACTCAAGTGTACTTAATTTCTTTCTTTTTTCTTTTCTTTTTTTAGCGTCATTTAAGATTTTTCTTAAATCAGTTGTGGAAATATCTTTTAAGTTTATAAAATTTTTCATTTATTAAATTCTGCACAAACTTTATTTATAATTTTAACTGCTTGATCTATTTCATTTTTTTTAACATTAAGTGGGGGTAAAATTCTAACTACATTTTCAGCCGCTCTAATTGTTAATAAATTTTTTCTCTCAAGTGATTTTATAAATTTGGTTTGATCGACGATTAATTTTATTCCAATCAATAAACCTTTGCCTCTAATTTCTTCGATTATTTTTGGGTAATTATTTTTTAAATTATTTAATCTTAAAAAAAAATAATTTGACATTTTTTTAACATTTTTTGAAAACTGAGATTTTGAAATTTGTTTCATAACCTCAATACCCACAGCACAAGCATTTGGGTTTCCTCCAAATGTAGATCCATGACTTCCTGGCTTCATTGCTTTAGCAACTTTATTTGTCATTAAAACTGCACCAATAGGAAAACCTCCACCTATTCCTTTTGCTATTGGCACAATATCAGGTTTAATTTTTGAACTTTCATAAGCAAAGAAGTTTCCTGATCTACCAATTCCTGATTGAACCTCATCTAAAATTAACAAAATTTTTTTTTCATTACAAATTTTTCTTAGATATTTTAGACATTTGTCAGGAATTGTCTTTATTCCACCCTCTCCCATTATAGTCTCAACCATTATTGCTGCTGTATTTTTTGTAATTTTATGTCTCAGATTTGGAAATCTTGGTTTAAAGTTTCTAAACTCGATGTGGTCAAATCCTGGAACTTTTGGTCCATATCCTTCTGTCATTTTTTTTGAACCACTTGCATAAATTGCAGCAATCGTCCTGCCGTGAAATGAATTTTTAATACACAAAATTCGATTTTTATTCGGTTTTCCAAGTGTGAAAAAATATTTTCTTGCGATTTTGATTGCTGCTTCTGTAGCTTCTGCTCCGCTATTTTGAAAGATAACTTTGTCAGCAAAAGTTTTTTGTGTCAACATTTTTGCTAATTTTTCTGCCTCTGGAATTTGAAAGGCGTTTGAAACGTGCCAAACCTTTTTGGCCTGTTTGCTTAATGCTTTAATAAGATGTTGATTAGCATGGCCTAACGAATTTACAGCGATACCCTGAACAAAGTCTAAATATTTTTTACCTTTGGTTGAATATAAGAAGCTGCCTCTGCCATATTTAAAGGAGATTTTTCTTCTATTATAATTATTTGCTAGCGAGCTCATAAATTTAGTTTTATCTTATACACATTTAAATAATATTGGCTTAAATAAAATGCAACTGAAGGTTAAATTTCAAATTTTTGGAAGCTGTTAAGAAAATCAAAAAAAAACTTGTTAAAATCGCAAAATATGGGTTACATAATGTTGTATAAATTTATTTAAAATACACTATATTTAGTATTTTTATGAGCTGGGACGAAAAAAAAATTGAAATTTTGAAAAATGAGTGGGGTAAAGGCAAAACTGCTTCACAAATTGCAGAAATGATTGGTGGAGTAAGTAGAAATGCGGTTATTGGAAAAGCCCACAGATTAAACTTATCGATAAAATTAAAACCTAAAGTTAAAATTAATAATTTTTCCAAAAGAGACCAAAATATTGAAAAAAAAACAAGTAGCATTAGCAGGAGACTAAAATTCAAGAGCCTTGTTTTAGATAAAAATTTCGAGGAAGCAAAGAATATTTCATTAGAGGAATTAAGTGAGAAAACTTGCAAATATATGGAAGGTCATCCTAATGAAAAAAATTCTTCTTTTTGTGGAAGAAAAACAGTTGAAAAGTTTTCTTATTGCCCTTTACATTTAATGATTGTGTACCAACCGAAGGGTAAAAAAGAAGATGTATCTTTTAAAGAGGAAGAAGTTCCAGCTTTTATAGAAAAAAAGGTGAAATCTGCCTAAACATATAGTTTAAATCTTATTATTTTTTTTTGAAAATTCACCACCTGTTTTCCACATATATGAATATTTTTTAATTTCCTCGTCAAATATTTTTAAATTCGAATTGAAACTGTATTCTAAATTTGTCTTATAGTTACCAGAAGGAACATTATCGTGATTTAGTAAAACTAACTGATCTCTAGTAAGTAATGGATTTCTCATAGTTAGTTCAAAAAAACTTGCTATTATGTTGGCAGCAAACAAGGGAATTGGTATTAGAAATCTTTTTATCTCCAGGGCAATCATTAACTTTTTAACAATTTCTTTAAAGGTCATTTTTTCTGGCCCTATACATTCTATAGTTTCAGAAGTTAGTTGGTTTGAAATTATATTTTCAATTATCTCACATATGTCTACAACGTGTATAGGATAAAATGAAGTTTTCCCTTCATAGTATAATGGAAATATTGGAGAGAGTTTAAGTAAACTCATTAGCATCGTTGTGAATTTATCATCAACACTGTAAACTAACGAGGGTTTTAAAATTACAGATTTATTAAATATTTTTTTTATCTCATTTTCACCATTTATTTTACTAATTGCGTATTTGCTTTTAAAAGCTTCCTCAATTCCCAATGCGGACAAATGAATAAATTGTTTTAAATTATTTTTTTTTGACAATTCAGCAAGTTTTTGAGGTAATAAAGTATGTATTTTTTTAAAAGAGGAAAAACGATTTTCATTAAGTATTCCAATAAGATTTATACATATATCTTTATTCAAAAATAATTCATTTAATTTTTTTTCATCAAAATTCTGAAGTTCAACTATATTAATCCATCCAGCATTTGCTTGACTTTTAAGAATATATCCTTTTGTATGTAAATTTCTTGTAACTACCGTCACCTTAAAATTTTTTCTTATTAATTTTCGTAATAAATGTCTACCTATCTGACCAGATGCTCCAAATACTAGAATTTCTTTTGGTTTCATATATATATATCTTATGCAAATCGATATTAAATTACATAAGGGTGATTTGCCAGATGAAATACGTCTGGATGACAAAAAGTCTTTAGCAATAGACTCTGAGTTTTCTGGATTGAATGTTAATAGAGATAAGCTTTATTTAGTCCAGATTTCATCAGGGAATAATGATGCACATATTATTCAATTAAATAGAGAAAATTATAATGCCCCTAATTTAAAAAAATTACTATCTGACAAAAGAATTGAAAAAATTTTCCATTTCGCCAGAAGTGACATGACATTTATAAAAAAATATTTAAATATTGATGTAGAAAACGTTAGTTGTACTAAAATCATGAGTAAACTAGCTAGAAGTTATTCTGATAGACATGGCTTAAAAGATCTTGTTAAAGAATTTTTAGGAATTGAGATAAGTAAACAATTTCAAAGCACAGATTTCGGAGGCGTATTAAATGAAAAACAATTAAAGTATTGTGCTAATGATGTAATTTATTTACATAAAATATCTTCGGAGTTAAAAAACATATTGATTAGGGAGAATAGATTTGAACTATATACAAAAGCAATAAATTGCATTCAGACAAGAGTTGATTTAGATTTAGCTTTATTTACAGAAGATATTTGGTCACATTAAATTTAATATGAAAAATAATTTTGCATTAATTGGAAAAGATGTGGTGCAAGCAGAAATTAATGCTCTAAAAAAATTAAAAAAATCTATTAATAAAGATTTTGGTAAAATTGTTAATTCTTTATTGAAATGTAAAGGTAAAGTTGTTTTCTCAGGCGTTGGAAAGTCTGGTATTATATCAAAAAAAATATCCTCGACTTTATCTTCATTAGGAATACCTTCTTTTTATGTAGATGCAGGATCATGCTCTCATGGTGATCTTGGCATGATTAGTTCTGGGGACGTTCTTATATTAATTAGTCATAGCGGTGAGACATCTGAATTAAAAAATATTGTGCAGTATGCGAAAAGAAATAAAGGGATTACTTTTATTGGAGTGACTTCAAAAAAAAATTCATTGTTATATAAATCAAGTAACTTACGTTTTTTACTTCCATCAGTTGTTGAGGCCGGGCCTGGTAATTACATACCTACTTCGAGTACTACGGCTCAAATATGTTTTGGTGATGCACTTGCTATATCAACAATGAAACATAGAAAATTTACAAAATTTGATTTCAAACTATATCACCCTTCAGGAAGTTTGGGAGCAAAATTGAAGACAGTAGGTGAATTAATGTATAAAGGTAAAAAAATACCATTCGTTAATCAAAATTCTAATATAAAAACAGGGTTAAAAATATTAAATAAAAAAAATCTTGGGGTTGTAATAGCAAGAAACACTAAAGGGAGAACAACAGGAATAATATCTGATGGAGATATAAAAAGGATAAATTATAAAACAGAAAATATTAACAATTTGATAGTTAAAAAAGTAATGAAAAAAAATCCAATTCTTGTTAATGAAAATATGCTTGCTGCCGAGGCATTATCAATAATGAATAATAAAAAAATCACTGCATTATGTGTATTCAAAAAAGATAAAAGAAAAACTGTTGGCCTGATACATATGCATAATATTTTAAACGCAAATATTTCATAAAAATGAGGTTAAAACTTATTTTTCAAGCCTTTTTAGCCTTGATAATCTTAGCGATTATAATTTTATTTTATTATTCATTTATATTCGAGAAAAACTTAGATGAAATATCGTCTGAAGAGAATTTAAAAAAAAAAGAGATTGTAATAAATAAAGAAATTGCAGAAGAATTAGTTAATATTGAATTTAATTCATATGATGAGGAGGGAAATAGTTATTATATTAATGCAGAAAAAGCTGTCATAGAATTGGATGACAAAAAAAAAAATCTTGTAAAATTGTATGGGGTAGTTTCTATAATTAATATTAAAACTAGAGGAATCATTAACATTTACTCGGAAAATGCAGTTTACAACAAAATTAATCATGATACTTCATTTTATAATAATGTTAGAGCTGAATATCTTGATAGTTGGATGATTAGTCAAAACTTAGATGTAAATTTTACAGAAAAAAAAACTATAATTTATAATAATGTAATATATAAAAATGATCAAATAAGTTTAAATACAGATAAAATATTTTTTAATATGTCCACTGGAGATATTAAACTTGAAATGTTAGATAAAACAAAAAAAGTAAAATTAGAAACAAAATATGAGTCTTTTAATTAAAAAATTTAGAATAAAATCATTTAAGGAAGAAAGGCCAATAATTGAATTAAAAAATCTTACTATTAATTATGGAAATAGGCAAATAGTAGAACAATTAAATTTAAGTATACAAAAATCTGAAATTTGTGGACTACTTGGGCCAAATGGTGCTGGAAAAAGTTCGATTTACCATACAATAATTGGATTAGTAAAACCCACCTTTGGAAAAATAATAATTGATGGTGTTGATGCAACTAATATTCCAACTCACTTAAGATGTTCAAAATTCGGTATCTCATGGGTACCTCAATATGGTGGATCATGGTCTGATTTAACAGTATTTGAAAACTTAATGGCAATAGCCGAACTTCACATTAAAAACAAAGAAGAAAGATTATCAAAGGTTAATAATCTAATAAGAAAATTTGAATTAGAAAATGTCGTTAAACTAAAGTCCAGACATCTTTCTGGGGGACAAGTTCGTAAGCTCACACTTGCTATGGCAATGGTAAAGGAAACAAAAATATTAATATTGGATGAGCCTTTTGCTGCTTTAGACCCGCAAAGTGTACGGATGATACAACAAATTATTGTAAGTCTTCAGATGTTTGAGAGAATTTCTGTTTCGATAAGTGATCATTCCAGTCGTGATCTATTAAGTTGTGTTGACTCTGCAATGGTATTGTCAGATGGAAAAATTGTTGCTAAAGGAACACCTCAAGAATTAGTGCATGACTCAAGGGCTATTGAAAAATATTTTGGTGAAGGTTTTAAAATTTAATAAATCGTGAAAAACCAAGTCAAAATTAATAACATTATAAAACCATTTAATAAAAAAATAAATGTAAGTAGTGATAAGAGTTTAAGTATTAGATGTGTATTATTATCATCAATAGCCATTGGTGTATCAAAAATATATAATTTACTAGATTCAGAAGATGTAAGAAATGCAGTAAGGTCAATTAACAAACTTGGTATTAAATCAAAAAGAAAAAAAAATTGTTTAGAAATATATGGCGTAGGTATTAATGGTTTTAAAATTAAAAAAAATACTATTATTAACGCTGGTAATTCAGGTACATTAGCAAGATGTTTATTGGGTTTATGTTCATCAATAAATCAAAATATCAAAATAGTTGGTGATAGGAGTTTATCTAAAAGAGATTTTTCACGTGTTACTAAACCTTTAAATTTATTTGGTGTTAAAACAAAATCTAAGAATAGAAGCCTACCGATTGAAATTAAAGGATCAAAACTTTTAAGACCAATTGATTATTATGAAGATAAGGGAAGTGCGCAAGTGAAGACTTGTATAATACTTAGCGCAATAAATACTTCAGGTACTACAAAAATAAAAGCAAAAAAATCAAGAAACCATACTGAACTATTATTGAAATATTTAAAATATCCAATAAAAATTAAAAAAAATAATAATTATGATTTTATTGAGGTGCAAGGGTTAAATCAATATAAGTCTTTTGATTATACAGTCCCTGGAGATATTAGTTCCGCTTCTTTCTTTATTGTTCTGACGCTATTATCAAAAAATTCGGAGTTAGTAATTAATAATATAAATATTAATGATTCAAGAATAGGAATAATAAAAATTTTAACTCAAATGAATGCAAAATTAAGGATAATTAATAAAAGAAATTACAAAGGGGAATATATTGGTGATATTAAAATTAAAAGTACAACTAAATTAAGATCAATTAACTGTTCTAAATTATTAAATAGTTCTGCTATAGATGAATTTATATTAATTTTTTTAGTAGCAGCAAAAGCAAAAGGTGTCTCGACGTTCTGGGATTTGGATGAGCTAAATAAAAAGGAAAGCCCGAGACTAGATATTGCTACAAAATTTTTAAAAATGATTGGTATAAAAGTTATACGAAAGAAAAATAATTTAAAAATATATGGCAATCCAAATTTAGAATTAAAAGGAAATTATCATATTAAAAATTTTCTTAAAGATCATAGAATCTTTATGATGTCAGTTATTGCAGCTCTTACATTAAAAGGAAATTGGAGAATAAATGATAAAGATTCAATAAATACATCTTTTCCAAATTTTTTGAAGATAATACAAAAATTAGGGGGGAAATATAATTGAAAAAAAAAATATTTATTACAGTAGCTATTGACTCTCCTGCTGCAGCTGGGGCAGGTACACAATCTAAGCTAATTGCCAAGCATTATAATTTATTTTACTTAGATACTGGAAAAATTTATAGATATATTGGATTACTTCGACTTAAAAATAAAAAAAGTTTTTCATTTAATTTTATTAAGACAAAAATTAACAAATTAAAAATCCACAAGCTTAATAATAAAAACCTTTTATCTGATGATGTTGCTGTTTCTGCATCTATAATAGCTAAGCAAAAACAAGTAAGAAATATTGTACATCAATTTCAGCAATCTTGTGCTTACAATCCTCCAAAAAAATATTTTGGATCAGTATTGGATGGTAGAGATATAACCTCTGTACAATTAAGAAAAGCAATGTTTAAATTCTTTATAACAGCAAGCTTAGAGACAAGAGCAAAAAGAAGATTTAAAGAATACAAGGATTTAAACAAAGAAATTTCTTACCTTGAGGTTTTAAAAAGTATTAAAAAACGCGATAAATTAGATAGAACAAGAAAATATGGACCCTTAAAAAAAACAAGAGATTCAATCTTGATTAATACTACTAAATTAAGTAAGAAAGCCTGCTTTAAAAAAATAAAAGCGATTATGGATAGGAAACTAAAAAATTAATGGAAATATATAAAGATATTTCGAGTAGTCAAAGCCAAGAATTTAAAAAGCTATTAATAGACAACTTTTCAAAAACTAAAATTGAAGAAGGAAAACTATTAACTGGAACAATAACAAAAATAACAGAAAAGCACGTATATTTACTAATAGATGGAATGAAAAGTGAAGCGCTAATAGATATTAGTGAGGTAAAAATAATTTATTCAAGCTTAAATAAAGAAATAAAGGAAAATGATAAGCTAGAAGTTTATCTTGAAAAAATAGAAGATAAAAATGGCGAAGTAATAGTATCAGCTAGCAGAGCGCAGAAAATAAGAGGATGGTATATTTTAGAAAAAGCCTACGAGGCAAATGAGAATGTTAAAGGAAAAATAGTTTCGAAATGTAAAGGTGGTGTTATTGTGGAACATTTAGATACCAAATCCTTGATGTTCTGTCCTGGATCACAAATCGATTCAAAACCTTTAAAATCTTTTGATCACCTATTTGGTGTAGAGCAAAATTTTAAAATAATTAAACTTGATAGATACAGAGGTAATGCATGTGTTTCTAGAAGAGAAGTTATAAGCAGTTTTAACAAACAAGATAAAGCCAAAGTGTTGGAAAAATACAATGTTGGGGATCACATTAAAGATGCAGTTGTAAAAGGATACACTTCATTTGGCTGTTTTTTTGAAATAAATAACGAAATTGATTGCCTAGTTCATTTACAAGAGATTTCTTATTCTAGGATAAATCATCCAGATGAAATTTTTTCAATTGGTGAAAAACATGATCTTAAAATAATATCTATAGACAAGGATAAGATGCAAATATCTTGTTCTATAAAAGCTTTAACCCCAGACCCATTTGAGAACATATCTAACTACGAAGTTGGAAAAATTTATAAAGCAAAAGTAATCAAAGTTGTCGACTATGGAGCATTTTGTGAATTGCAACCAGGATTAACTTGTTTACTGCATTCAAGCGAATTAAGCTGGAGCAAAAAAAATATATCACCAAGCAAATTCCTAAAAGTAAACGATGAAATTGAATGCGTTATAACTGACATTGATAAAGATAAAAAAAGAATAGCTATATCTCATAAACTTGTGAAGGAAAATCCTTTTGAAAGTTTTGAAAAAAAATACCCTGTAAATTCAACTTTGAAATGTAAAATTTCGAATATAAAAGATCTGTCAATTTACCTAAACATTGAAGAGTTTGAGATCGATGGTTTCATGCATGCAAATGATCTGGCATATTCCAGCAAACCTGAGGAAGAAATTAAAAAATATTCAAAAGGTGATGAGATTAATGTCAAAGTTTTAGAGATTAAGCCTAAGGATCAAAAAATTAAATTTGGTGTGAAACAGCTTGAAGAAGATCCATTCAATATTTTTAAAGACAAAAAAATTAACGATATAATTACTGTTAAAGTAAAATCTACTAGTCCAAAAGGTATTGTAGTTTCGTTAGAGGGTAATAGCTTAGAAATTAATATTAAAAAAAATCAATTAGCAATAAATGCCGAAGACGCAAGAAACTATAATCGTTTTGTTGTTGGCGATAGATTGGATGTTGCAATTTCAGAATTATCATTTGAAAAAAGAAAGATTTCACTTAGTGTAAAATTACTTGAGGAAATGCAAAACAAAGAGGCTGTCTCTAAATTTTCAAGCCCTCTGAGTGGTAAAAACTTACCTTTCTCATCGCTTTCTGAAAAATTAGACGACAAAAAGAAAGAGGAAAAATAAAAAAAATTTGTCTGTATCGAAGTCAGAAATAATAAATAAGATTTCAAAAAATTTTCCAAACCTTTATAAAAAAGATATTAATAAATTATTTGATATTTTAATAGCTGAAATAATTAAGTCTTTGTCAAATGGAGAAAGGGTAGAATTGAGGGATGTAATGATGTTTGAAACAAGAATTCAAAAAAAAAGATTATCCCTAAATCCTAAAACTTTGGAAAAAATTGAAACACCCGAAAAAAAAAGTGTTTTGTTTAAGTGTTCTAAAGAATGGAAAAAAAAACTGAATGAAAAAAAATAAAATTTTTATTGCTTGCGATACTACAAAAATAGACAAAGTAAAAAAAATTATAAATTGTACATACAAATCAAAAATTAAAATTGGATACAAGTTTGGCCTTGAGTTTATAAATTCTAAAAATGGAAGAAATTTTTTATCTAAGATTAAAAATAAGACTATTTTTTTAGATTTGAAATTGAACGATATTCCGAATACTTGCTTATCAACAATAAAAGCAATTAAAGATTTAAACGTTAATTATTTAACTATACACATAAGTTCAGGTCTTGAAGCACTAAAAGCTGTAAAAAAGGTGTCTGGAAAAATAAAGATTGTCGGCGTAACCACACTCACATCTCTAAATGAAAAATCCTTAAAAGAAATTGGCTACAATAAAAAAATTGCTTCACTTGTGATGTGCCAAGCAAAACTAGCAGCTAAAGCTAAACTAGATGCTATTGTCTGCAGTGCTAAAGAGATAAATTATGTAAAAAAATTTTTTAAAAATGAGATAATAACTCCAGGGATAAGACTAAATTCAAAAACTAACGATCAAAAAAGGGTGATGAGACCAGTAGATGCATTTAAAAAAGGAAGTGATTGGTTAGTAATTGGAAGACCAATTACAAAAGGAAATATTAAACAAAATATTAAAAACCTAATTTATCATCTTGACAATGATTAAGGGTGTAAAAATCTGTGGTATCTCAGATTTTGAGACTTTAAGCTATGTTATAAATCATCCTAATCAACCTAATTTTATTGGCTTCATTACAAATTACAAAAAATCAAAAAGATATGTGGAGTTTAATAAATTAAAAAATTTAATAGACTTAAAAAAAAAAAAAATTAAGTTTGTTTCAGTTTTAGTTAATCCAGATGATAGTCTATTAGAGAAAATTAAAAATCTTAAATTCGATTATTATCAATTATATGATGTTAGTCCTAGAAGAACAAAATTTATAAGAAATAAATATAAAATAAAGATTATTTCTGCACTCACTGTTAAAAACAAAAATGATATTATTAAATATAAATTATATGAAGATGTTTCAGATATTATTCTATTTGATGGAAAAGGTTATGAAAAATCATTAGGATTTGATCATAAATTATTAAATTATGTCTCAAATAAAATAAAAATTATGATAGCTGGTAATATAAAAATTAATAATATTCCTATTATAAAAAATTTAGATTATTATATTGATTTGAGTGGATCTTTAGAAAATAAGTATGGAAAAAAAGATTTACAAAAAATAAATAATTTTTTAAATAAAATGAAGAAATATGAAGCTTAAAAAAAAAATTCCTTTAATTGATCAACACGATAAATTTGGTATGTGGGGTAATAAATTTGGAGGAAATTTTGTGCCTGAAACTTTAAAAAAACCTATTCAAGATTTGGAAATTCTTTTTTCAAAATTGCGAAAAAATAAAGGTTTCATTTATGAGAGAAATAAATATTTCAAAAATTGGGTAGGTGCACCAACAAGACTGATAAAATTAAACAATTTATCTTCATATATAGGTGGAGCCCAAATATGGGCTAAAGTAGTGTCTGATGCAAATGGTGGTGCTCACAAAATTTACAATGCTACAGTACATTGTTTATTAGCAAAAAGAGCAGGTAAAAAATTTATAGTTGGAGATACTGGTGCAGGTTATGCTGGGAAAATGTTAAGTATGGCAGCAAAGAAATTTGGACTAAATTGTAAGATTTTTATGGGTGCTAAGGATATTAAAAGACAGCAACCAAATGTTAAAGCAATGAGAAAAAATGGCGCTGAAATAGTTCCAGTTTATACAGGGAGTCAAACACTAGTAGATGCTGTCTCTGAGTGTATGAGATACTGGGTTGCAAATTGTGATACTACAGCAATGTGTGTTGGTTCAACAGTTGGTCCAAATATATTTGTAAAAATATGTGGCTGGAGTACTAGTCAAATTTCTCGAGAGCTAAAAGTTCAGTTAAAAAAGGAATTTGGATCAATTCCACGGAAATTAAAACTTTATAATTGTGTAGGTGGAGGATCTTCTAGTTATGGTTTTTGGAGTGAATTTATAGATTATAAAAAAAAACATGTAGAATTAATCGGTGTTGAGGCTGGAGGTCCCAAACATAGCCAAAAACATGCTGCACCATTAACTTATGGATCAAAAATTGGTATCCTTCATGGTGCTGCACAATATGTAAATCAAAACTCTGAAGGACAAATAGAAGAGACAGAATCAATATCAGCTGGTCTTGACTATCCTGGGGTATCGCCGCTGCATTGTTTTTTAAAAGATACTAAAAGAGCAAGATATACAGCTGCAAGTGATGAAAATGCACTGGACGCATACAAACTTGTTACAAGATACGAAAACTTAAGGCCTTCTTTAGAACCGAGTCATGCGTTTTCAGTTGCTATAAGAGAGGCAAAGAAACTTAGTAAAGATACAATAGTTATAGTTAATAGTTGTGGTGACGCACATAAAGATAGAAATATTTTAAGACAAAAATTAGGAAAAAAATATGACAAATTTAATTAGTTTAGCTTTTAAAAAATCAAAATTAGAAAAAAGGCCTGCTTTACTTACTTATACAGTAGCTGGCGATAATACAAAACAAAACTCTTTAAAAATTTTAAAATCAATTTCTAAGTATGTAGATATTTGTGAATTTGGATTTCCTCACAATACACCAATTGCAGATGGGGGACAAATTCAAACTAGTGCTTATAGAGCACTAAAAAATGGACTAAAAATTGAAGATGTATTTAAAATAATTAAAAAATTTAAAAAAAGCAAATCCTCTAAGCCGATAATATTAATGGGTTACTACAACATAATTTATCAATATGGTGAAAAGAATTTTTTAAATAAATGTAAAGTTTCAGGAGTAAACGGAATTATAGTTGTAGATTTACCTTGGCCTGAAAATATAAATTTTTCGAAAAAGTGTAAAGAAAGAAATATATCCTTTATACAACTTATTTCTCCTACAACAACTTATTCAAGAGCAAAGAAGATTATTAAAGATTCACATGATATGATTTACTATATATCTATGCTATCAACAACTGGGGGCAAACTTAAGGTTTCTCCAAAGGAAATTCTAACAAAATATAAAAAAATAAAACAAATTAATCCTAGAAAGAATTGTGTAATTGGTTTTGGAATTACATCTAGTTCAATAGGGAAATTAAGATCTGCTGATGGATTGGTTGTAGGAAGTGCAATTTGTAAAGAAATTACTAATAGTTTAAAAAAAAGACAAAATCCTGTCACAAATGTAAGTAAAACTGTTATAAGCTTAAGAAATAAAATTATATGAATTGGATTAATCGAATTAAAAAATTTGGTGAGAGCATAAAACAAAATATAAATAAAAAATTTCCCACAAAATCAGAGAGGGAGTCAAGTGCTTGGACAAGTTGTTGTAAAGGACCTATTTTAAAAACTGAAATAGAGGAGAATTTATTTGTTTGTCCTCATTGTAACAAACACCATAGAATAAGTCCCACACAAAGGTTTGATATAATTTTTGGAAAAAACAATTACGAAGTTATTAAAACTCCTATACCAAAAGATGATCCTTTAGAATGGACTGATACCAAATCTTATAAGCAAAGACTTAAAGACGCTAGAAAAAAAACAAATCAGGATTGTGCAGTAGTAATAGCTAAAGGGAATTTAAATGGACTTGAAATAACTGCTGGTGCAACAAATTTTGATTTTATTGGAGGATCTAGTGGTGCAGCTGAAACAGAAGCAATAATTTATGGTGTTCAACATGCAATTGATAATAAAACGCCTTTTGTGTTTTGGCCCTGTGGAGGTGGACAAAGAATGTTTGAAAGTCCAATAGCTTTGGCTGGAATGACAAAAACAACTTTAGCAATTAATGAGTTAAAAGAAAATAATCTTCCATATATTGTCTGTTTTACAGACCCTACAGCTGGTGGAATAACAGCGAGCTTTGCAATGCTTGGTGATATTCAATTTTCTGAACCAGGTGCCCTAATTGCTTTTGCTGGAAGAAGAGTGGTTCAAGCGACAGTAAAAGAGGAATTACCACCAGATTTTCAGACAGCTGAATTTTTATTAAAACACGGATTTGTAGACAGAATAGTAGAGAGAAAAAATTTAGGATCAGAAATTGGATCATTATTATCAATATTGCTAAACAGAAATTCTGGAGTAAATTCAGAAAATAATGAACAAACTTCAGAGACTAATATCCAAGCTAGAGAAGCATCATAAACGCAAGATTGATTTATCCCTAGATAGAACATTTAGTCTATTACAAAAACTAGGTAATCCTCAAAACAAATTAAAAAATGTTATAAATGTAGTTGGGACAAATGCGAAAGCTAGTATGGCTTATAGTCTTAAATCTATTTTAAATAAAGCAAATTATAAATGTAATTTATATACATCTCCTCACTTACAATCTTTCACAGAAAGATTTATTTTTAATGATAAAGAAATTAAAGAAGATGAACTTATAGAACTACTAAAAGATATTGAAAAAGTTTTAGGAGATGACAATGCAAGTCTTTTTGAAATTTTAACCTGTGCATTTCTTAAACAGGCAGAAAATTATAAGAATAATATAAATATTATTGAAGCAGGTCTTTTTTTCAAATTTGACAGCACTAACGTCTTTAAAGATAATCTTATGACACTGATTGGTGTGATACATACAGATCATTTGCAGTGGCTCGAGAATAAAACTATTGACAGTATCATCCACGAAAAAACATCAAAACTTCTTAATTCAAATATATTTATTAATAGACAATTAAATGATGAAATAAGAACAAAAATAGAAAAAGCCCTTATAAATAACTCATCTAATAAATATTTTTTTGGAAAAGAATTTAATGTATCAAAGCATGAAAATGGGTTTATTCATTATCAGGACGATATAGGGGAAATTATACTGCCAGAACCAAATCTACTAGGAGATCACCAGATTTATAATATAAGCACATCTATAGCAGCATCGAGAAAAATTTTTAATGTTAAAAACGAACACATCAAAAAAGGCATTACTAATGTTAAACTTAAAGGAAGATTGCAAGAATTACACTCTGGCAAGTTAAAAGACATTTCTAGCAAAAATAGATTAATAATTGATGGAGGTCATAATGAAAGTTCGAGTATAAGTATTTCCAATTGGATAAGACAACAACATCAAGATGTTCACTTAATCTGTGGAATGATGAAAGACAAAGAACATTATGAATATATGAAACATTTTAAAGATATTGTTAAATCAATAACGTTGATTGATATACCTAATCAAAATGGGTCAATTTCAAAAGAAGAATTTAAAGATAAATTAGATGGTTTAAAAATGGACATAAACCTATCTTCATCCATTGAAGAAGCTATTGAATTAAACTCAAAACATCAAGACACAATTTGTCTATTTACAGGTTCACTTTATATGGTCGGAGAAGTTTTAAATCTTAATTAAATATTCTGCTCAATCCAAGATTTTAAATCTGATTTAGTTGTTGCTCCAACTTTTGTAGCTTTAAGTTCACCATCTTTAAACAGTAACATTGTAGGAATTCCTCTCACACCATATTTCGTGGGTGTGTTGGGTTCATTATCAATGTTATGTTTTGCGATAGTTACTTGTGCTGACATTTCATCTGAAAGTTCCTCAAGGATTGGTCCAATCATCTTACAAGGTCCGCACCATTCAGCCCAAAAATCGACAATTACTGGTTTTCCAGCTTTAATAACCTCTGCTTCAAAATTATCATCTGTTACATTTACTGTTGCCATATCATCTATATATATTTTGGAAATTAAGTTTCAAGTAATAATATTTAAATTTTAAATTTATCCACATCAAGCATTTTCATATTTTTTTTGGATAGTCATTACAAACTCATTTAATTCATCTAAAAATTTTAGCTTTGAGTGATCGTTTTCATTGGAATATTTTTCTCTTAGATTATCACATTCGAAATAAAACTCTTTACATGTCCACCATTTCTCTTTTTTTTCACTTAGTATTCTCTTAGCTATTTCTCTTTTAACTTCATTATAAATTTCTTTAGGAAGTGTTTCTGGCGACTCTTGATAAATAATTTTTTTTCCAAATCCTACTAACCGTTCATCCTCAAATTTATCAAGCATTACAAGTTTATCTTTCCAGGATGCGCTATGCCATTTAGGAAATAAAGCAGTATCCTTATTTGGAGTAAATCTTTGATAAATACTTTCTTCAGCTAAAATATCTTCTTGTGATTTTGTTTGCTCTTTTTCTTCTGCAATTTCTCTAAGCGCTGTAATTACTTTTTCAGAAAATTTTTCATTTTCCCTGACAAGCTTTGCTCTCTTATAGATTAATTCTTTATCCATCGCGTTATAAGGCTCAGCTTTCATTCCATAACTTTCGTCTAATATCATAGGAGCTTTATTTGATCTTATAGTTCTTAAAAACTTAGGTGTTTTTTTTAATTCAGACTTAATTTCATTTACTGATAAATTTAATAGAGGTTCAACATCAACTCTTAAATCAACCGCCTGTCCCCACTGATAAACAGGATGAACACAATATTTTGGGTGCAAAGGTGCACATAAATAAAGCCTAGATTTTCCATAAAAATATTCATTTAAGGTAATAATTTTTTCTTTTTTAAATACTGTTTCTGTGTCTACTCTACTGGACGTTTTTAGGAAACTGTTCCAGGTATTTTGCTGTTTGCTTTTGATTAAACCTAAAACTTTAACAGTAAGTTCGGCATCAAATAAGGCTGAATGAGCACCACCTGACTCAAACCCATTCATTCTAGCTAAAGACTCTAGCTTCATTACAGCGTTACCCTTTTGATTAGTTTCTGTTTCTAATACTGTCGGATCCACTGCATAGGCTGCTCGTGCAATATTTAGACCATCCGTTCTTTTATTTGGTGATGCATTAGTAATATAAGGATATCTTATACCTTTAAAAAATTCTTTCCTTATCATCTCATCGTCAAATCCTATGTTTGACCATCCTAAAAATATTGCTGGGCTCCATTTTTTGAATATTTTTTCGACTTCTGCCAACATTTGATAATGGCTTAAATTAGCTTTGGTTAACATATCAACGCCTGTCTTGTTTACTATTAAAGCCATTGCCTGAGGAATTTCACCTTCTGGCAATCTACATCTTAAATTAAACCGGTCTTTTTCTTTTAAGTTTTCATCAACAAGTATGCCACCAATTTCTATAATACTTCCAAAATCGGTGTTGGCATTAGAGGACTCGATATCCCAAATAACTAAATTCAATTTTTATCCTTTTTGTTTTTTGCTGATTGTGATGGAAGTTTTAAGAATAAACATGCATCTAAACAAGTAGCAAGGTTCTGTTTGTTAAATATATTAATTTTTTCTAAAGTCAAACCTATTTATTAAATTGATGATAAAATTGTTCAACCCTCTCAAGAAACTTATTTTGAAAATTAATTAATTCATTTCCTTCAATCTTAAAATCTTGAAATAATCTATCTACAGTACATAAAAGAATTACACCTTGAGTTATATTTGACGAATAAACAGTGTTATGAGCTAAAGAATATGCCCCGAGTTGTAAAAAATAATCCTCAATATATTCTTCCCTTTTTGGCTTATTGCTTTGCTTGAAATCTAAAATTGTTTCTTTTCCAGAATATAAACAAATACAATCAGCAGTTCCTGCAAATCCGTTATTGCCAGGATAAAAAACAGTTGCCTCTGCGCCATAAATTTCGTTGAGCTTATTCTTTAAACCATTATCTATAATTTCTTCAGCCATTCTTTTTGAGAGATTGTCCTCCTCAATTAAATCTAAATTCATTTTTCCTAACAAAAATTGTTCTATATAAGAATGCATTGAACTTCCTCTTGATGATGCTTCATTTTTAATTCTTTCTGCCTCCTCATGGCCCACTCTTTCTTTCCATGCCGCAATAGCTGCTTTATCCTCTTGGCTCTTAGTGGCAGATATGATGGTTGTGACTGAAGGATAATTAAAACCATCCATTGAGTAGTGTCTCGAACCATTTACAATTGCTCTTGTTGAGGACGGGTATGAATATTTTTTGTTCCACTCCATTAAGTTACTTATAGGTGTTATTGGATTGAAATTGAAATTAATTTTTAAGCTGTTTTTGGTTATTAACAAATTTCTCCACGTTTTCCGTCTGAACAGCTGTCTCTATTTGGTCAGGATCTTTTATATTTTCTAAAGTTCTTGATATGGATCTTGCATCTTTTCCAAAGCTATCAACAACAGTCATGGCCTCTTCTAATTTCTTTCTAAGACCATAGATATTGTCAAAATGTTTATTAAATCTAGTAGTGATTGTTTTTAAATCATCATAGATTTGAGTTGCGTGTTTTTGAACTTTAAGTGTTTGAAAACCCATATGAAGAGATTGTAAGTAACCGGATAAGTTATTTGGTCCCATTATTGTTACTTTGTGTTTCTTCATTAATTCTTGGGTTAATAATTCTTTGGTAGTTGGGTCTTGGTAATTAGTTAATTCTAAAAACAAGCTTTCTGTTGGAGCATATACAATTGCAAAGTCAGTTGATTTTGGTGGAACGATATATTTTTCATTGACACTTTTTGCTTTATCTTTAAATGCTCTTGCGAGTTTAGCTCTTGCATCTGCTAAAGCCTTTTTGTCATCTTCTTGATGGGCATCTTGAATAGCTTTAAATTTTTCTACCGGAAAGTGACTATCAACTGGAACTAAAACTCCATCTTGAAGTTTAATTGCAAATTCTACGTTCTCATTTGTATCCTCTTTCATCCTTGCATTTGAAATATATTGAGAAGAAGGAAGTAGATCATTAATTAATGATCCTAAACTGAATTCAGCCAAAGTTCCGTATTTTTTAACCCCGGCCAAAATCTTATTAATTCCCTTTTGGCTTTCATTTAAGTTTTCAACTTGAGTATTAAACGCTGCTACTTTCTCATTAACTGAAGTTAAAGTTGAAGTCATATCTCTGGTCACATCTTTTGAAAGATTATTAAATGAAGTAGACATTGTGTTTACAGATGTATTTAAAGAATTTTTTAATTCGCTCAATTGATTTTGAAGATTATTAAATGTTTCATTATTACTATTACTTTGTGGAATTTTTTTTACTATGAAATAAATAGCGAAAATGACACCAGTTAAAATTAAAGCCAAAATTATTAATATAAGTTCCATACTTCTGTTATATCCGCAATATCTAAAATTTAAATAGATATAAAAGATTTAAAATTCAACTTATTAAGGGTAATATAATAATTAAATATTATGAATAATAAAAAAAAATTTACCAAATTTATTAAAGATTCTAATGGAAATCTTGTAAAATTAGGTCACTTCTTAGACTCGCTTTACATAAATAATTTCAAAAGTTTTTATAACGATAAAACGACTAGAATAAAATTTGCACCAAGAATTACACTCTTATTTGGACGAAACAGTAGTGGAAAAAGCTCTATTATTCATGCTCTTAAATTAATAGAGCAATCAAATAAAAATGGAAATGATATATTTTTAAATCCTCCTGATAATGATCCTGGAGGATTAAAATTTATAGATTTTAGAAGCATTTTATCTAATGGTTCATTTAATAAAGATTTAACGTTGGGTGTTCGATCAAGAATAAGTCATTCAGTAAAAAATGAGGAAGGAAAAGGTGAACTCGATGAGATGTCGACAAGCATTATAAAAAAATTTAATTTTAAAAAAAATAAAATCAACACTATTACATCTGATTATTATTCACACAATGAAGAAAAAAATTTAGATACCGATAAATTTGTTTCCTTAGAAAATTCAGTTTTTAATTTCTATGATATAAAAAATTACTATACCTCCAAAATAACATTTATAGATAATAAATTTTCATGGAGAGAGTTATTTAAATATGCAAAAAAACATAAATTGGAGCTATTAAAACGTTTACAGGAATGCAAAGAATTTGATGATAAAATTTATGATATTATCGATAAAAAGGAAATTACTGAGGAACAAAAAAGAAAAGAATTAGATAATGTTTTTAAAGAAGAAAAAAAACCAACCTATGTTTTTTCTCCTTTAATTTTCAATTTCCCAAAAAAAAAAGTTTCAAAAAACAAGGATAAAAAGAAAGAAATAACAATCTATTCAGTTCATTCAAAATTCTTAAACCGACTTGGTGAAATGAATTATGATCAATTTATAGCTTATATTTCAGCAGATATTAAATTACAAAAAAGATATTTCTACAAAGATAACGAATTATTTGACGAAGAAGAGATGTATCGAAATTTGAGAAATTTACATGACTCGCGCTATGATGAAGAAATAAAGAAGGTAACTTGGGATGGTGGATACAGTTATTCTAGTATCGCTAATTTTTTGTGTTGGAACTTAAGTCAAATTTGCGGTGACCAAAGACCAAATGTATTTGGATTTGATCCAAACAGTAAAATCCCTGGAGAAAAACCTAAAACGCTAGAGCCAAGAGATATGGTTAATTTATGCAAAAACAGAGTCGATGAAATTCTAAAGAAGATCTTAATATTTCAAGGACAAAGGCCACTGCCTGTTAAGTTTGAGGTTGGTGAAACAGCGCCAAACTTTATTGGTTATGATTATTCTAACTTGGCATCAGTTATAAGAAACCATTCAAACGAAGTAGACAAGTGGATTAAACATTTTGGATATGATTTTAAGGTCAGAGCAGAAACATCTGGGGCTATGAACGATGCATATATTTTTCACAAGAAAGAAAATGTAAAGATAAATTATAAAATGGGAGGATTGGGCGCTGAAAACATATTGCCTGTCATAGCACAATCAGTGGCAGCAGAAGAAAAAGTAATCATATGGGAAGAACCCGAAAGAAGAGCGCATCCTAGACTACAGGCTAAGATGGCTGACTTATTTGTAGAATGTAGTAAAAAAAACCAATTCATAATAGAGACTCATAGTGAAAATTTACTTCTCGGGGTTTTAAAAAAAATAAGAGATAAAGAAATTAGTCATAGAGACGTTCAAATATCTTATATTTATATCAATAATGGTCAATCTAAAATTGACGAACTAGAAATCAATGAAGAAGGTAGATTTGGATCTAGCTGGAGAGATGGTTTCTTTACCGAAAGATTAGACCTGCTTTAAATTAATGATCAAGTCATTTGTAGTAACACCTAATTTTTTAAAAATTTTGATATCAAATGAATTACTATTAAAAGAATTTAAAGAATTTTATTTAACAGTCAAAAACAAAGTTTTTAGAGAAATATTATTTTTAATTGATGATGAAAAAGAAAATTACAGAGAACAATATCAAATAATTGCAAAAGAAATAGCAGGCAAGAATAATGTTTTATTTTATCTAATTCAAGATTTTCTTCTAAAATCAAAATTCGAAAAAATTGATTTAAAAAGTTATTCTCCTACTGAATTAGATATTGATTTTTTTTTTGATGAAGCAAAAGATATTCAAAATCCTGTTGAAATAAATATTCCTTATCAAAGTTTGCCAACTACTGAAGAAAAATTAAAAAATTGTATCCAAAAATTCACGAAATACGCAGAAAAAATTATTATTTTTGATCCCTATATAGCACAACATATGACAAATTTTTCAGCAAAAGGTATTAGTGAAATAAGATCCTCGATGTCCAAAATAAAAAAAGCAAAAGAGTATCAAAATTTTGAAATAAAAATTATGCATAAATGTAATCACAAAGCATCCATAAGAAAAATTTTAGAGTTAATTTTGATAAACAATAAAGAAAAAAATTTAAAAATAGAAATTTTATCTCCTATACAAGATAAAGATCAAAATATTTTTCATAAAATCTTAAAAGAAATCCAAGAATATAAAAAAGATATAGATATGAGGCTTGAAGAAAATGAAAACGATACGACTAATAATGAAAATAATAAAGAAAACAAGAAAGTATTTTTATTGAAAGAGAAAGAAAATATAAATGATTTATTTAATTCCATATATTTTCAAATGTTTTCAAAAGATAATAATGAGCCATTCCTTGAAAGAAATATTAGTAATAAAATATTAAAATGCTTCCAAAACATTAAATGGAATGACTATAAAATAAATTTGAAAATTGTTAATGAATATGGAGCAGATGATAACAATCACCAATTTTATAGAAAAGGAATTTTAGTCAATTCTAAAAATAATAATAAAATTGTCATGTGCTTTGGCAAGGGGATTGATATATATGAGGACTTTCCAACAAAGAAAGAGCCGAAATTGAGAAAAAGTCGTGGCAAGGATCAATTTCATTTAGAAATAATCACTGATCCGGTAAAAAAAAAACAATACACAACTCCAACTAGATTTAACAGTTTTACGCAAAAAACTCTAAATATTTAGTTTTTTACAAATCACCCTCTATTTGCCCTAATTTTGCTAAATAATTATTGTATTATTTTTTAATACCTTGAGAAAATATTTTATTAATGTTCTATTGAAAAATTAATTTTGATGGGTATATAACTAGTTAAGAGCAGCCACCAAGTATATGATAAACAAACTTGGTCTGGTGGCAGACCCTAAAGCTCTCATAGAAATTGAAAAAAAATCAAAAACACTCGTTAGTAACGAGCTTTGTCTTTTAGATAATACCGATAAATTCAATACATCTGGCAAAATCAATGCTGAAAGCGGACTTTACTTAGATTTCTCTAGGTTAAAAGGGATTAAAAAGAAAAAATCAATCATTTGCTCATCTTTAGGAAATTTAGTGAAATGTGAAGATATCCAAAGTCAAGCGCTACTGCTATTGATGGAGTCATCAAAGACTTATTTCATTTATACTCACAGGGATGGGTCACAAACATTAAAAGTAAATCGAGACGGAGAATATGGAGGAGGAGCTTACTTAAAAGATAAAAATTTAAATTATAATTGTGAAAAATTAAAATTTTCAACTTTTGCTATAAATTATATTAAACAAAAAATTAAAGAATATTTTAATAAAGAAAATAATTTAAGTGGATGTGATACCACAGAAAAAATTCATACACATATAAGAAATATAAGGGAAAAAAATATTAAATTAGGATATAGAAATGCTTTAAACTCTATTCATTTATCTTTCCCAGAAGCAAAAGATTTAGCTAAACTTTATAAAAAAAATATAAATGTAATATTTGAACTTGAAAGTATTCAATTTGGTAAAGTTCCAAATTGGAAAATAGTATCTGATGATAATAAGGAACTTGAGGTAGCAACCTGGGATATTTGTAAAAAAACTTTTTCAAAAGATACTTATAAAGAAAATAATGAATATGATGGTTTAGAAATTGATGAAAACTTAATCCAAAGGCAAAATAAAGTTTTGTTAAAAAAAAGTGTAATTGATTTTCTAAAACATTGTAATCAAAGAGAAAAAATTATTTTTAATAGCCGTATACTTAAATTTAAAGATGAACAACCTAAATTAAAAGATCTTCAAATTGAATTAGGAATTAGTCAACAAAGAGTTGCTATGATTGAGAAAAATCTTCTAGCAAAATTTCTAATATTTTCGAAAACAAAATATTTTAAAAATATTGAAAACAATAAAACTGTGGGTATTAGAAAAGTATGCAACTAAACAAAAAAAACTTTAAACAAAGGAGGTTACGTGCAAGTAACTTTTATAGCTTTAGCAAGAGCAGCTGTCGAGTAGCGGCGACGCCTCGAACACTTGGTTCTCCTTCATTTCCTTTCTATCATAACCAAGTGCCTTTCTGCGGCAGTTCTTCTAAAGCTTTAAAAGGAACAATTAAAATTCACTTTAGAACTTTTGTGAACAGAAGATCGTGTTTTAATTTTAAACAAAAGTTAAAAAGTAAATTTAATAATTTTTCAGATAAAAAATTAAGAATTAGAACAAATATTAGAGGTAATAAAATCCAATATTTTTGTGAGGTAAATCAATGAGTTCTATAAATACAAATTCTTCTTTATTTAAAGAATTTATTCAAAATGCTGTGACAAGTCCTTCGCCTAAAGTTCAAAAGAATTTTATGGAAGTAATGGGAAGCATAGTTCAAATATTTAAAAAAATATGTGAGGATGAAAAATTAATTATCGATCTTGAATACAAAGGAAAAGATTATTGGAAAAAAGCAAAAGATTTTAAGAGTTGTTTTGTGGACGGAGGAGTTTACAGTAATTTCTTATCAAGCAGTGCTCCTTTTGCAATCAGAGCTAAAAGTTTCATCATAAAACCAAATGAATTTGGGAAAAATAGAGAAAAGTTTGAAGACACTGTTGGATATTTTGGGGATTTATATGATCCAAATAATAATATTTACGACCTAAGTGAGGATCCATATGAAGACAATCAGTTGTTAACCAAGAAAAAAGATGCTGCAAGAATTACATTTGAAATGGCTGCAGTTGTTAAACATGTATTTAATAAGCAAAATTTTAAATACTGTTTTTTACATGGGCCCCTTCAAACTCCAATTATGCCCTTTTCAGGTCCAGAATTTCCTTTATTTAAAAAAAATGTTGTTAAAACCCTAGTACCTTTTTTTAAATTAAATGATGAAAATGATCTAGATCGACACTTCATTAATATCTATTTAAATTCAAACAAATATATCCAAAAAGCTAAGTTTCCAATTTATGGAATTGTAGAAAGAACCGGGTCGACAATTTACTTGAGAAATATTTTAATAAGAGCTGTTAAAAAAGGTGTTCTTGCTGAACATGACTATGACAAGACTGTTAGTCTTATTAAAAGATATAAAATTAATGATGGAAATCTGTTTGAGTTAATTCTTAAAAATAGCCAAGCATTAAAGCCAATTGAAGTTGAAAAACAAATTCCTTCGAAGGCGTGGGGTGATTGGCAAAATGCTATGGATAGTTTTCCTAAAGTATTTGTTGGCTATGTTAAAACTAATAAAAATCAATCACCAATAAGAATTGAGTCATTAAATTATCCAAAAAAATTAATCGAAGATTACGAATATATTTTAGCGTGCAGCAAACTATTGCCAAGCTACGGTTTTCCAGTTGGTTTAGATATTGTTGATAAAGCTGCAAGAATTCCATCTTGGCTGGGAAGAACAGCCAAAGGTTATTACTTAAAATATTATTTAAAAATTGCGCTCGATGGTAACGATAAAAATACAATTACCTCAGCACTAAAGTCAATTTCACATGGTGGAAGAAGTTGGCAAAAAAGGCCAAAGGCCGGAAAGGTATCTAAATGAGTAAAGAAAATATAATTGGTAAAATGACTAAACTAAGTTCACCTTGGATTGATATTGGAACAATTCTTGGACAAACAAGTATTAATGAGTACATGTTTTATCTTAAAAAATTTAAAGCTAAAAAAGGTGATATCGTAGCTGCAGAATCAAAACTTCCTACCGGCGAAGGTAAAGTCATTGATGTAATTGTATGGGGAAGAATAATGGAGATTGTTTCTACAAATGATTTTCTTCCAAATGAAGCTACTAAAGAACTGACTGAAGAAAATATAAGTATTCAAGATACAATTTTACCTTTAACCAAAAACGACTCTATCTGCACCGTAAAAAATTTAGGTTATACTGAAAATCTTGCTGGAAAAAAAATGGAATTAATACCATTAAATTATCCAGTATCTCCGGGTGGAGCTGTTAAATATCCCTCATCTCAAGACTTAAGCAAACTTCTTAATGCAGATATGAAAGGCAAAAATCCAATATTTATTGGTAACTTAGTAGCTAGAAAAGACGTAGATGTTTATGTTTCAGCCGACAATATGGTTTCTCGTCATGTTCTTGTAATTGGGATGACTGGAGCTGGTAAATCAGTATGGGTAAGAAGAGCTGTAAGAGAACTAATGGAAAAACAATATCCAATTTTAATTTTTGATCCGCATGGTGATAATTTAGGAATTGTTCAAAAAGCTAAAAAACTGTTCCCTGAACATGAGATAAAATTATTTTATCCGAAAATTTCTGCACCTAAAAATAATAAAGAAGTAATTTTTACACTTATAGAAAGATTAGGTAATAAGTTAACAGAGCCTCAATACGAATTTTTAAACTGGTTATTAATGAATATTGAGTACGAAACTGGCACTAGTCTTATCGACTATATAAAAATACTAATTCAAAGATCTAATTCAGCTGCAGAAAATAAAAGAAATAAATCATCTAATGGATTGAGAGGCGCAAGTCACACAGGTGCCTCAACAATGGGGGTTGTTTCAAGAAGTCTTAGAAAAGTAGAAAAAAAATTAACTGAGATGGAGCAGAGTAATAAATCAAATATGGACAAGTTTCCTCATCTTAAATTTGAAGAGTTGCCTGATCCTTATTCTCAACCAGAGAAAATTATTGCTAAATCACAAGTTTCTATTCTTTATCTTAAAGGATATGAAAGCCTACCTTCAAGCACAATTGTTTCAATTCTTCTTGAGAGCTTATTTAATCATAGATCAGTAAGTTCAAATGTAATTCCCCCATTTTTTACTGTTCTTGAGGAAGCTCAAAACTTCATACCTTCTAAATCTGAAGGTCAAGATGGCTATCCTTCTGTTTCAACAATTAAAAAAATTGCAACAGAGGGAAGAAAATTTGGTGTTGGTCTTATGCTAGTAAGTCAAAGACCTTACAGACTAGATGAAACGGTATGTTCTCAAATGAACTCATATATCATTTTAAGATTAAAAAATGAGAGAGACCAAAATTTTGTTAAAAAGACAATGGAGAATTGGGATAATGAAGAGGCAAAACAGTTGCCTAATTTCGCAAATGGCCAAGGTATAGTTAGTGGTCAAATTACAAATATACCACTTACTGTACAAATCAAATTTGATGATGATTTAACCAACGATGATATTGGAGATGAAGATTTCATCAATGATGTCAAGAACTGGAAAGAAACCTACATTTCAAAAAGTAAAAAATTACTATCTGGTAAATTTGATAAAATATTTAAATCTGATCAAAGGAGACCTAATTGATATCAGATCCTGTTTTATTAAAAGCAATGTTAATTGCAGCTAAAATTACGATTATATTTCAAGCTGCTTTATTATTTTACTTTTTTGGTAAAGATGGAAAAATTCCATTCTCATCAAGAAACATATTTTTTGTAATAGGAAATTCTGGCTGTCTATTTTTAGCAGGTGGAATTATTTTAGAAAATTTATTTCTAATAAAAATTGGAATTTTTATATTAGTTGTTCACGCATTAATAGATGCACACTTTATAATTAATAAATATTTAAGAATTAAATCTTTCAAAGAAAAAGGCAAAGGTGATGTCAAAAAATAATCAAAATTTATGTTTTGCTTGTCAAGGAACTGGAGAGGTGAAAGTTATTAAAAATATTGCCCAGGTAGGCCCCTATCATCTTGGTAAGGAAATAAAAGAGAAATGCACATTTTGTAAGGTTGAGAATAAAATTATTCATAATCGACAAAATACTGAAAGGACTTTGCACTAATGGGAAAACTAATTACAGCTGATGCTCTTGAAATAGAATTTGAAAAGCAAAATCCAGATGATGCTTGTGAGTGGTGTATTTATATAAAAGTTAGAAAAAATGACAAAGAGCAGAATGTATTAACAATTCTTACAAACGAAAAACCTTATACTCGATTTACAATGCATACCGGTAGTTTGGTAAAAAATTCAAAAGAAACTCTCAGCGAAGTGATGTCAAATGTTGTTGAGTTAAGTAGACTTGAAAAAGAAATTATAGACAACGCAATAAAGGTTACAACAGGTACTAAAAAAGATGAAAACTAGATCAGAAATAGACAATAATAAAACAATTAAAATTTATTTAAGTCCTACTGAAACTGGTTTTTCATGTTCAATTAATAATGAGAATTCCAAAAATATGACATTTGATGAATTTGAAATGGTCAATACTATTGCACATGGTCTCATTCATTTAGCTACCACAGAGCCTGACTCTGCATTTTCAATGGGTTTATCAGCTTTAAGTAAAGGTAATAAAAAAATTATAAAGAATAAAGTTAAAGATAAACAAAATAATGTCATAAATTTTTTCGATTATAAGAAATAGAAATGAAGAAAATTATTGTATTTTTTCTATTATTATTCCAATTCACAATTTCTCACTCTAGTGAAATATTAAAAATAAAAAAAATTCCTCATAAAGATGCAAACATTGAGAGAATATATAAATTAGATAATGAAAATTTTATCTACATAGAACAATATGAAAGAGGTGACATAATTTGGGAGTATGACGCTAAGGCTAATAAATTTAATGAAATATCAAAAGTTTGGAATTTTATTGATCTTGCATCAAAGTGTGAAATGATTCAGGGGCATAACATTTATTTTGCAACTACTTTAGAGTATTGGTTTGCAGGTGGCACCAATATTGATTATCCGGAAATAAGAATATTTGATCTATATGAAAGACGACCCTGGAGAGATACCGATATTGGAATAACACCAGATATGGCCTATGCTAATGAATGGTGTACGATTATTAAACCTTATTATATGATAGGTAATTAAACTGAGGTTTTTAATTATGAAAGCAATCAAACAAAGAGAAATGACATTATCAAAGGTTATTTCAGCTTATAGAAAAAAAGGTTTATCGAAAACTGACGCAACTAAGCAAGCAAAAATTTATATGCTTGGTTATACTGCTGCTAAAAAAGGTAGTGTAAATATTAAAACTGCAAAGAAATGGTCTAAAAGAGATAAATACGGAAGAATTAAAAAGTAAATTTATTTAGAAAGTAATTTTACAATTTTTTTTACCTCTTTTTTATTTTTTAACTTTTTAGAAGTAAAAAGACACGCAGATGACTTTAAAATAACTTCAATAATCTTTAAATTATTTTGACGCAAGGTTTCACCTGTTGAGCTCAAATCAACAATCAGATCTGATTTTCCAATTATATGTGAGTTTTCTGTTGCTCCAAGAGAAGAAATAAGTTCATATTGTGTAATTCCTTTTTCATTAAACCAATCTCTACTGAGGTTCTTAAATTTTGTTGCAACTCTCATTAGTCTTTTCTTTTTTTTAAAAAACTCAAAAGATATTTCCTCTAAATCTGCAGAATTTATACAATCAATCCAAGTAGTTGGAACAGCAACTACTAGATCAGACTTTCCCCATTCAAACTCTTTTACTAAAGATACTTTAGATTGAATGCTGGGCTCACTTTCTCTCCATAGATCTTTTCCGCTAATCCCAATCGCACAAACGCCTTTTCCTAAAGCTTCAATAATTTCTGTCGCATTCATATACATTACACGAACATTAGGAAACCCCTTGATTGATCCAATTAATGATCTTTCTGATTTTGAAATAATTTTTAAACCATTTTTTTTAAAAACTTTTTCAGCCTGATCCTTTAAACGGCCTTTGGATAAAGTAGCAATGTTTAATATTTCATTTTTCATAATAAACTCATATCAATAGCTGCACCAACCGCTGATGTATCTTTTTTACTTCCAAGATTTTTTAGCAATCCATCGTAACGACCTCCTGATACTAGCACACTTTTTTTACCCTTTTTATTAACCGAAATATTAAAAACCATTCCTGAATAATACTCGAGAGATCGATTTATATTTGTTGAAAATTTTATTCTTAAACTTTTATTAACAATTACAGGAAAATAGTCATCACTAATAAATAAATTTAACTTATTTTTTTTAAAAAACTTGTTTAATGTAACTGTGGCTTTCTCTATTGGACAGGAAATTTTAAGATACTCTTTTATAATTTTAACATTTTTTTTATCTGTTCCAGATCTTGGTTCTTTATAATTTTTTAAATCAAAACGTTCTAAAATATCTTTAAGTGTTCTACCGGAATATAAAGTGTTAAGATTTTGCTTTCTTAATTTTTCAGCAATTTTTTTATCTTTCTCAACAGCAACAGGATCTATATCTGAACTACTAGAAAGTTTTTTTAATAATTGATTAAAATATACTTCTCTACAAAAATGTCTTTTTATCCTGTCCTTCCAGCGCCTTGCTAGTGTTAGTCTATTTACTAATGCATTAAATATTTCAATGTTGCTTATATTTAATTCACCTATTTTAAAATTTGATTTTTTAAATATTTCAATAGATGTTTGAATTATCTCTTTATCATCTTTAAATTTGTCATTAGAAGCGAAAATTTCAAATCCAGTCTGATTAATTATGGGAGAGTTATAGTTTTTATTTTGTTTACGGTAAGCCTCTCCGGTATAAAACCATTTAGTTTTTGACTTAATTTTATTCTGAATAAACTTAACAACACTGCTAACAGATAAATCAGGTACTAATGACCATTCTTTTAAGTTCTGATCATAAAAAGAAAACAGAAATTGTCTATAACTTCCTCCTGATCTTTTAAGAACATATTTTGACTCTATTATATTGTCTAACTCAATATTCTTAAACCCTTTGGACTTAAGAATTTTAAATAAGTTTCTTGATTTCATTTATTAAATTTTTTGAACTGATTGATATTTGATCGTTTTCTTTTTTAGATTTTAATTTCTTAATTGTTATTCTGCCCTTCTCAATTTCTTCTTGGCCACAAATAATTGCAAGAGAGCAACCTTTTTTATCCGCATAAGTTAATTGTTTTTTAAGATTTTTGGAAGAGTCTAGGTATATTTCAGAATTAATATTATTTTCTCTCAGTTCGTTTACTATTTTATAATATTGATCCATATAGTTTGGATCTAAAACACAAACTAGAATATTGTTACTGTCATCTTCTTTAAACTGATCTAATTGATTTAAAGCAAAAACTAACCTGTCTACACCTATTGACATACCTGTTCCTTTAAAATCAACGCCTTTAAATCTTTTAATAAGAGAATTGTACCTACCACCTGATGCACAAGAACCAATATCGATTTCTTTTCCTTGAGTATTTTTTCCTTTAAAATTTAAATTTGTCTCAACACAAAAACCAGAATAATAAGCTAGCCCTCTGACAATATTGAAATTAGTTTTAATCTGATTTGAGAAATTTCCTTTAGATAAAATATTAAATAGCTCTTCTATCTCATTAATTCCCTCTTGAGATATGTTGTTTTTGATATTTGATTTCAATGATTTAATATCTTTTATCTTTAAGAATTCAATAATTTGGGATGTTTGCTCATTAGTTAAGTTTGCACCTTTAGTTATTGCTCCACTCTCATCTTTTCTCTCTTTTTGAAGAAGATCTTTAACACCATCTATTCCAATTCTTTCTAACTTATCAATTGCTCTAATAACTTTTAGTTCTTGCTCGTTCGTTATTTTAAGTTCAGAAATAAGTCCTTGAACAATCTTTCTGTTAGAAACATTTATTGTAAATTGATCTGATTTAAGTCCACAGTTAAAAAAAGTATCAGAAATAATATTACAAATTTCAGCATCTGCCTGTCCTTCATTTACATTGCCAATGATGTCTGCATCAAACTGCATGAAAGATCTATATCTTGCACTATCTGGTTTTTCTCTTCTGAAGACATCGCCAAAAGTATATCTTTTATATGGAAATGTTAGATCTCTATAGTTTTGAGCCACGAATCTTGCCAGAGGTGCGCTCATATCATATCTGAGGGTTAAGGATTCTTTTTCATCATTGAATGTAAATACATCAGACATAGGGTTGGTATCATCATCTGCAAGAAATGATCCTATATTTTCACTGATTTCCATTGGAGAAGTTTCCAATGGTAAAAATCCATATTTTGTAAAATTAGCTTCAATGATTTTTAATAACTTTTTTTTTAAAGCTAATTCTTTTCCCCATCTATCTTTAAATCCTTTAGGAAGACTGGGTATTAAATTGTTTTCTTTTTTCATTTTTGGTACTGCCGCTTGGAATCGCACCAAGATAGCCCGCTCCACAGGCGGGAGTAATAACTATTATACGACGGCAGCTTCCTTTCACTGTTTTATACTAATAATTGTTAAATTTAAATTTTTAAAATGATTAAATAGCTAGCGTGCAGCCAGCATGAAAATGATGTCTGTGAGAAGAATTATAATTATTAATTTTTTTAATCATTGGTGAGTAATTAACACTTTAAATTAAAAATTCAAGGCTGAATTGTATAGGAACAATAATGGTAAAGTTTTACCAATATATCCCTATACAATAATAATGATGATTAAGATTTACGACGTTTTTTGTAAGTTAACAGCCGCAGGACCTTTTTCTGCATCCTCTACATCGAAAGTAAGTTCGTCACCTTCGTTTAAGAATTTTAAACCTGCATCTCTAACTGCGCTCGCATGTACGAACACATCTTTTTCTTTATCTTCACGCTCAAGAAATCCATACCCTTTCTTAGAGTTGTACCACTTGACTTTTCCTTTTAGACTCATTTTTACTCTTTCTTCTTTGTTATTAATTAAGCTAAAATTTAGCTTGAGCGTTTGTTAATGTATTTTTAAAATTTATTCAAGAAGTTATTTTGGCTGGTGGCCTTGGTAAGAATCGCACTTACGACACATACCTTTTCAGGGTACTGCTCTACTACTGAGCTACAAGGCCTTGTTAAGATCGAAATATTATCCGACCTTTTGTTAAGTCATAAGGAGTCATTTCTACTGTAACTTTATCTCCTTGGAGAACTCTTATACGATTTTTTCTTAATTTACCGGCAGTGTGTGCCGTAATCATATGCCCGTTCGAAAGTTCTACTCTAAACATTGCATTGGGTAATAAATCTTTTACTACTCCATCAAAAGTTAAAGTATCCTGTTTTACCAAATTTATTTACTCCTTATTCTAGACATTATTGATTTTGAATGAGCTTTTAGCTCTTCAAAATCACTGAGATGTATCGCAAATTTCCCAATTTTTGCAACACCTTTTTTTGAGAGGTTTACATAGCTTATTTTTTTATAAAAATCACTCACATTTAAACCAGAAGAATATTTTGAACTACCAAGAGTTGGGAGAGTGTGTTGGCTACCAGAATTATAATCTGTTACAGCCATAGGAGTGTACCTTCCAACACATACTGATCCTGCATTTATTATACGATTAATATATTTTTTATAATTACTTACATTTAATTCCAAGTGTTCAGGAGCTATTTCATTAATTACCTCAATAATTTGATTATCATTTTGACATAAAATAATTAATCCATGTTTTTTTAAACTTTTTATGGCAATCTTCTTTCTTGGTAATTTAACTAAATTTGATAGGACGTTTTTTTTAACCCTATTAATAATTTCTTTTTGCTTCGTCACTAAAATACACTGACTTTCAGTTCCATGTTCTGCTTGTCCAACAATAGATGTACCTATTTCATTAATATCTGTTTTTTTATCTGCAAGAACTAATATTTCACTAGGGCCCGCGATACCATCAATTCCAACTGCACCAAAAACTAAACGTTTTGCTTCTGCTGTTATATCTGATCCTGGTCCAACTACTTTATTTACTTTCTGAATATAAACTAAATTACCAATTGCTTGTGCACCTCCACAAGTTATTATATTAGATACCCCACATTTTTTTGCTGCGTACATGACTGCAGGATTAAGTTTTCCATTTACCCTAGGATTTGCAACTATAATTTTCTTAACTTTAGAAATTTGAGCAGGTATAGCACACATTAAAAGTGTACTTGGCAAATTTGCTGGCACATAAATCCCAACTGATTGCAATGGTAAATTTTTGTAATAAATTTTATTATTATATCTATCAATATATTTAATATCTTTTGGTTTTTGTAATGTATGAAATTTTAGTATTCTTGAATAAGCAAAATCGATTGCTCTTTTTATTTTTGGATCTAAATTTTTAATTGTCTTGTTAATCTCATTTATTGATGCATAAACTTTTTTATTGTTTGAAAAGCGCTTCTCATATTTTATAACTGCTTTAAGTTTTTTTTTTTTAACATCCTCTAATATCTTTGATGCTATTGACGTATTTGTTGATCTTCTGGATCTTCTTATTTCAAGAAAATCTATTAATTTTTTTTTATAATTTTTATTTTTACAATTCAAAATTTTAATCATTTACTACCTTTACGTCTTCTAATGTGCACTCAATAACTTCACAAAAAAGGTTTATAATTCTATTATTTGAAAATAATAGTATTATTTCATAATTATTTTCTTTTTTGTAGGATTCAATAGCTAATAACTCTAAAACATTTTTATCTTTATTTTGGTCAATATTTTTTGACTTTGACTCATCAATAAACTCAAATTTTAAGATACTATTAATTTTTTCTTTATTCTTACTTTTCTCTTTATTTTTTCTTTGTAGAAATATTAAAAAAATTTTATTTTCTTTCAAAAACTTTATTTCTGATTGTTTAATTTTTGCTTCAGAGCATAAAGCTGAAATAACTCTTAGATCATCCTGATTTTGAGTAATTATTTTTTTTAAAAATTTCTCAGCCATCTAGTTTCTTGATTTAATTTTAATTCCTACTTTTCTCAATTTAGTTTCAAGCTTATAATAACCACGAAGACCATGGTAAACACGCGCGAGGGTACTTTCGCCTTTAGCTGCAATAGCACCTAATATAATCGAAAATGTTGTTCTTAAATCAGAAGAGATACAAGAGGCCGCTGTCAGTTTTTGACCTATTATAATTGCATTATTTTTTTTTATCTTAATTGAAGCTCCCATTCTATTTAATTCAGGTGCTGCCATAAAGCGGTTAGAAAAGATTGTTTCCTCTATTTGACTTCTTCCAGGTACAGTGGATAATACTGCTAATAATAATGGCATATTATCTGTAGCAAAAGATGGCCATGGACCAGTTTTAATTTTTATTGGTCTCAATTTTTTTGTTGGATACATTGATATTGAGTTTTCTTTAACAAAAATTTTACAACCTATTTTTTTTAAAATACTTATTTCAGAACTTAAATGATTAGGATTAATATTTTTTACTTTAATTTTTCCATTCGTTATTGCACCAACACATAGATAACTAAAAGCTTCTATTCTATCGCCAATAATATTATGTGTTCCATTAATTAGTTCTTTTACACCTGTAACTTTAATAGATCTTTTACCCAAAAATTTTATATCTGCTCCAGAATTGTTTAAAAAGTTAATTAAATCTATTACCTCAGGTTCAATGGATATATTTTTAATCAAGTGTGATCCTTTAGCAAAAATTGAAGCCATAATTAAATTTGATGTACCCGTAACAGTTACTTTTGGAAACTTATACATATTTCCAATTAGTCCTTTCTTTGTTGAAATATTAACATACCCTTTATCTAGCTTGTTTAACGCTCCTAAACTTCTAAATCCTGCTAAATGCCAGTTTGTATCCCTTACTCCTAAAGCGCAGCCTCCTCCTAAAGCGACTTTAATTTTTTTTTGTGGATATCTAGCCAATAGTGGCCCCATAGTTAAAACTCCTGCCCTCATTGTTGAAACTAAATTATATGGTACTGTTAATTTGTGTATTGCTCTATTAGATATTGTCATCATTTTTTTTGATATTGAGAAATCAACTTTAGCACCCAAAGAAACTAATAAGTCCTTCATTGTATGTACATCTTTAACAAAAGCTACATTTTTTAGAATTACTTTATTTTTAAATAAAATAGATGCTGCCATTAAAGGAAGACATGAGTTTTTTGCACCACTTATGTTTACCTCTCCCTTTACTGCTTTATTAGGGCCCTTAATTATAAATCTTTTCATTATTTTATTTTGATTTTGCTAAAGTAATACCAGTCTGTCCTTGATATTTTCCATTTCTATCAGCATAAGAAACATCTGGCTGCTCACCTTGAAAAAATAATATTTGTGCAGCACCACTATTTGCATACAATCTTATAGAATTACTTGTATGATTAGAAAACTCTAAAACTAATACTCCTTCCCATCCTGCTTCTAATACTGTTGGAGGTGTTCCCAAACCGCATCTTGCATATGTAGATTTTGCAGTAACAAGTCCTGTTACATTACGGGGCATTTTAAAGTACTCTAGGCTACTTGCTAGAGCAAAAGAGTTTGGTGGAATTAGTATAGAATCTTCACCATTCACTGTAATAAAATTATCTTCACTAAAATTTTTTGGATCTGCAGTTGCTCCTTTTATATTTGTAAATATTTTAAATTCTGAACCACATCTTAAGTCATAACCAAAAGAATTAAGACCATGACTAATTCCTTTGGAAACACTTTTGTTAACAAAAGGACTTATCATTTTTTCTTCATTTGCAAGCTTAGTAATTTGTTTATCGCTTAGTATCATCTTTTTTACTGAATTTTTTTTGTAGAAGTTTTCTTCTTTTTAAGTTCTTCTTTAAAGCGTGTTCAAGATCAAGCTTTGAGGGCTTTCTTTTTTTGTTCATGAAAATTTTATTTTTTGTCAGGATCTTTGGTTGAAGTAAGTAAATCCAAGGTTATGACAGTGTCCAATGGGATTGTATCATCTTTTTCTTTTTCCTTAATATTAATACCTTTATCTTTTGCTTTTGCATTTTTCTTAGCTAGTTTTTCAAGCCTTCTTTTTTCTTTCTTGGCCTGTTTCTCCATTTTGATCTGGCCTTCAAATGCTCTTCTGGTGTAATGAATTCCCATTTTGTCATCCTTTATCTAATAAATACTTATAAATTAAGTCAATAGTTTGTCAAATTTAGTTTTATACAATATTGTTGATAAAAAAGCCCCGATAGTTAAATGGTATAACAGATCCATGGTAAGGATCAGTTTCCAGTTCAATTCTGGGTCGGGGCACCACAAAAAATTTAAAAAAATTTTTTAAAATAATAAAATATCAAATTTTTTAATGTTCTAAGTATCTCTAACTTTGGTATTTTTGAAACTCCTTTAGTTCTATCTTTGAAAATTATAGGTATTTCTTTTACTGAAATTTTATTTTTATGCAATTCGAAAACTGTTCCCATAAAAAAACTATATCCTTTGTACTCTACATTATTTAAATCAAAATTTTCTAATTTTTTTATATTAAAACCACGATAAGAAGTAGTAAATTCGTTTATGTTAATTCCTGACAGATATTTAATTAATTTATTTCCAAGCTTACTCATTAAAAGTCTGCTCCCACTCATTTGACATTTGCCACCTTCAATATACCTTGAGCCTAAAACAAAAGGATTAAAGTCTAAATTTTTAATAATAGTAGGTAAGATAGCAGGGTCATGAGAAAAATCTGCATCCATTGTTATCAAAAAATCAAATTTTTTTTTTTTTGCATAATCGTATGCAATTTTATGGGCACTATCTAATCCCAATTTCTTTTCTCTACTAATCAAGATTAGATTATCTATTTTTTTTTGTATTTCAGCTACAATTTTTCCAGTTCCATCAGGTGAGTTATCATCAATAATTAATATTGTTGAAAATGGTAAGTTTAGCTTTATATCAAATATTAATTTTTCAATATTTTCTTTTTCGTTGTAAGTTGCTGTAAAAACTAATATTTTTTTATCATTGTTCACAAAAGGAATATAACTTTGAAAAACAAAATTTCAATTATTGTCGGTGGTTCTGGTCAATTTGGAATCATTTTAGCTAAAAAATTACTTAAAAGAAATCATAAAGTGATAATAACTAGTAGAAATGTTAAAGAGGCAAAAAAAAGAATATCATCAAATAACAAAAAATTAGAGATTATAAAGCTAAATATACTAACTAAAAAACAAATAGAGAAAATTTTAAAAAAAAATAAGCCTAATTATATTTTTTACTTTGCAGGATTAAGTTCACCTGGATTGTCTTTCAAGAAACCAAAAGAGACATTTCTAAGCAATTATCAAGGATGTAAAAATTTTTTAGAAGTAATTTATAAAAATAATATTTCGTGTAAATTTTTAAATACTAGTTCAAGTGAGATTTTTGCAGGATCAAGAAGTAAATTAAATATTAAGTCAAAAAAAAAACCTATAAGTCCTTATGGAAAATCAAAATTAATGTCATTTAATTTAACAAAAAAATATAGGCTGAAAAAAAATTTATTAACATATAATGCTGTTATTTTTAATTCTGAGTCTATTTATAGAGAAAAAAATTATTTAATTCCAAAAATCTGTTTAGCAGCTATTAATGCAAAGAAATATAATTCAAAAACAAGTTTTGGTGATTTAAGTGTAATAAGAGAATGGAATTGGTGTCCTGAACAATGCGATTATATGTTAAAATTTTTGAATAAAAAACCTCAAGATTTTATATTATCAAACAATAAACCATTTTCCGCTATGCAAATGGTAGATTTCGCATTTGATTATTTTAATTTAGATTTCAGAAAATACATACTAATAAATAAAAATAATTTTCGGAAAAAAGATTTTAAGATAAGAACATCTGACAATAAGTATGATTTTAAAAAAAATAATTTAGCTTTTAATTATAAAATTTATGGCAATAAACTAATTATTAAACTTTTAAAATACTATTTAAATAAAGATCTTTTAAAATAATATGCTAAAATTAATAATACAAATATTCCTAGTATCGGAATATAAATATCTGGAGTAAATATTAATTCAAAGAAACTTGGTGGGCTTTTGTTTTCCTCAAGTATTTTGCTAAGTCCAGCTCCTAATGAGACTCCGACAAAAAGTTGTGGAGCCATTCCTATAATAGATCCAAAAAAGAAATTTTTTAATTTTACATTAAATAGAGTTGGCAAAATATTTGATATAAAAAAAGGAATTCCACCTACAAATCTATAAATTATGAAATATAAAAGTTCATTTTTTTTAAATTTATCAGTTAATATATTAAATCTTTTTGAAAACTTTTCTCTAATAATGTCTTTAAAGAAGAAGTTAGCAAAAATATAAAGAACCGTAGCCCCAGTTGATAAACCAAAAACTACTAAAAAAGTTCCAAGCCATTTTCCAAATATAAAGCCACCAACCAAAAATATTGGCGAACCAAAACCTAAAAGAAGGACCCAGATAATTGTGACGAGAAAGAATAATAAACTGGATAAAATTATATTATTATTTTTAATTTCTTCCAAGGTGTCTCTATTTGCTTTAATTAATTCATAACTTGTAAACTCTTGAATTGAGAAATTTTGAAAAAAAAACCACAAAAAAATTGAAACTATCAATATGTATGAAATACCTAGAACTATTTTGATATTTTTTGTCTTACTCATTGGTATAATTTATTAAAAATACCTGTACTTATATACTTTTATTTTCTATAAGAACGAAATTTTAACAATATATTAATAGTCTATGAAAAGAACCTGGCACCCAAGTAGAGTAAAAAGAAAAAGAAAACACGGTTTTAGATCTAGAATGTCTACAAAAAAAAGACAAAAGGTTCTAAAAAATAGAAGAAAAAAAGGTAGAAAAACACTTTCAGTTTAATGAAGAGTAAAATCTTAAGTCTTTCAAAAAGTGAAGATTTTCAAAACTTATTAAATGGTAAAAAAATAATAAATCCATACTCAACAATTTTTTTTAAAAAAATTTCATCTAAAAATAATAAGTTGCTAAATGTAAGTTTTGTTACTAAGAGAAAAATTGGAAACGCTGTTAAAAGAAATAAAATAAAAAGAAGATTAAGAAGTATTATGAACGATGCAGTCAAAAACGTTAATATAAATTTGAATTACTCATACTTATTTATTGCAAAAAAAAATATATTTGAAGCTAATTATAAAACTATAAAAGAAACAATTTTTAAGGATTTGATAAAAGTAAGATGATTAAAACTATTCTGATTGTTCTGATTAAAATTTACAAATTATTTCTATCACCTATTTTAGGTCCAAGCTGTAGATACCTTCCAACTTGTTCTGAATATTTTATTGATTGCTTGAATGAATATGGTGTTGTTAAAGGATCTTTAAAAGGATTAAAAAGAATATTATCTTGTCATCCTCTTGGTGGACAAGGATATGATCCTGTAAAGAAAGGTAAAAGCTAATGGATCTAAAGTCAACTCTTGCTGCTGTAAGCTTAAGTGCTGCTGTTATAGTGCTTTGGGGTTTATTTTTTGCACCAGACCCACAACAAATAAAAGAAACACAAATAGAAAAAGAAAAAAATGAACTTCTACAAAATGAGGATGCTCCTAAATTAATTGAAAATGAAGAAATAAAAGTCCTTACTAGAGAAAATGCTATAAATGAAAGTGAAAGAATAATTTTTGAGAACGAAAATATTGTAGGGTCAATTTCTTTAAGCGGTGCAGTAATTGACGATTTAACTTTTAAAAAATATACAACTTCAGTTGAAGGGAATGAAAAAGTTACCTTATTAAATCCAAAAGAAATTAAAACTGGTTATTACATAGACACTGGATGGGCTATTAATAACAATGAAATTGAAACACCAAATAATAAAACAATTTGGAAAATAGATGGTAATAATAAACTTACACCTAATACTCCAGTAAAATTAAAATGGACAAATAATAATATTACGTTTGAAAAAATAATTAAACTTGATGATAAATATTTATTTAATATCGAACAAAAGATAATTAATAATTCTGAGAAGACATATAATTTTTATCCTTATGGACAAGTAATTAGAAATACAGCTCCCGAAGTAACAAATTTTTATATTTTGCACGAAGGTCTTCTAGGTGTATTTGATGGCAATCTAGTTGAAGAGGATTATGATGATATTGAAGAAAAATCTTATTCAAAAAATGCTGAAGAGGGATATGTTGCAATTGTAGATAAATACTGGGTAGCTAGCATTATACCAGAGGAAAATAAATCATTTCGAGCAGATTTTGATTACAAAAATAAATTTAAAGCAAGTTTTATAGAAAATAAACCAACTGTTGTTGGTGCGAACGAAACAAAATCAAATAATCTTAAGGTGATAGTTGCTGCTAAGGAGGTGGATATAATTGATGGATACGCAGAAAATCAAAAAATAAGTAAATTTGACCTAGTGATTGATTGGGGTTGGTTTTATTGGTTAGTAAAACCTTTATTCTTTGCAATAGATTATTTCTTTAAATTTTCGGGAAATTTTGGAATTGCAATTATTTTAATTACTATATGTATAAGGATTGCATTTTTTCCACTTGCTAATATGTCATTTAAGTCAATGGCGCGTATGAAATTATTACAGCCAGAAATGGCAAGACTAAAAGAGCTTCACAAAGAGGATAAAGTTAAACTGCAACAAGAAATGATGGCTTTATATCGAAGAGAGAAAGTAAATCCCTTAAGTGGATGTTTTCCAATTTTGTTACAAATACCTTTTTTCTTTGCAATTTACAAAATGTTATTTGTTACAATTGAAATGAGGCACCAACCATTCTTCGGTTGGATAAATGACCTTAGTGAGAGGGATCCAACAAGTATATTTAACGCCTTTGGTCTAATTCCATTTGATGTTCCAAACTTTTTAATTATTGGAGCATGGCCATGCTTAATGGGTTTAACTATGTATCTACAACAAAAATTAAATCCAGCCCCTCCAGATCCGATACAAGCTAAAATATTTATGTTCTTTCCTTTATTTTTAACTGTAATCTTAGCTCCGTTTCCAAGTGGCTTGGTAATATATTGGACATTTAACAATATCTTCACAATGATGCAGCAAGTAGTTATCATGAGAAAGACAACGGTTAAAACTCAAGTATAAAAAAAATGAAAATTGAAGATTTACTACCCATAGATGGTCCATCCATCGATGAAGTTAAAAAATATATCGATAAATATAAAAATGATTTAATAGTTATAAAATATGGAGGAAATGTTTTTATAGATAGAACCATATTTAATAATTTTATTGAAGATATAAGTGTATTGAATAAATTGGGTCTCTCTATCGTAGTAGTTCATGGAGGTGGTCCAAGAATTAAAAGAGAATTGGACAAATCTAATATTAAATCAAAATTTATTAATGGCTTAAGAGTTACAGATGAAAAAATTATTAATATTGTTGAAGATGTCTTAATAGATTTTAATAAAGATATTGTTGAATCTTTAAAAGTAAAGGGCACTGAAGCAATTTCAATTCATACTAAGAAAAATAATATTATAGAAGTCTATCCAGAGTCTGAAGAGCTTGGTTTTGTTGGAAGACCAAGTAAAATTCATAGCGATGCCATTATAAATATAATTAAAAAAAAAATAGTTCCTATTATTTCTCCTTTAGGTGTGAAGGCTAATCAAACATATAATATAAATGGAGATACAGCTGCAGGCGCTATTGCAAAATCTTTAAAAGCAAGAAGATTGATCTTAATGACAAATATAGAAGGTGTATTAAATAAAGAAAAAAACCTAATCGATGAAGTTAGATCCACTAAGATCTTACAAATGATTAAAGACGAAACCATAACAGGAGGTATGATTCCAAAAATTAATACATGTCTTGATGCTGTTAATAATGGAGTTACTGGTGTTGTGATAGTCGATGGAAGGAAACCTCATTCTATTCTATTTGAAATATTTTCTGATAAAGGTGCGGGAACATTAATCAGAAAATGAAAGATCTTAAAAAAGTAAAATATCTAATTCTTGATATGGATGGGTGTGTATATCATCCAAAATACTTAAAAACTTTATTTGGCCAAGTGTCTGCTAGAATGACCGAATTTATAGCAATAAAACTTGGAGTTGACAAAGTTAAGGCTAAAGAAATTCAATCTGATTATTTCTATAAGTACGACACCTCTTTAAATGGACTTTTAATAAATTATCCAGATAAAATTGATGCTCATGAATTTTTAAAATTTGTTCATTCAATAGATTATGACTGTCTTGAGAAGGATAACGAGCTAAGAAAGGAGTTGCTAAAACTTGATGTTAAAGCATATTGTGCAACAAATGGAAGTAGAGAACATGCTATGAATTGCATGAAAAAAATAGGAATAGATGACTTATTTGAAGGAAAAATTATGGATATTGTAGATTTTAACTTCAAACCAAAACCAAATCCTGAATCTCTAGGCTTGCTATGCGAAAAGTTTCAAATACCTGCAACCGAAGAAACTATTTATGTGGAGGATATTTGTAAAAATCTTACTTCTGAAACAGCAAAAAATATGATCAAAGTTTGGTTTAGCAATGATGAGCCAATAAATGATATTGATAAATATAAAGATGTAGTAGATTATAAAATTGATAATCTTGCTTTATTTTTAAAAAAAATAAGGTTATTAAAAGAAAATTAAAATTATGAGTGGTATAGAAAAAATCATAAATGATGCATGGGAAATAAAAGATAAAATTAACCAAAATTCTGATAAATCCATAATAGATGCGATTAATCAGGTCATTGAAGATTTAGATAGTGGTAAATCTAGAGTTGCTGAAAAAATTAATGGTGAGTGGATAACACATCAGCATTTAAAAAAAGCAATAATGCTAAGCTTTAGAATTTATCCAATGGAGAATTTAAACGGTCCTTACAGCAGTTGGTATGATAAAGCTCACTTATTAAAAGGAAAAACCGCTGGGTGGTCAAAACAAGATCATGAAAAAGCAGGTTTTAGAATGGTCCCCAACTCACCAGTTCGAAAAGGTAGTTACATCGGAAAAAATGCAGTCTTGATGCCATGTTATGTTAATATTGGTGCATACATTGATTCTGGCACAATGATTGATACGTTTGCAAGAGCTGGTAGCTGCAGTCAAATTGGAAAAAATTGTCATATATCAGCTGGGAGTGGCGTAGGTGGAGTACTTGAACCAGCGCAGGCATTACCAACAATTATTGAAGATAATGTTTTTTTAGGAGCTATGTCAGAGGTTGTTGAAGGTGTTATAGTAGGTGAAGGATCTGTATTGAGTATGGGAATGTATATTGGTCAATCAACAAAAATTGTGAACAGATCAACTGGTGAAATATCTTATGGAAAAATTCCACCCTATTCTGTTGTTGTGCCAGGTACTTTACCGGACAAAAAAAATCCATCTGGTCCATCACTTAGCTGCGCGGTAATAATTAAGCAAGTAGACGAAAAAACTAGATCAAAGACATCAATTAACGATCTTTTAAGAGAATAAATTAATGAAAACTTATAATGAAATAAAATTAGCTCAAGAGCTAATAAGATTTCCAACAGTTAAAACTGAAGATAAGGGTATAATGAAATTCTTATCAAGAAAACTTGCTGCTATTGGTTTTAAATGTAAAATTATTAAATCAAAAGGAACTGGAACAAAGCCAGCTTTAAACTTATATGCTAGATTTGGTAAATCAAGACCCCATATAAATTTTTTAGGACACACAGACGTAGTTGCCAATCTTAACAATTGGAAAATTCCTCCCTTTAAAGCTGTAGTAAGAAAAGGTTATTTAAATGGTAGAGGATCTCAAGATATGAAAGGCGGTGTAGCTTGTTGGATAAGTGCAGCAAGTAATTTTATCAAAAATAATAATTTTAAAGGATCAATTTCAATTATTATTTCAGCTGATGAAGAAACAACAGGTTATGGCTGTCCAGCGATTATAAGGTATCTTAAAAGAAAAGGTGAAAAAATAGATTTTACTGTGGTAGGAGAACCATCTTCAAGTAAGTCAGTGGGAGATGAAATCAGAATTGGAAGACGTGGTTCTATGAATGGAATTGTAACTATATATGGTAAAAGTGGCCACTCAGCATTTGCTGGTTCTTATATCAACCCGTGCACAGCTTTAGCTAAAGTAATATCGAAATTAAAAAGTTTATCTTTAGACAATGGTACTAAATTTATGCCTCCATCTAATTTGGAGTTTACAAAAATGAATGTAGATAACTTATCTGAAAATGTAGTGCCTCAATCTGCTAGTGCAAAATTTAATGTTAGATTTAATTCCAAACATAAATCATCTTCTCTAAAGAAAAAGATAAGTAGAATAATCATTGCAGCTGCAAAAAAAGAAAAATGTAGAACCAAGATAGAGTATAGAGTAAGTGGTGAAGCTTTCTTTACAAAACCTAATAAAGAGATTTATATGGTTCAAAAAATTGTTAAAAAGGTTACAGGCAATTTAGCAAAGTTAAATTGTAGAGGTGGCACAAGCGATAGTAGATTTTTAGGCTCAATCCCGAGATTAGAGTTGGGATTAAGAAATACAACTATTCATATGGTTGATGAAAGATCTCCTGTTTCAGATTTGAAAAAATTGACTAAAATATACTATAAAATTTTAGAAAATTATTTTTAATGAAAACTGCAATAATTACATCTAAATCTTCTTTAAATCACAATACTGGTTCTGGACATCCTGAGAGCGTCTCAAGGGTTACATCAATACTTAAAACATTAAAAAAAAATAAAAAATTAATTTGGAAAAATCCAGCTAGCTTTGATAAAGATATTATAAAACAAGCTCACTCTTCAAGTTATGTAGATTCACTTGAAAATGCTTTCCCTGAAAAAGGTTTATTTTTTTTAGATGGTGATACAGTTGTTTCACCAGGAAGTAAGGATGCAACTTTTGATGCAGTTGGATCAATAATTACTGCGATTGATGGAGTTGAAAATAAAGAATTTGAGGCCGCTCATTGTGTTACTAGACCTCCGGGCCATCACGCTGAAAAAAGTAAAGCTATGGGTTTTTGTGTAATAAATAATATTGGAGTTGCTGCAAATTATTTAATTACTAAATATAAATATAAAAAGATCGCTGTGATAGACTGGGATTGTCACTTTGGAAATGGATCTTATGATATTCTTAAATCAAATGAGAATGTTTTTTTCTCTAGCTTACATCAATATCCATACTATCCAGGAGGAGGAACAGAACATGAGAAAGGAGATCATAATAATGTACTAAATATTCCTTTACCTGCTGGAACGAGTTCAAGAGAATATTTCGATGCTTATGAACATATGCTTAAAAGATTAAAAGAATTTCAGCCCGAATTCATATTAATGTCTGCGGGATTCGATGCGCACAAGGATGATCCTTTATGTCAATTAAATTTAGAATCTAAAGATTATTATGAGATAACCAGAAGAGTTTTGGAAACTACAAAACAATTCTGTAATGGAAAAGTTGTATCTATTCTTGAGGGTGGTTACGATTTAAATGCTCTAGCTGAGAGTGCTAATGAACATGTTAACGCACTTATAGAATTCAATTGAGTTTCTAGAAAATTATCATAGATAGGTTTAATGACTTTATATAAAATAAAAAAATCTAACATAGATAATAAAGGATTAATTGCAGCAAAGAATATTAAAAAAGGTACAAAAATAATAGAATATAAAGGAAAATTAATATCTAAGAGAGAAAGCGAAGATAATCCTAAATTTGATAATTCAAAAAGAATTTACATATTTGAAATTAATAACAGATACGATTTAGATGGTGATTTTAATTTTAATACTGCGCGACTAATAAACCATTCTTGTTCACCAAATTGTGAAGTAGTTGGAAAAGGATTGAAGTTATGGATAGAGTCAATTAGGGATATTAAAAAAGGCGAAGAACTCTCATATGACTACGGATTTAGTTTTGATGAAGATTTTAAAAACTATCCATGTAAATGCAATTCAAAAAATTGTTGTGGGTATATTGTAAGACAAGGCTCACGCTGGCGAATAAAAAAATCTTTAAATGCTAGTAAATAATTTTTGATAGATATAATCCATGTGCAGGTGCTGGAGCAGCACAATTTTTTCTATTTTTTGATTTAATTACTTTTTCTAAATCTTTAATTGTCCATTTTTTTTCTCCAACATATTTTAAGCACCCAATAATCGATCTTACTTGATTTTTAAGAAAAGACTTAGAGCGTAACTCAAAAATTATTTTTTCATCTTTCTTTGTAATTTTTATTTTTCTTAAAGTTCTGATAGGAGAGCTTGCTTGACAATTGACAGACCTGAATGCATTAAAGTTATGAGTTCCTATTAATTTCCTTGCAGCTTTTTTCAAAAGTTTAATATCAAGCTTAGATCTTAAATACCAAACTTTATTTTTATCTAATATAGGCGGTGCATCTCTATTAAGAATAATATATTCGTATTCTCTTTCTTTTGCAGAGTATCTTGCGTGAAAATTCATATTTCTCTTAATAATTTTTTTTATTGAAATATTTTTTTTATTTAAAAAATAATTTACTGAAGCAACTAATTTATGTTTATTTGATATTAAATTTTTGTAATCAAAATGGGCGGACTGGTTCTTTGAGTGAACACCAGCGTCAGTTCTACCTGAACCATAAATTATAATTTTTTTTTTTAAAATCTTAGATAGAATTTTTTCTATCTCTCTTTGGATTGAATTTGCATTTTTTTGAGATTGCCATCCAGAATGGCTGGAACCATCATATTCTATTATCATTTGATATCTAAACATCCAATAAATTGGTTCCTTTTTGTATTTGAGAACCAAGCATAAACTCATTTATTTTTTGTGGTCTTTTTCCTTCACGTTGAATTTCTAAAATTCTAATTGATTTTTCACCACAACTAATTTCTAAATCGCTAGATATTACTTTTCCTGGTTGATCATTGCTGAAGGATACTTGTGCTTTTAAAATTTTATATCTTTCTCCCTTATAAATAAAATACCCACCAGGATATGGATATAATCCATTTATTTTTCCAATGATATCATCAGCTTTGTTATTCCAATCAATTAAGCCTTCAGTTTTTTTTATCTTTTCTGCATATGTTGCTTGTGAGTGATCTTGAGGTTTAAAATTAACTTCTTTATCGATAATACTATCTATTACTTCTGAAATTTTTTCTGAAGCTAAAGTGGAAAGTCTATCAGATAAAGTTTGGGCATTCTCCCTTTCCTCAATATTAATTTTGAAAATATGTGAAACATCTCCCTCGTCTAGTTTTTCATTTATTTTCATTACGCTGATACCAGTTTCTTTATCTTTGTTCATTATTGACCTTTGAATTGGTGCAGCACCCCTCCATTTTGGAAGAATTGATGCATGAAGGTTGATAAAACCAAGTTTGCTTAATGATAAAAATTCTTTTGGAATGATTATTCCATAAGCCACTATAATAACTAAGTCGAGATTTAGGTTTTTGAAATATTCGTATTCCGATTTATTATTTTTTAATTTATCAGGAGTTCTTACATCTAAGCTAATTGTTTCAGCAAATGAATGTACTTGAGATTTTTCAAATTTTTGCCCTCTATTTGATTTTCTTGGTGGCTGTGTATATACAGCAGTTAACTCATATCCATTTTGATAAATATTTTTTAAAATAGGAACAGCAAAAATTGGTGTCCCCATAAAAGCAATTTTTTTTTGCATTAATTAGATAACTAAAGCGTCAGAACTTTTTTTCTGCTTAGAAAGTTTTTTTATTATCATCGATTTTTTAAGTTTTGAGAGATAGTCAATAAATAATATACCCTCTAAATGATCCATTTCATGTTGTATACAGGTTGCTAACAACCCTTGTGCCTTAAGAATTTTTTTTTCACCATAATAATCTAAATAATGCACTTCACATGTTGCGGGTCTATCGACTTCTGCAAATTGATTTGGCACTGATAAACATCCCTCCTCGTAAGTAGAGAACTCCTTATTTTTATTTTTAATAATAGGATTTACAAAATACATTGGACTTTTAGTGTCTTCATTCTTTGAAATATCCATAACTATAATTCTTTTTGGAATACCAATTTGAATTGCGGCTAATCCAATTCCATTAGCACTATACATAGTCTCCAACATATCATCCATCAATAACTGATCCTCTTTAGATACCTTATCAACAGGTTTTGATATCTGTCTCAATATTTTATTTGGTTCAGTAAGTATTTTTTTTATTGCCATAATCTTTTATTTTATATCCTTATTGGTAAAGTTTTTAAAATTATTTTATCTCTAATTGTATCAAGGTCTAGCTGATTTAACGTAATTAATATAAAATTCAAAGTTTCAGAACCAAGATTTTCAAGTTTATCTTCACCGATAATCTCAACTATTCTTAATAAAGTTAGTCCTAAATCTCTATTGTTAATTTTTATCTGTATATCTGGTGGTATATTTGCAGTAGATGAATATCTGTCTAGATATTTTTTTGAAATTTTTACTCCATCATATTTTAAGGACTCTAATAATATTTCATCATTAGTAGTTATTATATATTTTTTATCTTTTAAAATATTTTTCAGTAAATCATTGGTTTCTTTTTCTACTTTTGATATCTCTTTTTTTTCTATAAAATAATTTAGTAATTTAGATTGATGAATTATCTTATTATTAAATTTTATATTTTTAATTGTAGTTTCTTCATTAATTAAGTTTTCTTCATAAAATGAGATTAGATCTGGATTTAATTTAGTTTCATCAATAGATAACAAAACTTGAGAAAGTTCAGAGTTAAAAGCATTTCCTAAATTATCAGCTTCAAATAAATTTTTTAGTAATCTAGCTAAGTATACTTTTTCACTTGTTTCGTTACTTAAAAGCATTTTTTGATAAATCAACGCTCTTTGACTGGACTTGTCTAGAGTTTTATAATTTTCTTTTGCAGACAGTAATTGATTAAAATTGAATTGATATCTTTTATACAGATTGAATAAATCATCTTCATTATAATTTTCCTGATGTACTGCTTTTTCTATAAGGTTTATTTTTTGATTATCTTCCAAATCAATATTTTCAACTTTCTCAAGAAGATTTGCTGAAGCTAAATATTTCCATACCTCTTTAGAGGTTTGTTCGTCAGGAGTATAATCAAAATCTTTAATTACTCTGTGAGACAGGTGCAGTTCTAATAAATTTTTATCTGATATTTGATTACTTCCTTCTTCAAAACCAATTAATGTAAATATTTTTTTTTCAAAAAAATCATCTTTAAATCCCATTTCTTTTTTAAGATCATAAATCAACAAAGCCTGATCAATATTATTAGAATTTATTAGACAATAAATTTTAAGTTTAGATGTATATTCGTCATTTAATGTTGTTTCTCCAATGAAGTCAAATATTTCACAACTTTTTTCAATATTTGCTTCCGCAAGATAATAATTTGCATAATAGTTTATCAATTCATTATTAAACTGGAAGTCAGGATTTTTTTCTACAAATAATTTAATAAGTTCTAAATCCTTTTTTTTTAAAAAAAATTTTTTTTGAAAATTGTAAAATTCATCCTCAGTAATATTAATTATTGGTGTGTTAGAGTTTGTCAAAAGAGCGATTTGAAGAATATCTAGGGCATCAGTTGATAAATTTTTTAAATAAATATTATCAAATATTTTTTTTATTTCTTCACCCTCAGATTTGCTCCACATATCTATTGATAAATTATTTTCATCAGGATCATATAATCCATAAAGTGAAATTTTATTTTCTAAATTATTTTCTAATAAAACCTGACTTTCAATTTCAGAGTCATTTTTTTTATTTAGATCATATATAGAGATAGTTTGTTCAGAAATATCTTGAGATTCTGAAGTTTCGTTCTGTATTATAATTTCATTATCAGTTTTGTTTTTATCAATGTTCCAAATGTCAGCAGGTTCATTTGCAAATACTTTTACAGAAAAAAGTATAAAGAAAAAAAATATAAAACTTTTTTTATTTAACAATTTTGAAATTTTCATTAGGTACAATCTTTTCGATATTCTTATTAGGCGCCGGGAAATCAATTGACCCTAATCCATATACAAATCCAATTAATATTATAATAATGAACATTATCTTTACTAAAGGGCCTCGTAACTTGCTAATAATTGAGTTATTATTTTTTCTTTGAAATTCCATAAATGTTTAATTAATTTAGAAATAAGACATATTTATGTTTTTTCAATATTAATAATGTTTAAAAAAAATATAGTATTAATTGGGATGATGGCAGCCGGCAAAACCACAATTGGTTTTAAGCTGGCCAAAAAAATTAAATTTCAATTTATTGATATAGATACCAAAATTGAAGATTCTGAAAAACAAAGAATTGTCGATATTTTTCAAAATAAAGGTGAAGACTATTTCAGAAAGTTAGAGGAAAAAACAACATTGTTTTATTTGGAAAAAGAAAAGGTTGTTATTTCACTTGGCGGTGGAGCATTTATAAATGAGAAAATAAGGAGAAAAATAAAAAAAAACAGTCATTCTTTTTGGTTAGATTGGAAAATAAAGACGATTTTAAATAGAGTATCAAAAAATAAAAGGCGACCTTTGGCTTTAAAATTGAGCAATAAAGATTTAGCTAATCTTTATAGAGAAAGATCTAAACTCTATAAATTATCAGATTTTAAAGTAAAATGTGAAAGTAAAAATAAAAATGAAATTATTAATCATATAAATAAAATAATTGAAATAAAAAATGAAAATTCTTCCGATTAAGACAAAAAGTAAAAACTATAATATTTACATTGGTCATAATATCATTTCAAAATTTAATAAAATAATTAAAAGAGAGAATATCAACTCACAAAAATTTTTAATAGTTGCTGATAAAAATGTTCCAAAAGTATTTGTAAAAATGGTTAAATCCAAAATTTCTTCAGGGAAGAGAATTTTATATTCATTTAACGCATCAGAAAAAAATAAAAATGTAAATACTGTAAACTCAATAGTCAAAATTTTACTAAAGAACAATTTTACAAGAAACGATGTTATAATTTGTATTGGTGGAGGTATAGCTGGTGATGTTTCGGGTTTTGCTGCAAGTATTTTTAAAAGAGGTTTAAAATTTATTAATATACCTTCAACTTTGTTGTCTCAAGTAGATTCGTCCATAGGAGGCAAAACTGGTGTAAATAATAAATTTGGGAAAAATCTTATTGGTTCATTTTATCAACCTGATTTTGTAATTTCTGATATTAAATTATTAAATAGTTTGTCAAAGAGAGAGGTTATGTGCGGTTATGCAGAAATATTTAAACATTCATTAATTAAAAATAAAAAATTATTTTTATTCTTAGATAAAAATTTAAAAGATATTTTAAATTTAAAAAAATTATATATACAAAAGGCAATTCTAGAAAGTTGTAAAATTAAAAAACAAATAGTTGAGCAAGATGAAAAGGAAAAAAGTTTGAGAAAAACCCTTAATTTAGGTCACACCTTTGGACATGCATATGAGGCAACTTTAAATTATTCAAAAAAATTAAATCATGGTGAGGCTGTTTTATATGGTATTTTATCTTCAATTAAACTTAGTAAAAAACAAAAAGAGATAAATAAAAAAGAATATGGTCTTATAATATCTCATTTAAAAAAATTAAACTTTGATAATTTGAAAAAATTTTTTAATAAAAGACATTTAAACAGAATATTAAGTTTTATGAGCTCAGATAAAAAGAATATTTCAAATAAGATAAATTTGATTACATTAAAAAAAATAGGATCAGTAAATATAAATAATCAACTTAATACCAATGAAGTCAGAAAATTTATAAAATCAGAATTACTCAATTAAAATCTGTATAGAGTGAATATAATCTCTGATTTCATTTTCTAAAACTTTATTAATTTTTTTTGTGGACTCTATCTTATTTAAATTTTTCAAATAATTTGAATAAATAATTAACTTTATATGGAACTTGTTTTTATCATGCGAGGCATGTTTTAAATGTAGGTAAGTTTTGTCTTCTATTTTTACATTTGTAATAAAGGAGTTTTTAAGTAATTTTGTTTTGATATTTTTAGTTAAATTTTCTATATCCATAATTAATATTATAAATTAAATTTTTATGAAAACAATTTGTGAATGGGACAAGTGCAATAATTTAGGTGAATTTAAAGCGCCAGTAGAGAAAGATAATAGTAAGAAATATAGGATGTTGTGCTTAGAGCATGTAAAGGAGTTTAATAAGAATTGGAATTATTTCTCAGGTATGAATGATCAACAAATTATTGAATTTATAAAATCTGATATGATATGGCATAAGCCAACTCAAAGTTTTAGCTCATCGGACAATTTTTTTAAAATTCTTTGGAATAATGCTTTAAAAGATGAGGCGCAAAAGTTTAAAAATTTTGAAAACTTGGACTATATGAGACAATTTAAATTTAGTAGCCAAGATTTTCAGGCTTTTACCATATTAGATATTCCAGTTGGTATAGAGTGGAAGAAAATACAGGAAAAGTTTAAAAAGCTTGTCAAAAAATTTCACCCTGATATGAATGCTGGAAACAAAAAGTTTGAAGAAAAGTTGAAGGTAATCACTTTAGCTTATACTCAGCTTAAAAATACATACAGAGGAAAAATTGATACCAAATATTGACATAACACCCGACATTAAACTCTCAGTGAAACAAACCTTTGGGGTTGATAGTGAGATGGAAATAGAAGGATTTTCAAAAAAAAGTGAATTTGTTCCTGAAATCGATAAAGCTTACAAGTTTGACAGAGATACTACCTTAGCAGTTTTATCTGGTTTCTCATTTAACAAGAGAGTTTTGGTTCAAGGTTATCACGGAACTGGAAAATCTACACATATTGAACAAATTGCAGCTAGACTGAACTGGCCTTGTATAAGGGTGAATTTAGATAGCCATATAAGTAGAATTGATTTGATTGGTAAGGATGCAATTGTCGTAAAAGATGGTAAACAAATAACTGAATTTAAGGAAGGTATTTTGCCTTGGTCAATACAAAATCCTGTTGCTTTAGTTTTTGACGAATATGATGCTGGGAGACCTGACGTAATGTTTGTAATTCAAAGAGTACTAGAGTCCGAAGGAAGCTTCACATTGTTAGATAAAAATAAAGTTTTAAAACAAAATAAATTTTTTAGGTTGTTTGCAACCTCAAATACAATTGGTTTAGGAGATACAAGCGGTCTTTATCATGGAACCCAACAAATTAATCAAGGTCAAATGGACAGATGGAACATTGTTACAACTCTTAACTATCTAGAACTAGAAAAAGAAATGGAAATTGTATTATCAAAAAATAAAAACATGAACAATGCTAAAGGTAAAGAAATAATTGCGAACATGATAAAGGTTGCGGCCTTAACAAGAAAAGGGTTTATTGCAGGCGATATATCTACAGTTATGAGTCCTAGAACTGTTATACATTGGGCAGAAAATAGTCAAATTTTTAAAGATATAGGATATTCGTTTAGAGTAACTTTTTTAAATAAATGTGATGATGTAGAAAAAAATATAATTGCTGAATATTATCAAAGATGTTTTGGAGAAGATTTGCCAGAGTCCTTGGTAAATATTCAGATTTAAATGAAAAAAGACGAAAACCTTAAAGAAAAATTTAAACAAGCATTAATCTCAACAGTAAGAGCAATATCAGAAGACTTTAAATCTGACAAAAATCAAGAAAAAGATAATCATAGTTCTAAAAATTACAATTTTTTTGAATTAGATAATTTAAATAATAAGTATGATTTTCTAAAATTAAGGGCAGATACTGACTCCGAAGCTTTAAAGCGGAAATTTTCAAATAAACAAATATATTTAAAAAATCTTCCCACAAAACCAACTCTCAAAGCTTTATATAATGTTTCAGAAAAAATTAGATACGAAAAACTTGGAACAAAAATGTTAAAAGGTATAAGTAAAAATTTAGTAGACAATTATAATCATAAAATTAACTTAAAAAGAAAAGATCAACTCAAATCAAAAGAAGATACTACAATTAACGAGGCCTTCGAGATCTATATGTTGAAAAACTTTTTTAACATAAAGCTAAATCCTTTATGTGAAAAAATTTTAGAATTTTGGGAAGAGGAATTTAGAAATAGCTTTGGAAAACATCTTAATTATTTAAAACAAAATGTAGAACACCAAGAATTATATAGCTCAAAGTTTCTAGAAATATTAAAGGAATTTGATTTTTTTGAACAAGACGAAGATGAAAAGAATGAGGAAAATCAACAAGAAAAAGACCAAAATAATCAGCAGAGTGCAGAAAAAAATAATGACACAGATGAGAAGCAGAGTGAAAACGAGACTGAAAATCAATCGGTATCAGATGCTGAATTAGATGTTAATGAGTTCAGAATGGAAGAACAGCTATTTGATACTGAAAGTGATCAACAGAGTTCTGAAAATATAATCCAAAAACTAAATACAAGTAAAAGTGAAAATGAATATAAAATTTTTACCAAACAATTTGACGAAATAGAGAAAGCGGAAAAACTTGAAGAAACAGATGAAATATTAAAATTAAGAAAAAATCTTGATCAACAACTAATTAACTTTAAAGATTTAATTATCAAATTAGCAAATAAACTACAAAGACAATTGATGGCTAAACAAAATCGGTCATGGGATTTTGATTTAGAAGAAGGGTTGCTAGATAGCTCTAAACTACCTAGAATAATTATAGATCCATATAATTCTCTATCATTTAAAAAAGAGAAAGATCTTGAATTTAAAGATACAGTTGTAAGTCTATTGATTGATAATTCCGGTTCAATGAGGGGTAGGCCAATAACTATTGCTGCACTCTGTGCAGATATACTTTCTAGAACATTAGAAAGATGTTCGGTAAAGGTAGAAATTCTTGGTTTCACAACAAAAAACTGGAAGGGTGGGAAATCAAGAGAGACTTGGAATAAAAATGGAAAAGTCAAAAATCCGGGTAGACTTAATGACTTAAGACATATTATTTATAAAAGTGCAGATAGCCAATGGCGACAATCAAAAAAAAATTTAGGACTTATGTTGAAAGAGGGAATTTTAAAAGAAAATATTGACGGAGAAGCAATACTATGGGCTTACAGCAGATTAAAGAAAAGGAAAGAAGAAAGAAAGATATTAATGGTAATATCCGATGGAGCGCCGGTAGACGACTCAACTCTGTCAGTAAATTCAGGTGATTATTTGGAAAAACACCTAAAAAAAGTTGTGAAGTTTGTAGAAAGTAAGGATGATGTAGAAATATTAGCTATAGGCATAGGTCATGATGTATCTAGATACTATAGTAGAGCAATTAAAATTACTGATGTTCAAGAATTAGGTGATGTGATGATTAAAGAATTAAGTAATCTTTTCAAAAATAATAGACAGCTTAATTAAAGTCCAAGTAAATCTTTATTCTTCCATTTAATTAAAACTTCTGCTCCATTTCTAGTTATGGAGTTTCTACATACAATTTTTGCATAATTTCTCTCTAATAATGTGCCACCAATAAATATTCCTAGTCCTAATCCTGATTTATTTAAATAATTCTTTTCTTTAGATCTAATATAAGGCTCACCGATTTTATCTAAAATATCTTTTGGAAATCCATCTCCATCATCCTCTATAATTACCTCGGTGTTCTCACTATTTGAATTTATAGTTATAAATATTTTTTCTTTAGCAAATTTATTTGCATTACCAATGAAATTTCTTAGCCCATATATTATTTCTATAGAGCGCTTAAATTTAACTGGATTTGTATCTTGTTTGTTTTGAAAAAAAAATTTTTTTTTACTTATACTTTTAAAGGATCTGATAATTTCACTAACGTAATTTGATAAGGTAAGTTCGTATTCTATAAATTCATCATCAATAGCAGGGTTAATCGAAAGTTTTTTTAATATCTGATTACATCTCTCAACTTGATCTGTTAATAAAATAATATCTTTTTCTATGTCTTTATTTCCTTTTAATGATTTAGATAATTCTTGTGTAATTAATTTAATTGTAGAAAGTGGTGTTGCTAAAGAATGTGCTGCTGCCGCTGCTTGACCACCAAGTGAGACTAACTCATGTTCTTTTGCTATCAATTGTTGAATTTTATCAAGTGCATCCTTTCTTAAACTAGACTCTTCAGAGAAAAGAATTGCAAAAAAGTTAAGAAAAAATAGGGCTATAATCAAAGAAAAAGGAATGGAGAAGTAATAATAATCTTTAATCAATGCTCTTTCCGGCAAAGGTAGATCTGTATTTTCGAAAAAAAACGTTAAAATTATTATACTGATTAATGTAAATAAAATTAATATATAATTCGTTTTTTTTTCTAAACTTAGAGATGCAAATACGCTTGGTATAATCAAAAATATTATAAATGGATTTAGAACGCCTCCTGTAAAATAAAAAAGAAATGTAAGCTGTAAAATGTCAATTATAAGAAAATTAAAAGCAGTTCTATTAGATAATAAATTTTTTACATAGAAACTGATTAAATAAATATTACTTATAGCACCAATAAGTACTACCAAGTTAGCTTTAATAAATGAGAATTCATATTTAAAAAAAAAGGTAGCTAGATTAATTGCAGTAAATTGGCCAATAATTGCTATCCATCTAAGATTAATGTAGGTCTTTCTGTTTAAAGAATAGTTTTTAGAATTATTTAAAAACTCCATTTAAATATCTAAATTTGCAACATTTATTGCATTATCAACAATAAAATCCTTTCTTAAAGAAACGTCGTTGCCCATTAAAGTATAAATTAAATCCTGATCCTTTTTAAAACTTTTTGAATATTGGACTTGAAGTAAATTTCTAGTCTCTGGATTTAAGGTTGTATTCCAAAGTTCAGAGGGGTTCATTTCGCCCAATCCTTTAAATCTTTGAATTGATAGCTTAGACTTTTCTTCAATTAAAATATTCTGATATTCTTTACTTTTTTTGTTTAATTTTTTTAAATCTTTTGAGTTATGATTAATGTATTTTTCCAAATCAGGCTCATCCTTAATATAAATACTTTTGGATCCTTTTGTAATTTTAAATAAAGGTGGTTGAGCTAAATAGACATTTCCATTTTCTATTAATTTATTAAATGGTTTGTTATTAAAAAATGTTAGTAGTAAAGCTCGAATATGAGAACCATCAACATCTGCATCCGTCATTATAATTATTTTTCCATATCTCAGATCTTTAATATCAATTTCTTCTGATTTTGGGTCTAATCCTAGAGCATTTATGAGTGTTACTATTTCGTTTGAAGACATCATTTTTGATAATGACTTGGTTTTATAATCAATTGATCTACCATTTTTTCCATTTTCCTCTGTGAATGTATTCAATATTTTTCCCCTTAAAGGAAGTACTGCTTGAAACTCTCTGTTTCTTCCTTGTTTTGCCGAACCTCCAGCTGAGTCACCCTCTACAATGAACAGCTCCGTACCATCTTGTTTTGAATTCTGACAATCTGCTAATTTTCCTGGCAAACCAGTTAATTCTAAAGCTCCTTTTCTTCTTACACTTTCTCTAGCTTTCCTTGCAACATCCCTAGCAACTGCAGCCTGAATTATTTTAGATAATATTATTTTTGCTACAGATGGGTTTTGATCGAACCAGATGGAAAGTTTTTCATTTATAAAATTTTCTACTATATTTCTTACTTCTGATGATACTAATTTATCTTTTGTTTGGGATGAAAATTTTGGATCTGGTACTTTTATAGATAAAACACAAGTAAGACCTTCTTTTATATCATCTCCAGATAGGCTTACTTTATTTTTTTTCAGTAAATTTTGATCATTTGCATATTTATTTACTACTCTAGTTAACGCGCTTCTAAATCCTAATAAATGTGTTCCGCCATCTTTTTGATATATATTATTTGTGAAAGGAAGAACATCCTCACTATAACCTGAATTCCACTTAAGTGAGCACTGCACTTCTATATTACTTTTTAAACCCTCCATATAAATTGGTTTTTTAAAAAGAAATTTATCGTTTTTATTTTTAAGACTTTCTCTTTTGCTGTCTAAAAATTCTACAAATTCAAGAATTCCTCCATCAAATTTAAATTCATCTGATTTTGTTTTTTTTGAAGAATTATCAGTTAGAAGAATTTTGATACCCTTATTTAAGAATGCAAGTTCTCTTAATCTTTTTTCTAATATTGAATAATTAAATTTTATTGAGGAAAATATTTCTTTTGAAGGTGTAAAATTAATTTCTGTTCCATTTTCTTTAGTTTTTCCAATTTGCTTTAATGCAGATTTTGCATCTCCATTTCTGAACTCTATAAAATATTTTTTTCCATCTCTATTAATACTTAATTTTAATTTTTCAGAAAGCGCATTTACAACTGAAACTCCAACCCCATGTAATCCTCCAGAAACTTTATATGAGTCATGATCAAATTTTCCTCCAGCGTGTAATTGGGTCATTATTACTTCGGCTGCAGATTTTCTTTCTCCTTTGTGTATGTCTACTGGTATTCCTCTTCCATCATCTTTTACTGAAACTGACCCATCAGAATTAATAGTTACTTCTATGTTTTTACAGTATCCAGCAAGAGCCTCATCTATTGAATTATCTACAACTTCATAAACCATATGATGAAGGCCCGTGCCATCATCTGTATCACCAATATACATTCCAGGTCTTTTCCTTACTGCTTCTAGACCCTTTAAGACTTTAATGGAGTCGGCTTTATAATTAGATTGTTGTTCTTTGTTCATTTTTAGTTTTTTTTGGAAAAGATATTATTAACATTTTTTTTTAATTTAATAAAATCGAGTTACAACTTGACGTTAAATAAGCATTGTTTATCAATAGTTATTTAATGAAAAAAAAATTAATATTGTTTTTTTAAAATTAACGTTAAAAAAGCAAATTTATAGTGATATTTGAATCAAATAAATTACTTTTTTTTTAAAATAGCTATTTCGTTAAAGTTCCCTCTATGGAAGGTAATGCTTTCTAAATTTTTTATAAAATAATCTTTCTCATTTTGAAAAATATACTTAGAATTAAAATCTTCATTCATTTGAGCTAGATGTAATATTGTCTTTAAGTCTGGTTTAGATTGATTAATTCTCATATCTTCTCTCTTTTCTGGAAAATCAATTTCTTCTATTATAAAAATACCTCCCGAGCTCAAATTTTTAAATAAAATAAATAAAGATAAAATTTGGTCCTTAAGAAAATGACTTGCATCTTCAATAATAATTTCGAAAGAAGTATTTTTTTTAACAATATTTTCATTTATTGAATCTCTAGAACTGGAGTTAACAAAAAAACTTTCCAATCTATTTGATGTATATTTAAACATGTCTGGGTTTATGTCAGCGCCATATATTTTAGCATTTTTAAAATAAAAATACATCGCTGCAGAAGCATTTCCATAAAATGACCCTATTTCTAATATGTTGATTTTTTTTTCTTTGAAATGATTAAAATATTTCTCATAAAATTCGGAATATCCATGAGCCTGTACTTTTATATTATTATTTCGTCTTTTAAACGGTTCAGGATATTGATCTACAAATTTATATCCTTTATCAGAATTGAAATATTCAAATAAATAATGTAAATTTTCATTATAAAGAAAGCCTTTTTTCTTAGAAACTTCATCGAGATTAATTTTTTTTTCAAAATAAATTAAATTTAATAAATACCTGAATAAGAGTGAAATATATAAATAAATTTTTAAAATAAAATTTGCCTTAGTAATTCTATGTCTAAAATAAATTTTATAGAAAGTAGATAGTTTCATTTTTAAATGGATCCTAATTATATTCTAAGTATTTTGTATTATTTTTAAACCTATAAAGATAATTAAACTTTATAAAATTCATAATTTGTTTCAAATTCAAATAAATGGCGGAGAAGGTGGGATTCGAACCCACGGTACTCGTTAAAGTACACACCCTTTCCAAGGGTGCTGTTTAAACCACTCACACACCTCTCCAAACCTTTATTATACTTTTTGATAATTTAATAGTATTTATGTTTTATGAAAAGGAAAATCAATTTTGCTATAATAGGCTCAAATTTTGGTATTAGAGGATATCTTCCTGTAATAGAAAAATTTTCAAAATTTAAAATTGTTTTTATTTGCAGTAGGAAAATTAAGAAACATTATTTTGATAAAAAAATAAAAGCAAACTTTATTTCTGACTGGAGAAAAGTATTTACAAAAAAAATTGATATAATCATCTCAGCTGTACCACCGAAAGTTCAGGAAAAAATATTATTGTATAATTTAAGACATAAAAAAAAAATTATTTTAGAAAAACCTATTACTTCTAATTATCTAAAATCAAAGAAAATTTTAAGTGAAATTAAGAAAAAAAATATTTATGCTGACATTAACTTGACCTTTGTTAATCATCCATACTTTAGAATAATAAAAAAAATTATTGAGTCAAAAAAATATGGAAACGTTAAGAATTATTTTGTTGAGTGGAGTTTTGTCAGTCATGACTATAACCTTAAGAAAAAAACATGGAAAGTTGAGGGAAAACATGGTGGAGGTATAACAAATATATTTTTAACTCATGTATTATCGTATTGTGAATACTTGTTTGGAAAAAATACTTTAAAAAATTCAATTATAAAAAAAAGACAAGTTTAAAAAAATAAATTTTATTAAGTATATTGATGCAAAAGTAAGTAACCGAGATGACATTGCTGGTAGAATTCTACTAAAGACAAAAAAAAGGGGTAACCAAAGCCATAAAGTTCATATAAGATTTGATAAATGCTTGATAATCATTAAAAATAATTCTAAAGACTGGTCAAAAAACTTTCAGATGAAAATAAATGGTAAAAAAATGATTTTGAAAAGTACTAGTAAATATAATGATGGACGATCTGATCAAATTGAGTTCTTAATTAAAAATTTTCTAAAAAATAGAAGTTATAAAAATTTAGATCTTTGTCTTAATGCAGAGAAGTTAATAAAGAAAATAAATTAAATGATAGAACACAATTTTAAAGAGGGAAAAATTACAAAATGTCAAATTTGTAATTCAAAAAAGTTAATTCAAATTATAGAATTAGGAGACCAACCACTTGCCAATTCTTTACTAGAAAAAAATGAAATAGTAAAAAAAACCTATCCAATTAATGTTGTAAGATGTGAAGATTGTACTTTAATTCAGATAGATCATATTGTTAACCAGTCTGAAGTTTACCATTTGGAATATCCTTATCTTCCAGGAATTACTAAAACAGTTGATGAAGAACAAAAGCAATTTAGCAGTTATTTAATTGATAAACTTTCCTTAACCTCAAATGACCTAGTTGTAGACTTTGGCAGCAACGATGGAAGTCTTTTAAAACATATAAAAAACTCAAACATAAAAGTTGTTGGTGTTGAACCAACTAATATTGCAAAAATTGCGAATGAAAATGGAATAGAGACTTACCAAAAATTTTTTAATGAAAAAGTTGTTGATGAAATAATTAAAAAACACGGAAAAGCTAAAGTAATAACTTCAACAAATGTTTTTGCTCACATGTCGACCCTGGGTGATGTAATGCGAGGAATTGTGAAATTAATTGATGATGATGGATACTACTGTTTTGAAAATCATTATGCTATGGAAATAATAAATAACGTACAATATGATACATTTTATCATGAGCACTTAAGAACGTATACTCTTATATCACTAGATAAACTTTTTAGTTTTTATAATTTACATCTCATAGATGCAGAAATAGTTTCAAGATATGGAGGAAGTATTAGGTGTGTTGTTTCAAAAAAAAATAGAGAAAAATCCTCAAATTTAAAATCTCTTATCAATTTAGAAAAAAAGCTACTAATTGAGAACGCTGAAAATACATTCACTGAATTCTCTTCAAAAGTAAAAAAATCAAAGGAAGATTTAATAAAATTGCTTGAAAACTTAAGAAATCAAGGAAAAAAAGTTATCGGAAAATCCTGTCCTGCAAGAGCAGTTGTGCTTTTAAATTATTGTAGAATAAATAAAGAACTTCTGAGATATGTTGCAGAACAACCCACATCATTAAAACTTAATAAGACAATTCCAGGAACTGAATTAGAGATAATTAATGACGATATTCTAATAGAAGATAAACCAGATTATATATTATTATTAGCTTGGCATTTAAGTAAACCTATTATAAACAAATGGAGATCAAGAGGGCTTAATTCGAAATTTATTGTACCTTTGCCAGAAGTAAAAATATTATGAAAGAAAAATATTATTTATTAGAGGATATTAACGAAATAGTATTAAATTTAAAAAAATATCATAAAAAATTTTATGGTAAAAAGTTTTTAATTTCTGGAGCAAATGGTTTTTTAGGTAAATACTTTATTAAGGTAATTACAGAAATTAATAAACAAACAATCAAAAAAATTAAAGTTTTAGCAATAGATATCAAATTTGACAAATGCGAAATCTTTAGAGACAAAAATATCAAAAAAATAAAGAAAGATATTAATTCTATTAATAAATTTAATTATAAGTGCGATTATATTTTGCATGCTGCAGGGATACCAAGTCCAAAAAATTATTATAAAAAACCTATTGAAGCAATTTTCACAAGTATAACTTCAACAAAAAATCTTTTAGAATTTTCCAAAAAAAATAAATCAAAATTTATTTTTTTTAGTAGTAGTGAAATTTATGGAAATCCTGATAAGAAAAATATACCTACAAAAGAAACTTATAATGGAAACGTTTCATCAATTGAAGATAGATCATGTTACGATGAAGGGAAACGAGTAGGAGAGACATTATGCTATTTTTATAAGATTAAAGATAATGTCGATGTGAGTATATTTAGACCTTTTAATGTATTTGGACCAGGTATGCCAAAAAATGACTACAGGGTATTTCCAAGATTTTTCAGTTCAATAAAACAAAATAGGCCTATTACAATTTTTAAGAAAGGTAATCAAACTAGGACTTTTTGTTATGTAACTGATGCTATAACGGCAATGTTTTTAGTAATTATTAATGGAAAAAACTTTGTCTATAATATTGGCAATAGTACGCCAGAATTAACAATGAATAAATTGCATAAAACAATGCAACAAGCTTTGAATAAAAAAATTAAATATACAAATATTAATTATCCAAACAATTATCCAAAAGTAGAACCTCAAAGAAGATGTCCAGATATAACAAAGATAAAATCTGAATTAAATTTCAGGAATAAAGTCTCTATAAAGGATGCAATAAGAAGGTTTTATAAGTGGTCGTCTATATATTATTAAATCGAAAAATATTTTTTAAAAATTAAAATAGACCTTTTTATAATTAACTCTTTTGGTTTATTAAGTATCATTTCTAAAGAGATTATTTTTAGTTTTTTTATATTTCTTAATGATTTAGAAAATTTTTTGTTATTTTTACTTATTGGGTACAATTCCTTAAAGTACTTTGATGAAACTTGGATATTTTTGATTTTATTTAGGTTTTTTGCAAAAATATTAAATTTAAAATTTTTAAAGTGAAACAAACTTGTGTCAAAATTAATTAAAATATATCTAGAATTAATTTTCTTAATTAAATCTAAAGTATGATCAAATTCGTATAAATAATCTTCATTGTATTGTTTGGGAATAGTTTCTATGCAAAAATAAATCTTATTTTTCTTTAAAACTTTTTTAAATTTTGAAAAAAAATTAATAAATTTTTCGTCAGCTAAAACTTTAGGTATATTTTTTTTACTCCTTAGATAAGATGAACCTATTATAATTTTTTTAGCATTTAATTTTTTCGATATTATTACTAACTTGTATAAATGATTATATAATTTATTTAATTCTGTCTCACTTGAAAAGAATAATTTTGTTCTAACTTTAAAAAAGACGCCTTGTATTGCATTGATTTTAATACCATTTCTGTGAAGTTTTGATTTTAGATTGTAAACATTTTTAAAAAATATTCCCCAGTTTTTGAATATAGTTAAAGGGGCAAGATCGATATTTTGAATATTATTATTCTTTAGGATTTTAATTATACCGTCTACATCGTATCCATTAAATGCAAGAGTAGAAATTGAAAGTTTACGCTTCATCACTCTTGTAATTTTTAATATCTGAACGCACTAAATAAATTAGCATTACTAAATTTACAAAAATTAAAGAAAATCTTAATCTAAAAATATCTTCAGCAGTCCAAAATAAAACTTTTTTGATTTGCCTAATAATATTTTTTAATGTCTTAAATAGATTTCTTTTTTTCAAACCATCCCCATAGTAAACGTATCTCCAGTATCTTTCTGCAATGCTTTTGTAAGTATCGTTTTGAAGATGGTAACAAATTGCTTCACTATTATAATGTAGTTTATGATTATTTTTTCTCAAAAATTTACATAATTCAATATCATCACCATTGGTTTTATAATATTCATTATCTTCTCTATATAATTCTTTTTTATCTAAATTTTTTGTATCTAAAATATTGTTACAACCGAAAATAAACGGCGGATTTGATAAATCATGTTCTCCCCAATTTTGTTTCAGCCTTATTGATCTCCACAAATTACAGGGATTGTTAATAAATTTTTCATACATCCTTCCACCAACAAGAGTGGCATTATTAATTTTTAATGTATCTACTAATTGCTCTATCCAAGTTTGTGAAATTACTACATCTGCATCAATCGAGGCTATCAACTTTGAGTTAAGAATTTGCAAAGCTAAATTTCTTGAATAACTAACACCCATGTTTTTTTCATTATTAACAATATTAATCGATTGATTATACTTAAGCAAAATGTCTTTTGTTTTATCAGTTGAACAATCATTGATTATTAAAATTTTGGAAGGCTTCACAGTTTGGTTTAAAACTGAATCTATACATTGTTTAATAGTTTTTTCAGCATTATAAGCAGGGATATAAATTGAAATATCATCTAACATTTTAATATAATGTTACTTTATAATTAAAAAAAATAAAAACAATTTAAAAAGTATTTAATGAAACTAAAAATAATATACAAATATTTGATTAGTCTCTTTTTTCATTTTATATACGGTAAAGTTTTCTTAACATCATTTAAGATAAAAAGAAAAAAAATCGTGTCAAGTTTATTTGATAAAAAAAATAAATATTTTTTTTATGAATTAGAAAATGTAAGAATTTATACAGATAAGAATGAAAATGTTAGTGTAATAAAAAATAATAAACTAATTAACGAAGTTTCATATCAACAAATTAATAATTATTTAAAAAATAATAAATTTAATCAAGTTTTAAAAAGTGGTACTCCAAAATTTCATAAAACATTTAATGGTAAAATTTTGATGTTGGCACAAGGTGCAAGTGGTTATAGTAATTATTGTCACTGGTTTTTGGATATCATCCCACGTATTAAACTTTTTACAATTGTGAATAAAAAAAATATTGACTATATATATCTAAATAAACCTAATAATTTTCAAAGAGAAAGTTTAAAAGTTCTTGGTTTGAACAAAATTAAATTTATCGACTCAAAAAAATTTAATCATGTTTTTTCAAAAAAATTATTTATTTGTTCGCATCCAAATTATAAACACGGAACCATAGTAAATGCGCATAGCAAAATACCAGTTTGGATTATAAAGTATATAAAAAACACTTTTGTTCATTTATGTAGAAAAAAATATAAAAGAAAAATAAAAATTTTTATTGATAGATCAGACTCTAAATATAACCACTGTAAACTTATTAATAATAGAAGTATAATTAATTATTTAAAAAGAAGAGGATTTGAAATAATTAAATTAAGTGACTTAAAATTAAAAGAACAAATTGAAAAGTTTTTTAATGCTAAAATTATTATTGGACCTCACGGAGCAGGTCTTGCAAATTTAATTTTTTGCAAAAAGTTAACAAAAGTAATTGAGATAAGACCGGCCAATCATCCTAATAAAGTATATGAAAGGATAAGCAAAATTAATAATTTATCATATAAACTTATAAGTCTAGATTATATAAAAGATAATAATGAAGGTGATATGGAATTAAATTTAAATTTATTAAGTAAGTATATTTCGTAATTTGTAGCCAAGTTTTAAATAATTAAGAGTATTTTTATTATAAAAACTTCATAACATTAAACAATCCAATTTGTTTTATATTTTTCAAGATTTCTAACTAAATATTTAGGAAAAGTGTCATCAATATTTACTTTTATAAACTCATCATCTCTTCCGATTATATCTTTTCTATTATTAATACTGTCTTGAATATGTCTCTCAGTTAAAAACTTTTGATCTATTTTCTCATTAAATACTATGGGGTCATTTGTTTCACATAGATTTTCGTATTTATATTTAAGTTTATCTGAAGTTTTTAAATTACAGAAATGCCATCCACCGTTGGGTAAGATATTGTTTAAATTTTTTTTATCTATTCTCCAAAAAGGTCTTTTCTTAAACTTAAGATCTCTCAACCATTGAGGTGTCTTTAATTCTTTAAAAATGCATATTCTACTACCCATCCAAAATGGATGATTTTTGCTCTGAAGATTAAATTTATAATAAAAGTGTTTTTGTTGAAAGACGGCATATTTCATCTCTTTTTTAAACAAATTAATTGTTTCAGGATTGGGGATTTCATCTAAATCTGAAATTATTATTAAATCATCTGGTTGTGCATTTTGTAAGCCTCTTGTAATACAATTTCTTTGATGATTTTCTCTTAAATATGGATTATTACCATCTGGTAAATCCTCAACTGGTATATAGATTATTTTATCTTTAAATTTTTCAAAATTGTTTATATTAAAAATAAGTTCTTTTGAGTTGTTCTGCCAAGTTTTATTACCTTCGACTATAACGAAATAATCAACATATTTATTAAGAATATTTAACCTTAAATCTAAAAGTAAATCTTCATCCCAATAAGAAAAACAATCGTAAATCATGCTAGTTTTCTTTAGAAATTTTAAGAACTCCTATAAAAGCTTCTTGTGGAATTTCTACTTTTCCAAATTGCTTAGCTTTTGCTTTACCTTTTTTTTGTTTTTCTAATAGTTTTCTTTTTCTATCTAAAGCTCCCCCTCCATGAATTTTTGTTAATACATCTTTTTTAAATCCTTTTATTGTTTCTCTTGCTATTATTTTTCCTCCAATAGCAGCTTGGATAGGTATCATAAAATTATGCCTTGGAATTAAATCTTTTAATTTTTCACATACTTCTCTTCCTATACTTTGGGCAAAGTCCTTGTGAACCATCATTGCAAGAGCATCTACAGGTTCAGAATTTACTAATATCGATAATTTTACAAGATCTCCCTCTCTATGAGATAATATTTCATAATCAAAACTTGCATATCCGCTTGTCATGGATTTTAATCTATCATTAAAATCAAAAACAACCTCATTTAGTGGTATTTCATAATTTAATACTGCTCTATTTCCCGAATAGCTCAGATTTGTTTGAATGCCTCTTTTATTTTGACAAAGTTTAATGATTGATCCTAAATATTCATCTGGTGTAATTATAGTTGCTTTTATCCAAGGTTCCTCGATATATTTAATAAGCGTAGGATCTGGTAAGCTAGAAGGGTTTTGTAACTCTAAAACTTTATGATTGTTTAAATGTACTTTATACACAACTCCAGGAGTAGTGGTTATTAGATTAATATCAAATTCTCTTTCTAATCTTTCAGTAATAATCTCTAAATGTAGTAGTCCCAAAAATCCGCACCTAAAGCCTAAACCTAATGCTGAGGATGATTCTGCCTCGTACGAAAAGCTCGCATCATTAAGCTGAAGTTTTCCTAATCCATCTTTTAATTTTTGATAATCAGAACTATCTACTGGAAATAAACCACAAAAAACTACAGGTTTACTAGGTTTGAAACCAGGTAAAGCCTCCTCTAATGGTTTGTTTGCTTCACAAATTGTATCTCCAACTTTTGTATCAGAAAGATTTTTAATGCCAGTAATTATAAAACCAATCTCTCCACTATTTAACTCATCAATATCTTTAGGCTTTGGTGTAAAGACTCCAACTTTTTCAACAACATATTCTTGATTTGTTGACATCATTTTTATTTTCATATTTTTGCAGATTTTACCATCTATTACTCTGACTAAAGTAACTACACCCAAATACGTATCATACCAACTATCAACTAATAAACATTTTAATAAATTATTTTTATTGCCTTTTGGGGCAGGTAGGTGATTAACTATTGTTTCTAATATGTCATCTATTCCTTCGCCTGTTTTGCCAGAGCAAGGTATTGCGTTGGTTGTTTCAATTCCAATAACGTCCTCAATTTGTTTTGTTGTTCTATCTAAATCTGAAGCTGGAAGATCTATTTTATTTAATATTGGAATAATTTCATGATTCATATCTAAAGCCTGATAGACATTTGCTAATGTTTGTGCCTCAACTCCTTGAGTGCTATCAACAATGAGAATTGACCCCTCACATGCATATAATGATCTACTTACTTCATAACTAAAATCTACGTGGCCAGGAGTATCAATAATATTTAAGGTATATTCATCACCATTTTTTGATTTATAATTTAATTTTACAGTTTGAGCTTTAATTGTAATCCCCCTTTCACGCTCTATATCCATAGAGTCTAGAACCTGAGCTTTCATCTCTCTGTCAGTCAAACCTCCACACCTATGAATTATGCGATCTGCAATAGTAGATTTTCCGTGGTCTATGTGTGCGATTATTGCAAAGTTTCTAATATTTTCGATTTTATCCATTAGGATCTTAGCTTTGCTTGAGTTTTATCTTCAACTGTTTTAACAATTTTGGTTGATACACCATGAATTTCACTATCAGTAAGTGTTTTATAATCTGATTGAATTATTACTTTAAATGCTACAGATTTTTTTCCATCTGGAATTTTTTCACCTTCATATAGGTCGAAAATGTTAATATCTTTAATTAAATTTGTATCAACATTTTTTATAAGGTTTATTAATTGCTGGGCAGTAACATTTTTGTCTACAATAAATGCAAAATCTCTTTCAGATTTTTGAAATTCTGAAAATTCGTAGTTAATTTTTGATTGTTTATATATTTTTTTTAAAGCTACATATTTATCTAAATTTAATTCAAAACCTACAAGCGCACCAGTTTTAATATCTAATTCATTAATAATATTTGGGTGTAACTCTCCAAAAGAAGCAAAATGATTATTTTGATAATTTGCAAAAGAAACATTTCCACTTTTTCCAGGATGGAAGTAATTAGGTAAATCTTCAGTCTCAATTACAATTTGATCTCCATCAGTACCAAGCTCTGCGAGAGTATGCATTAAGTCTCTTTTAATATCGAATACATCTAGTAATCTTTCTTTTTCATTCCAATTTGGTCTTGAAGATAATCCTGCTGAAATTGCACATACATTTACAGTTTGTTCACCAGGTTTTTTACCATCGAAAATTGGTCCTATCTCGAATAAAGATATATTATTTTCACCTCTATCAATGTTCTCTCTTACCTTTTCAATTAAATTTGAAAAAATTGAAGATCTTAAAACTCCAAGATCAGAACTAATTGGATTTATAATTTTATTAGAGATTTTAGAATTCAAAAAATGATTATTTACTTTCTCATTTGTAAATGACCAAGTAATAGCTTCGAGATACCCTCTTGCAGCAATTGATCTTTGTGCTAAATGAAAATGTTTTTGTTGATTATTTAGTGTTTGATTATTCCTATTTTTTATGGGTTCAATAGAATTAATATATTCTAATCCTTTTATTCTTATAATTTCTTCAACTAAATCAATTTTGCCAGTTATATCGGGTCTCCAACTTGGAATTTGTACAGATATTTTATTTTTATTTTTTTTACACTTAAATCCTAATTTTTCTAAAATATGGATAATCTCTTTAAAACTTATATCTATTCCTAATACTTTAGACGGAAAAGTATCTTCTAATTGAATTTGTTTTTTATTAAATTTTTTAGTGGCAACAACTTGAAATTTACCAACCTCACCTCCACAAATTTCTGAAATCATTTCTGCTGCTTTTTGCAATCCATTTTTAATTGAGTTTGGATCGATACCTCTTTCAAACCTAAATTTTGCGTCACTATTTAAATTTAATATATTTGAAGTTTTTCTTGTTATTGTTGGATCGAAGTAAGCAGATTCTATAAGGATATTTTTTGTATCTATTTCAGTAGATGAACTAGTCCCTCCAATAATTCCTCCCAAACCTAAGGGTCTTTTTTCATCAGCAATTACACACATTCCATCTGATAAATCATATTTTTTATTATCTAAGGCATCTAATAATTCATTTTTTTGTGACTCCCTTACTATTATTCTATTGCTAATTTTATCTAAATCATATGCATGTAATGGTCTATTTAGATCTAGCATTACGAAATTAGTAATATCAACTACGGCAGATATAGGTCTTAATCCAACAGCAATTAACCTATTTTTAAGCCACTTTGGACTTTCCTTATTTTTGATATTTGTAATTACACAACTTCCAAAAATTGAGCAGGATTGATTTTTTGTTTTTTTAATAATAACCTCAAATTTTTTGTTACTTTGCTTGATTTTTTTATTTTTAACATTTTTCATCTTACCCATTCCAGCGGCAGCTAAATCACGTGCTATGCCTCGTATACCCAAACAGTCAGGTCTATTTGGAGTAATTGACAACTCAATTATATTTTCAGTTTTTGAGTTAAAATAACTTTTTCCTATTTTGTTATTATATTTCTTATCTAAAGAAATTATTCCATCACTTTGATCGGATAGCTTTAACTCTGCTTCTGAACAAAGCATACCATATGAGGTAACGCCTCTAATTTTTGATACTTCTAATTTCATATTATTTTTTGGGATAATTGATCCGGGTGGTGCATATATTGTCAGTAAACCATCTTTTGCATTTGGGGCGCCACAAACGATCTTCAAAGTATTTTTATCTCCAATATCAACATCACAAATTTTTAGACGGTCTGCATTCGGGTGCTTTTCTGTTTTAATAATTTTTGCTACCAAAAAGTTTGAAAGTTCGTCTTTAGTTGGCTTTATAGTCTCAACCTCTAACCCAATATTGTTTAAGGTTTCAACTATTTGTTTTTCTGTTTTTTTTGTATCTAAGTGATCTTTTAGCCAATCCAAGGTAAATTTCATCTGCTTAAGCCTCTATAATTTGTGGGCACATCTACTGGATCAAATCCGTAATGATTTAGCCATTTATAATTACATTCAAAAAATGATCTTAAATCTTTAATACCATATTTTAACATAGCTAATCGATCTATACCTATACCAAAAGCAAATCCTTGATATATATTAGGATCAACTCTCGAATTAATTAAAACGTTTGGATGAACCATTCCACATCCTAAAATTTCTAGCCATTTATTTCCTTCTCCAATAATAATTTCTCCATCCTTTAAGTCATATCCTATATCAACTTCTACTGAAGGTTCTGTAAATGGAAAGTGGCTAGGTCTAAATCTCATTTTCAATTTTTTTACTTCAAAAAATTCCTTAATAAAATAATTTAGACATCCTTTTAAATGTCCCATATTTATATCTTTATCTACATGCAAACCCTCTAATTGATGAAACATTGGTGTATGAGTTTGATCACTATCACATCTATAAGTCCTGCCTGGAGCGATTATTTTAAACGGAGGTTTTCCCTTAAGCATTGTCCTTATCTGAACTGGTGATGTGTGGGTTCTTAATAATAATTTTTTATCTTCACTCAAATAAAAAGTATCATGCATATCTCTAGCTGGATGATTTGGTGGAGTATTGAGTGCTGTAAAATTATTATATTCATTTTCAACATCTGGACCCTCTGCTACGCTAAATCCAATTTCTGAAAATATTGATGATATCTCATCAATTACTTGGGACACTGGATGAATTTTTCCTTTTTTAAATGTACGCTCAGGTAACGTTACATCTAATTTTTCTGTATCTAGCTTTTTATTAATTTCCTCTATCTCTATTTTTTTTGAAATTTGATTTAATTTTTCTTGTAATAGATTTTTTAACTCATTTATTTGTGAAGCAAATTTTTTTTTTTCGTTTTCAGACTGCGAACCAATTAATTTAAATTGATGAGTGATTATTCCGTTTTTGCCGAATAATTCTGTTTTGATTTGACTAAGACTTTCTGTATCCTCACAACTACTTAATTTATTTAAATATTCTGATTTTATTTTTTCAATTTCAGACATTCTTATAGAATATTTGTTAAGAATAGAAAAACAATAGAAAGATTAGTTTAATGCTGATTGAGCTTTTTTAACTATTGTTTTAAATGCTTGCGGGTTTTCGTAAGCAATTTCTGCTAAAATTTTTCTATCTAATTTAATACCTGATTTGCTTAGTCCATTTATGAATTTTGAATAAGTAAGACCTTCACTTCTTACGCCAGCATTGATCCTCTGTATCCACAGAGATTTAAAATCTCTTTTTTTATTTCTTCTATCTCGATAAGCATATTGCATAGCTTTTTCCATAGCTTGTCTAGCAACTCTTATTGTATTTTTTCTTCTACCAAACTGACCTTTTACAGCCTTTAAAACTTTTTTATGTTTTGCTTTACTGGTTACTCCTCTTTTTACCCTGGCCATTTTAACCTCTCAAACTATAAGGCATATATGATTTTACAATTTTGCTATCTTGTTTAGACATAACAGTAGTGCCCCGTTGTTTTCTTATTTGTGAATTAGTTCTTTTAATCATGCCATGCCTTTTACCTGCTTGAGGCATAATTACTTTTCCTCTAGACGTAATCTTAAATCTTTTTTTTGCTGAACTTTTTGTTTTTAATTTGGGCATAATTTTTCAAGGGTTTATACAAAATACTATCTTTTTTACAACCAGAATAATTATACAGGCTGAACCACCATAATCATTTGTTTACCGTCAAATTTAGGCTGCAACTCAATTTTTCCTACATTTTCCATATCAACTTTAATCTTATCCATTAACTCATTGCCAAGGTTAACATGTTGGAGCTCTCGACCTTTAAACTTTATTGTAAATTTTACTTTATCGCCTTTAGAGAGAAACTTCTGTGCATTTTTAATTTTGAACTTATAGTCGTGTGTTTCTGTTGTTGGTCTTAATTTGATTTCTTTTAATTCTACTTTTTTTTGATTTTTTTTTGCTTTACTTGCTTTTTTTTGTTGGTCATATTTATATTTTCCAATATCCATGATTTTACAAACTGGTGGTTTTGCATTTGGTGCTATTTCAATTAAATCAAGTCCTTCATTTTTTGCTTTATTAATAGCTTCTTGTAAATTTAAAGTCCCTAGGTTTTCACCATCACTGTCGATGACTTGTACTTCTGAAGAATTTATTCTGTTATTGTATCTTGGTCCAAAAGATTTATTTCTTCTTTGAAAAAAGTTTTGTTTAAAATCTGGCACTAAATTGATGGCGCTTTATTTAAAGCAGTATATTTTTTTATAAAATCGTTTACTAACATATTTTCTTGTTTATTAGAATCTAATCTTCTAATAGTTACTGCATTAGAGTCAACTTCTTTTTTTCCACAAATTAATAACATCGGGACTTTAGCATTCGAATGTTCACGAATTTTATAATTTAAATTATGATTTTTTAAATCTACATCACACGAAATACCTGAATTTTTAATTTTTTTGTGAACTGATAAAGCGTAATCATTAAAATCATCTGATATAGGAATAACTACTGTTTGAAGTGGAGAAATCCAAAAAGGTAATTTACCCGCATAGTTTTCGATTAGTATTCCTATAAACCTTTCAAGTGAACCGAATAACGCTCTGTGAAGCATGACAGGTATTTTTTTAGATCCATAATTATCTACATAACTTGCTCCCAATCTTTCTGGCAAGTTTAGGTCTACTTGAAGAGTCCCACATTGCCAATCCCTTCCTATTGCATCCCTTAAAACAAATTCTATCTTTGGTCCATAAAAGGCACCTTCCCCTTTATTAATACTATACTCCAATTTTGATGCTTCTATAGCCTTAATTAAAGCAGCTTCTGACTTATCCCATACTACATCATCTCCAACTCTTAAATCTGGTCTATCAGAATACTTTAGTATTACATTTTCAAAACCTAAATCTTTGTAAATTTCTAATATTAATTTTGTAACAGATAAACATTCCTCTGTAATTTGATCCTCTGTACAAAAAATATGAGCATCATCTTGGGTAAAAGCTCTCACTCTTAAAAGACCATGTAAAGCACCTGATGGCTCATATCTATGAACTTTACCAAATTCTGACATTTTAAAAGGGAGATCTCTATAACTTTTTAATCCTTGATTAAAAACTTGAACACAACCTGGACAATTCATAGGTTTAATAGCAAATATTTTCTGATCTGGTGTTTCTGAGGTATACATGTTCGCGCCAAACTTTTCCCAATGACCAGATTTTTCCCAAAGAGATCTATCAAGAATTTCAGGTGTATTAATTTCTTTATATCCTGCTTGATCTTGTTTGTGTCTCATATATGAAACAAGTTTTTGGAATAAAGACCATCCTTTCTCATGCCAAAAGACCGCTCCTGGACTCTCTTCTCTAAAATGAAAAAGATCCATTAATTTTCCTAATTTTCTATGATCTCGTTTTTCAGCCTCTTCAATTCTATTTAGATAGTCGTCTAAATCTTTTTTTGACGACCAACTTGTACCGTACACTCTTTGAAGCATCTCATTGTTTGAGTCTCCTCTCCAGTATGCACCCGATACCTTGGTTAATTTAAAAAATTTTCCAATTTTTCCAGTAGAAGATAAATGAGGACCTCTGCAAAGATCATGCCATTTTCCATGGAAATAAATTGAAACCTCTTCCTCCTCTGGAATACTTTTAATAATTTCAGCTTTATAAATTTCTCCAATACTTTTGAAGTGTTCAATAGCTTTTTTTCTTGGCCAAACCTCTCTGGTTGTTTTTTCATCCCTTTCAACTATCTCTCTCATCTTATTTTCAATTTTTTTTAAATCTTCATCAGTGAACGGTTCTTTTCTCGCAAAATCATAATAAAATCCGTCTTCAATAACTGGGCCAATGGTTACTTGAGTTCCAGGGAATAATTCTTGTACAGCCATTGCTAAAACATGCGCAGTATCATGTCTAATTGTTTCAAGTCCTTCCTTATCTTTTGAGGTAAATATTTGAACTGAACAGTCTTTTTCAATAAGTGTATTAAGGTCTTTGAGTTTACCATCAATACTAATTAGCAAAGCATCTTTTGAGAGAGATTTACTTATTTTTTCAGCAACTTCTAATCCTGTAACTTTTTTTTCAAAGTTAAGCTTATTTCCATCTGGTAGGGTTATATTTAACATTAATTAATTAACTTTTTATACTCTGAATAAGTAGAAAAACACATTTTTTCAACATTAAATTTTTTAATAACGTTTTTTCTACCTTCATTTCCTATACTTTTTAATAAAGCCTCATCCATACTTAATACTCTCAAAATTTTTTTGCTCAAGGATTTTGCGTCTCCAGCTTCAAATAAAAAGCCTGTTTTTTCATCAATGATGGTTTCATTTGAACCTCCAATATTACTAGCAACAATAGTTTTTTGCATTGATTGAGCCTCGACAGCAACTCTTCCAAAAGCTTCGGGTTCTATTGATGCTGAAATAATTATATCTGAAATTTTATAAGCCAGCGCCATATTTTTACAATTATCAATAAATTTTATTTGTTTTGTCATTCTGTATTGCTCACTTAAACGAATAAGTTTTTTCTTATATAAATCTCTCCCTTGTTCATTTCCTAAGATAACTGCATAAAAAGCTTCATAGCCAAGCTCTATATTTACTAAATTTATAGCTTCAATAAATAATTCTTGCCCTTTCCAAGAAGTAAGTCTACCCGGCATTAAAATAATTTTTTTATTTTCCTCAACATTCCATTTTTTCTTTAGTTTAACTTCATCACTTTCAATGATTGAGGTTTGATCAAAATAATCAATATTAATACCCCTAAATATAACTAATAATCTTTTATTTAAATCAATAAATTCTGAATAATTGTCCTTAATATGTGAAAAAATAAAATTTGAGCCTGCTATTATTAGTTTTGATCTAACCATAATTGAATTGTAAAATTTTTTTAATTTACTGTGAAAATTATATGTTCCATGGAATGTAGTAACAAAGTTTCTTCTAGTAATTTTTGTTGCTAAATAACAAGACCACGCAGGCGCTCTACTCCTGGCATGAACTATATTGATATTAAGAAAAATAATTATAAAAGTTAAAATTATTGCATTAATTAAAATTAGCAATGGGTTTTTGCTATGTACAGGAAGTCTTATAACTTTAACTTTTTTTTTATCTACAAATTTGAGTAAATCGCCACCGCTTGTGACTATATAAGATCCACAATCTTTTTCATAGAGGTAATGCGCAATATCATAACAACCTGTTTCTGCACCACCGAAACCTAGTTTGGGAATAACTTGCATAACTTTTATTTTTGATGGCATTTATATGCTTATAATAATATCATAAGTTACGTGTAAAATTTATGGCAAAATTTAAATTTATTAAAATTTCTAAGAACAAAAAAATAAGATATTTATTTAACAATACAATCGGCGATATTTATATAGTTTTTTTGCATGGTTTTAAATCAGATTTAGAAGGTGATAAACCAAAGGCATTATATAAATTTTGCAAAAAGCGCAAGATTGGTTTCTTAGGTTTAGAATATTCTGGTCATGGAAAATCATATGGAAGATTTGAAGACGGCACAATTACAAGTTGGACACAAGATGCAAAAAAAATCATAAAAAAAAAAATAAAAAATAAAAAAATAATTTTAGTGGGCTCAAGTATGGGAGGTTGGATTGGACTTAATCTTTTTAAATCTTTGAAACAAAAAATTATTGGATTTGTTGGTATTGCTCCAGCTCCTGAATTTTTAGATAGATTAATGTGGAATAAATTTACAAAAAAAATTAGAAAGGAATTAATAAAAAACAAATTTTATATTTTTAATCATGGTGGGTTCGAATATAATATTTCTTATAATTTAATTAAAGACGGTAGAAAAAATAAAATTTTTAATAAAATTTTTAATTTTAAAATATTTATAACGATACTTCATGGCAAAAAGGATGACGTTGTTCCAATTTCTATTTCTAGAAAAATAATGAAAGTTTTTAAAAATGCTAAAAAAAAATTAATTATTATAAAAAATGGTGATCATAGTTTGTCAAAAAAAAATGACCTTAAAAAACTTACAAGAGAGATAGGTTTAATTTATAATAAATTAAGACCCTCTCGAATACTAGGATAAATTAATTTATAATTAAAAAACTCTTTTGCTTTATTATTTTTTACTTGTTTAGAAACTAAATAAAATTCTTTTAACTTTGAATCTTCCAAATCATCGTAGTTTATAACTAATGGTGATTTTAAAGCATATTTGTCCAATATTTCTTTAAGTACTTCTTCATTTGAAATAGGTTTATCATCTGCAATATTGTATATCTCGCCTGATTTGAAATTTTCTAAACTGTTAATTAAAAAACCTGAAATATCTTCCAAATGTATTCTTGAAAATTTGTGATTTTTTTTCTTTATGATTCTTAAATTATTTTTTTTTATCCTTGTAATTAAATTTTGTTCATTTGAATAAATACCTGCAAGTCTAAAAATCTGAATTGGATATTTTTTTGACAATATTTTCCATCTATTTTCAATTTCAAGTCTGGTTTTTCCTTTTTCGCTACTTGGGAATAATTTAGAATTCTCATCAACCCAAGCACCCTTGTGGTCTCCATAAACGCTTGTTGAAGATAAATAGGTTATCCATTTAGATTGATTTAAAAGATTATAATTTGACTTTAATAATTCTAAAAAAAGGTCTTTTGAATTTATGGGTGGTGTTGAAATAAGGATGTGGCTAAATTTTTTTATCTCTTTTGCTAAATTTTGATCAAAACTTTTTTCATTGAAATTAAAGTTTGTATATTTTAAATTTGAGTAAACATAATCACTAGTTTTTTTTCTACTTGTAGTAATTAAGTTAATTTTAACTTTTTTTTTTATGAGATTATTTATAAATTGTTTAGCTACTTGACCAAAACCAAAACAAAATAAATTTATTTCATGCATTAACTTGCAAGATTTTTTTGCTTGTTTGTTATAGGGTTTTCAAGTTTATCAAGCATTTCTTTGGGACAAACCTGGTAAAAATTCATAATTTCCTGATCAAAATTTTCTAAAATTTTCTTAGAAACTTCTGACTTTGTTTCTAGGAAATGTTTTTGAATTAATAATTTTAAATTATTTATCCAGAACTCTGTTTCCAGTTTTTGCCACACTATAGATTCTGGGTTTGCTTTACTTTGAAAAGTATTAACTGGATCATATACAAAGCCCATTCCTCCTGTCATACCTGCTCCAAAATTATCACCAACCTCACCTAATATTACAATTGTTCCACCAGTCATATATTCACACCCATTTGATCCACAACCTTCAACGACTGCGGTAGCTCCTGAATTTCTAACTGCAAATCTCTCTCCTGCCTGACCAGCTGCATATAAATTTCCAGATGTAGCTCCGTAAAGAACTGTATTTCCAATAATTGTATTTTCTTTGGATTGAATGTTACTTTCATTTTGAAGTTTTATAGAAATTGTTGCCCCAGATAGTCCTTTTGCTACATAATCATTAGCATCGCCTTTCAATATAAGTTTAAGACCTTTAATCGCAAAAGCTCCAAAAGACTGACCTGCAGAGCCTTTAAAATTAATGTGTATGCTCTCAGGTTCGATTTTATCTTCACCATATTTTTTATAAAGGTAATAAGAAATTCTTGTTCCTACAGCTCTATTTGTATTTTTAATAGTAAATGTTTTTTCTATCTCTTTTCTATGCTCTATATCTTTTTCTATCTCAGGCCAAATTTTTTGATCTAATGTATCAGGTACTTCATTTATGACTTGTTCTTCGCAATATCTTTTATTCTTTCCTGGGTCAGCTTGTACAAATAGAGGGTTCAAATCTAAATCATCTAAGTTAGGAGAACCCTTGCTAACTTGTCTTAATAAATCTGTTCTACCGATTATCTCATTTAAATTTTTGAAACCAAGTTCAGCTAAAATTTCTCTTACTTCGGAAGCAATAAAAGTAAATAAATTAACAATTTTATCAGGAGTACCTACAAATTTTTCTCTTAATTTTTGATCTTGTGTACAAACTCCCACTGGACAGGTGTTGGAATGGCATTGTCTTACCATTATACATCCCATAGCAACAAGTGCAGTTGTTGCAACGCCAAATTCTTCTGCTCCCATCATAGCTGCAATAACTACATCTCTTCCAGTTTTTATACCTCCATCTGTTCTAAGAGTAACTTTGTGTCTCAAGTTATTGAGGGTTAAGACTTGATTTGCTTCTGTGAGACCCATCTCCCATGGTATTCCAACATATTTTACACTTGTCTGCGGCGTCGCGCCTGTTCCGCCTGAATGTCCTGAAATTAATATTATATCTGCTTTTGCTTTAGCTACCCCTGCCGCAATGGTTCCTATACCTGAAGAAGCAACTAATTTTACACCTACTCTAGCTTTAGGATTAATCTGTTTAAGATCATAAATTAGTTGAGCAAGATCCTCTATTGAATAAATATCATGGTGGGGTGGAGGAGAAATTAATGTAACACCTGGCGTAGAGTGGCGAAGTTTTGCAATTTCATCAGTGACTTTAAAACCTGGAAGCTGTCCACCTTCCCCAGGTTTTGCTCCTTGTGCAATTTTAATTTCGATCTCATTACAATTATTTAAATAGTCTATTGTTACCCCAAATCTTGCAGAGGCAATTTGTTTAACCCTTGAATTTGCTGTATCTCCGTTATCTAAAATTTTAAACCTAGATTTGTCTTCACCGCCTTCTCCACTACATGAAGCTCCTTTAATTCTGTTCATACCAATAGCTAATGTTTCGTGGGCTTCTTTTGATAAGGCTCCATGAGACATACTTCCGCTTCCAAATCTTTTTAAAATTTCTTCTATTGGCTCAACTTCATTTAAACTAATAGAATTTTTTTCTTTAAAACCAACAAGATCTCTTAAACTTATCGGGGGTAAATCATAAATACCCTGAGCGTATTTCTTATATATTTCATATGAACCTTTGGTAACAGCAGTTTGCAACATATGTATTAATCTTCCTTGATACTGATGAGTTTCTCCAGTTTTTCTATATCTGTAAATCCCTCCAATTGGTAAAACATTATTAGTTTTTGAAAAAGCTTGTTGATGAATATTCCTTATTTTTTTTTCTATTCCTGTAAGTCCAATTCCAGATATTTTGGAAAGTACACCAGGGAAAAAATTGTTTACAATTGTTCTGCTTAACCCAACTGTTTCAAAATTACATCCTCCTCTATAAGAACTAATCACAGAAATTCCCATCTTAGACATTATTTTTAGAAGACCTAAATTAACTGATTTGATATATCTACTAACACATTCATCGAATTCAAAATTACCAAATAATTTTTTGTTAAATCTTTGATACAAACTATCGAAAGCTAAATATGGATTAACGGTGGTTGCCCCAACACCTATTATGGTTGCAAAAGAATGGGTGTCCATAGCATCACCTGTTTGAACATTAATAGATGCATATCCTCTTAATTTGAGTTTTACTAGATAGGTGTTTATTGCACCTACTGCAAGCAATATTGGGATTGGTAGTTTTTTATCTGAAACATTTTTATCAGTCAAAATAATTTGGGTAAAACCTTGTCTTACTGCAATCTCAGCTTTTCTCTTTAAGTCATCTAAAGCTTTCTCTAAACTTTGTTCTACTGAAAATGTACAGTCTATTTCTATAATATTTTCTTTAAAATAATTTATAAATTTATCAAATTGAGTATTTGAGAGTATTGGGCTTTCTAAAACATATATATTTTCTTCTGTTAGAGTATTAAAATCCAAAATATTTCCAAGATTTCCAAATCTTGTTTTTAAACTCATTACTTTGTTCTCTCTAAGCGAATCAATTGGAGGATTTGTTACCTGACTAAAGTTTTGTCTAAAGTAATGGTAAAGTGGTCTATATTTATCTGATAATACGGCTAAAGGAGTATCATCCCCCATAGATCCGGTTGCTTCTTTAGCATCTTCTGCCATTGGGTGTAAAATCAGTTCTAAATCTTCTAAACTATAACCAAATAAATATTGTCTTTCTCTAAGTTCACTTCCTTCAAAAAAACTTTTCTCATTGTGAATTGGAAATTTTTTATCAAGATCAATTATTTGATTATTAAAATGCTTATACTCTTTGGCTAAATAATTTTTTATTTCAGTGTTTCTAAAAATCTTACCTTTCTCAATTCTAATTCCTAATATTTCGCCCGGTCCTAATCGACCTTTTTCATTTATTTTTTTTTCGTTTATATCAATCATACCTGTTTCTGACCCTGCAAATAGAAGTTTATCATTCGTTACGGTATACCTCATTGGTCTTAATCCGTTACGATCAGAAGCAACAATGACCCATTCATTATCTGTTCCTGCAATAGCTGCAGGGCCATCCCAGGGTTCCATGGAACTATTTAAGAAATTAAATAACTGCAAATGTTCTTTTGGGAGTACTTTGCTTTTTTTCGACCAAGCATCTGGTATTAGCATTAATTTAGCTAAAGGCGCTGAATGTCCTGATGTTGTAAGCAATTCAAATACATTATCTAGTGAAGCTGAGTCTGAGTTTCCTGATGGGATAACAGGTTTTAAATTCTCTATATTTTGGAAAAATGGAGAGTGCATTTCCTGTTCATGCACTTTCATCCAATTTATATTTCCCTTTAAAGTGTTTATTTCTCCATTATGAGCTAATGACCTAAATGGTTGAGCTAAATCCCAACTCGGTGCTGTATTTGTTGAAAATCTCTGATGAAAAATTGAATATCTTGATATAAACCTCTCATCCTTAAGATCAGGATAAAAATCATCTATAGCTTCAGCTAGGAACATGCCTTTGTAGATTATAGATTTAGAACTAAATGAGCATATATAAAACCCATTTAACTGACTACTTGAGGCTTGTTTTTCAATTATTCTCCTTGTCTCATATAGTGATCTATTTAAATCTTTATCCTTAATTTTTTTATTATTATGTTTAAAAAAAATTTGGGTTATTTCAGGTCTTGTTAGTTCTGCTTTTTCTCCAAGCACAGAGGGGTTTACTGGTACTTGTCTCCAACCATAAATATTAAAATTATTTTTAGTTAATTCGCTTTCAACAATAGTTCGACATGCCTCTTGAGCACCATAATCGTTTCTAGGTAAAAAAATCATTCCTACACACAACTCGGAATTATCGTGTGAATGACCTGTGACTTCGATTTTTTCAACAAAAAAGTCAGTGGGAATTTCTATATGAATTCCAGCACCATCACCGGTTTTACCATCAGCATCAATTGCACCTCTATGCCAAACAGCCTTTAAAGCTTCAATTCCAGCTTTTACAACCTTTCTTGATTTTTTTCCTTCTGTAGAAACAACTAATCCAACACCACAGGCATCATGCTCCATGTTTTCATTATAAACATGATTTTCTTTTAATAGTTTTAAGTTTTTCTCTCTTAAATTTTTCATGCAACTTTTTGTTTTAGTTGAATTTTATTTTTTAAAAATTTATCAATATTATCTGAGGCATCTCTTCCATCCTTTATTGCCCAAACAACCAATGAGGCACCTCTAACAATATCACCTGCAGCAAACACCCCTGGTATTGATGTTTCCATTGTATCAAAATCGGCTTTTATTGTTCCCCATCTAGAAACCTGTAAATTACTCTCGCCAAATAATTCAGGTAAATTTTCAGGATCGAAACCAAGAGCTTTTATAACTAAATCGGCTTTAATTTCAAAATCAGAATTTTTTTCTTCAACAGGTTTCCTTCTTCCACTCTCATCAGCCTCACCTAATTTCATTTTTGAAGCCTTAACTGCTTCAACTTTATTTGTGCCTGTAAATTCTTTTGGGCTAGAAAGCCAAACAAATTCTACACCTTCCTCTTCAGCATTTGTTACTTCACGTGCCGATCCTGGCATATTTTCTTTGTCTCTTCTGTACAAACATTTAACTGAATTAGCATTTTGCCTAATCGATGTTCTTACGCAATCCATAGCAGTATCTCCACCACCAATTACAACTACATCTTTTCCTTCTGCGTTTAAGACACCACTATCAAATAATTTTACTTTATCACCTAATCCTTTTTTATTTGATGCGGTTAGAAATTCCATAGCCGGAAAAATATTTCCTAGATCACTTCCTGGAAGATCGATCTCTCTTGCTTTATATACTCCTGTGGCAATTAAAATTGCGTCGTGTTTTTCTTTTAATTCTTGAAATGTTTTATCTTTACCTACTTCAAAATTATTTATAAATTTTATCCCACTTTCTGCTAAATATTTAATCCTTCTTAAGACTACATGCTTTTCAAGTTTAAAATTTGGAATTCCATAAATTAATAAGCCGCCTGCTCTGTCGTATCTATCATAAACAGTGACCTTATAATTTTTTTTTCTTAATTCCTCAGCGCATGCTAATCCTGCTGGGCCTGCTCCAATTATTCCTACACTTTGATTTATTTCATTTTTAACTTCGATAGGTTTAATCCAATTGTTTTCCCAAGCAGTTTCAGTTAAAAATTTCTCTACAGATCCTATAGTAACTGTTCCATGTCCTGACTGCTCAATTACACAATTACCTTCACACAATCGATCCTGTGGACATATTCTTCCACAAACCTCAGGCATGTTATTTGTGCTTTGCGATAATCTATAGGCCTCTTCTAATCTACCTTCTGCAGTTAATTTTAACCAATCAGGAATATTATTACTTAATGGGCAATGGACTTGACAAAAAGGAACTCCACATTGTGAACACCTACTTGATTGTGATTTAGCTTTTTCATCTATAAATTCCTTGTAAATCTCGTTAAAGTCCTTATTTCTCTCATCTATAGATCTTTTAGGTGGACTTTGCTGACCTATTTTCACAAACTTTAGCATCTTATCTGACATAGTGGGCTGCTTATATATCATTAGATAAATAGAAAAAAGCTTATAAAGGTAAGTATTATTTACCTTATTTTGAAAAAAATCAGCTTTTTTGGGGTTTTTTTACTAAAATGCATACGTAATATGCAATAAACGTATTGCTTTAATTTCAAAATATATAGTTTACCAATAATATTGATGCTCTTGATTTATCTTCAAACTATTATTTTATCATTAATTCAAGGAATTTCAGAATTTATTCCTGTTAGCTCATCGGCACATTTAATTCTATTTTCAGATATTTTTAACTATTACAAAAGTTCAGTTTTAATTGATGCTAGTTTAC
>CACFTE010000001.1 GCA_902569105.1 uncultured Pelagibacteraceae bacterium | reverse complement strand
TAAATTAGATTTTATTATATGAAGAACATCTTTATCCCGATTGTTCATTCTTATAATATTTTCTACTTCCTTTACTAAATAATCAATATCTTGATTATTAATAATTTTTTTGTCAAAATTTTTTTGAATTGTGTAATCTAAAGAATATATACTTGATGCATCCAACATCAGAACTATTTCATTAAAATATGTACCAATGTCTTTTTCTGCTCTGTTAATTAATTTAAAAATTAATTCATAATCTTTGTAAGTTTGACCTTTTGTATATTTAATTTTTTCCTCATAATATTTATTTTGATTAAGTATAATCTGATTATAAACTGCAAGATTTATATGTGCAGATCCAATTTCTAAAATTACAGTTGGAGAGTCTGAATTGATCATAAGACTATTATTCTATCGCTTATCCTTAAATCAATAGTTTTAATATCATCTAAATTTAAATTTTCAAAAATTTTTTTAAGTATTTTCATCGAAAAATCTTTTTGATTAATCGGAAGTTTAATAATTATTTTATTATCATAAATTAAATCCCACCTTTTCGATTTAAAAAAATATAATTTATTAAAATCATTAAATTCAAATCCATTATCTAAAAGTATATCCTTCAGTTTTAAAAATTCATTTATAGGAAATTCGCCAAAGATTATGGGCAAATCATTTTTATCAAGACTAATATTTTTAATTTTTTTCCCATTTTCACCTATGTAAATCTTTTTTGTACCATCGTAATAAAATGCTAAAATATTTGTCTTAGCTAAACTTACTTTTAAAATAGATGGATATTGTTTTTTAATATTATAATCATTGATTATATTAAATTTTTCTATTGTTTTTTTTATTTCCCCTGGATCTATTGAAAGTATATTTAAATTTCGAAATTTGCTTAATGATTTATAGATTTCATTGTTAAAATTTTCATCAATATTACTGCTTAATATAATTTGCTTAATTGTAAAAAAATTATCTATTTTTTTAATAAATTTATGGTTATGCAGACTTAAAAGAACAAATAATAAAAATATATAAAAATAAATTTTACTTCTATCTGTTAATTGAAGCATCTTTAATTATCCATTTAATTAAATTTTTGAAGTTAATACCTTTATGCTTTGCAATCTCAGGCACTAAAGATAGTTCGGTCATGCCTGGTTGGGTGTTAACTTCTAATAAAAAAAATTTGTTACCACTTAATCTAAAATCACTTCTTGACACTCCCCTGCAGCCAGTAATTTGATGAGCTTTTAAGGCAAGTGACTCTAGATAATCTAATTTTTTTTTTGGGAGTTTTACTGGAAGTATATGTTTTGTTTTTGCATTTTTATCATATTTAGCTTTATAATCATAAAATTTTCTTCGAGGTACTAATTCGATGGATCCTAATTTTTTATTCCCCATAATAGCAACTTGTATTTCTCTACCTGGAATATATTCCTCAATTAAAATTTCTCTTTCAGAACTTAATTTTTTTATATTTTTTATAAAGTTGTACTTAAAGCAAATATAAACACCAACACTTGATCCCTCATTTACAGGTTTAATTACAACGGGAAAACTTAAAATTTTTTCTACTTTTCTGCGTAATTTTTTAAAATCAGAAATGAGCGTTCTTTTAAATAAAATATAATTAGGTGTTAAAATATTTTTTTTTAAAAATAATTCTTTTGAAACAATTTTATTAATGCATATCGATGAAGCTTTAACGCCTGAATGAGTATATTTGATTTTTTCATTTTCTAAAATTAATTGTATGTAACCATCTTCGCCATATCTTCCATGCAAAGCATTAAAAACTACGTCTGGTCTAAATTTTTTTATTTGTTTTATAAATCCATTTTTTGGATCAAGTATTTTGCATTTATAAATATTTTTAATTTGTTTATATACAGCTTTGGCGGTTTTAAAACTTATCTCTCTTTCTTTAGAATATCCTCCGGCTAATATTAATATTTTTTTCTTCATTTTTATGAAGTTAAAACAATTTCTAATTCAAGATTAACTCCTGTTTTGTTATATACTTTTTCTTTAATAAAATTGATAAGATTTTTCATGTCTTTAGAAGATGCTTTATCTTTATTAATCATAAAATTGCAGTGTTTTTCTGAAAGCATAGCGTCTCCGAACATTTTATTTGTTTCTTTGATATCAATTGATTCTTTAATTAATTTCCAAACTTTCTTATCTGTTTGATCAATTGGATTCTTGAAAGTGCTTCCTCCAGTTTTAACTCTAAATGGCTGAGAAAGTTGTTTTTTGTTTTTTAAATTATCTATTCCTATTTTAATTTTTTCTTTTGTGGATAAACTTCCTTTAAAAGTTCCACTTAGATAAATGAGATCTTTTGGTAGATTTGTTGATCTATAATTAAAAGTAATTTTAGATGAAGGTATAGTTGAAACGTTGCCTAAAAAATCTATAGCTTGAACTGAAACAATAATATCTTTAAATTCTTTTCCATAACAACCAGCATTCATTTTTATCCCACCACCTATAGATCCTGGGATACAAGATAAAAACTCAAAACCTTCAATTTCATTTTCCATTGCAAATTCTGATACTTTTTTATCTAAACATGAACTTCCAGAAATTATTAAATTTTCATTTAATTTTGATATGTTATTAAAATTTTTCCCAAGCTTTATAATCAGTCCATCAAAAGTATTATCGTCAAAAAGTACGTTCGAACCAGCGCCTAAAATAAATAATTTGCCTCGTCTATTGTATTGCTTTAAAAATTTCGATAAGTCTCTCAAAGAATTAGCTAATAAATATATTTTTGATTTACCACCGATATTGAACCAGTTCAAATTTGATAATTCATAATCAAATTTTAATTTTGAATTATCAGAAAACTTAACTTTTTCTAAATCCTCTAATTTCATTTCATTAATTTAGGTAAATTTCTTATCCAATTTGATATAGTGCCTGCACCCATTCCAATGACTATTTTGTTACCATAAATATTCTGTTTAGCGAATTTGGCTAATTCATTCTCACTATTAATCATTACAAGCTCAACCTTGGAATTTTTAATAATTTGTTTTGCAAACTTTATATAATTAAATTCTAATTTAATATTTTCTCCAGCCTTATAAATTGGACATAGAATAACTTGATCGGAAAATTTGAAACACTCGGTAAAATTTCTTTTTAATGAATTTAATCTAGAAATCCTATGAGGTTGAAACACAGATATTATTTTTCTTTTTTTAAAAACTTTCCTTGTTGATTTAAGTAGTTCATTTATTTCTGTAGGATGGTGTGCATAATCGTCATAATAAATACTTTGTTGATGTTCAAATATAAAATTAAATCTTCTTTGAACGCCTGTAAATTCTAAAATTGATTTTTTAATCAAATTAACTGAAATTCCCATCATGATTGCTATGGCGACTGATGCACAGCAATTTTTAATATTATGAATTCCTACTAAAGGAACTTTAAATGATTTAATTAATTTTTTTTTCTGGTTTGGTAATTTAATTTCTAAATCAAATTTTGATAAATTGGTTGTAAGATTGATGTTTTTAATCTTAAAATTAGATTTTTCGTGAAATCCATAAGTGACTATGTTTTGATTCTTAATTTTATTTAATATTAACCTGTTATTTTTATCATCCAAACAGATTAAAGTTTTTCCAAAGGAAGGTGTTTTTTCAGCAAATTCGATAAAACTTTTTTTTAAACGTTCTATAGACCCATAATGCTCTAAGTGTTCATGATCAATATTTGTTATAACAGAATAAGTAAAAGGTAATTGTAAAAAACTACCATCAGATTCATCAGACTCTAATACGCACCACTCACCTTTACCAAGTTTTGCAGAATTTGCTATTGAGTTAATTACACCGCCGTTAATTGTTGTTGGATCTAATTTTGATTTTGAAAAAATTGTTGAAACTATAGACGTTGTAGTTGTTTTTCCGTGTGATCCCGCAACCACAACATTTTTATATAGAGAAACTATATTTGCTAACATTTCTCCTCTTTTATAAATCGGTATTTTTTTATTCTTTGCCTCTAAATATTCAGGATTATTTTTTTTAATTGCTGAAGAAATTACGACTATTGTAGCATTTGATAAATTTTTCTTTTTGTGTCCAATTTGTATATTAATCTTGTTACTTTTTAATCTATCAATATTTTTTCCACCTTGCTGGTCTGATCCTTTCACACTAAATCCTAGGCCCTTCATAATTAATGCAAGACCACTCATACCTATTCCACCAATTCCAATAAAATGAATAATTTCTTTTTTACCTAAACTAATTGTCATTTAATATTTTATTTAATTTTTCGTTTATATTTTCCCACGATTTGTTGTCATTTAGTTTTTTTAAATTATTTTTCTTTTCAAGATAATCATTTTTATTGGCTAGAATTTGATCTATTTTTTTAAATATATCGCCAGAATTAAAGTTTTTTTCCTCTAAAATCCAGCAACAATTTAAGTCTGAATATCTTTTAGCATTTAAATACTGATGATTGTCTGTAGCATGAGGAAAAGGAATAGCAATAAAAGGGATATTCATATGTGAAAGTTCTGCTAGAGATGAAGCTCCAGATCTAGTTATGGCAATATCAAAATTGTTATTTTTGCATAGAAAATTTTCCCTAAAAAAAAATAAGTCATTTTTAATATTTTTTCTATCATAGTCTTTTTTATAACCTTCATCATCAGAATTTTTTGATAATTGTTGTGTAATTTCTAATTTATACTTTGTAGCTAATTCTATTATTTCACTTTTTAAATTTTTGCTAAAAAACAAGGAAGCTTGGCTTCCTCCAATTATTAATAATCTAAATATATTGCTATTTTTATTATCTAAAATATTTTTATTATAAAAACATTTATTTAAAATTGGAGATATTTTAATAATTTTATTTTTATATTTTTTTTTTAAACCTTGAAGATTTTCATCGTAACAAAAAATTTTATTTGAAAAATTTGATAAAAATTTATTTGATCTTCCAATAATAGAATTAGGTTCAAACAAAAATATTTTTTTTCCGAATAATTTACTAGCTAAAACTATAGGTAGAGACATGTAACCACCAGTACTGATAACAATATCAAATTTATTTTTACTTAAATGTATTATTGACTTTATAAAAGCGTGAAATAAAAATATAATTTTTAATGGAATTAGATAAATTCTTTCAGGAATCTGCTTAACTTCAAAAATTAATTTGTTGACATCTTTAGGTATATATTTTGCTCCTCTCACATCACTATAAAGTATTACATCAAAGTTTTGATACAAATGATGATATAAATTAATCGCAGGTATCACATGACCGCCCGAACCGCCTGTTGATATTAATATTTTTTTCAACTAATAAACTCTTCTTTTTGTTATATTTAATATGATTCCAGAAATAATCGAAATACTAATTATTGAGGAACCTCCATAGCTTAAAAAAGGAAGAGTCATTCCAGTTGTAGGTAAAACTCTTAAATTTACACCTACATGAATAAAAACTTGCATCATTATTAACGATATTAATCCAATAAGAGTCATCTTATAAATATTGTCATTTGTATCTCTAATTTTTTTAAAAATGTTGTATGCAAAAATTATGAAAGACAACATTATTAATAAAATAATTATTATACCAAATTCTTCTGAAATTACTGACACAATATAATCAGTATGAGCTTCTGGAATTTTTGAATTTAATGTTCCTTCTCCTATTCCCTTTCCAAAAAACCCACCATCGATTATTGCTTCCGATGCCTTTTCTGATTGAAAATTATTATTTGAAGAGCTATCCAAAAAAGAATTTATTCTTATTTTTATATATTCAAATTTTTCAACATAAAAAATTATGTATAAAATAATTGTCATAAAAGCACCAAATAAACCAAAAAAGATTAATAAATTAATTCCAGACACAAATACTAAAGCTAACCAAGTAAAGATTATTAATATTGATTGGCCAATATCAGGTTGCGAAATTAAAAGTAAAATTATTGGGATGATCAAAAATAAAGTAAATAAATATTTTAAATGCAAATTGTATTTTTGATGATTCAATAAACTTGCGAGTATTACAATGTAAAATGGTTTTATTAATTCTACTGGCTGGAATCTTGGTAAAAGTGGTATGTCCAACCATCTTCTTGATCCTTTTACTTCCTCACCAATGAAAGGGACTAGAAAAAGTAAAAAAAGTGATAAAATAAAAAATACCACTGATAGTTTAATTAAAAGTTGTTCTTTAATTAGTGAAAAAATAAACATTATCAATAAGCCTAATAATATAAATATTAAATGTTTTATAAAAAAATAGTAAGAATTTGTGTTTAATCTATCGGATGCAATCAATGATGTAGAAACTAAAGAAAAAAATAAACCAGCTACAAAAAAAGATATAATTAAAACAAAAATGGTTTTGTCAATATTTTTCCACCAACTGTAATAGTATTCATATAAATTTAATTTGTTAATCATTATTTTAAATTAAAAATTTTTTTAATAATTTCGTTAAATATATCACCTCGTTCTTCAAAGTTTTTAAATTGATCAAATGAGGCTGCCGCGGGACTAAACAAAATTGTTTTTATATTTATATCATTTTTAATCTCTCTTTTTATCGCTAATAATGATTTTTTTAAGCTTCCAAAATATTGAAATTGAATTTTACTTTTAAATTGATCTGTAAAATATTTTTTATTTGATCCGATAATATATGCTTTAACATTTTTAAAATATTTTTTATCAAGATTAAATTTATCTCCTTTTTTATATCGACCCCCAACTATCCAAAAAATATTTTTATAGGAGCTTAATAAAGCTTTGGTTGAGGAAAAAGTTGTAGATTTAGAATCATTAATTATTATTAAATTATTTTTTTTATAAATAATTTGTTTTCTAAATTTTAATCCCTTAAATTTATTCAATCTGTTAAATATTTTATTATCTGATATTCTGAATGCTTTGCATATAGAGTAAATAAAATGAATATTATTTAAATTATTTTTATCAAGTAAGTAAAAATTACTAATATTTTTCTTAAAAAATGAAGCTTTATTATAATTTACTTTAGTTATATTTGATTTAATTTTTTTTTTTATAATATGCTTATTAATAATTGGATTATTCTTTTCTATATATGATTTATTTTTTTTTTCCTGGTCAAATATCAATTTGAGCTTTGCTTTAGCATATTCATTTATATTTCCATGTCTTTCAAGATGATCGGGGCTCAAATTTAAAATAGCTGCATAATCTGATTTAAAAAATTTGCTGTAAGATATTTGATAAGATGATGCTTCAATTATAAAAATTGTCTCTTTTTTAATTCTACTTTCTAGTAGGGGTGGTTTTCCAATATTCCCTACTAATCTTACGTCTGAATTATTTGATTTAAATATATTATATAATATTTGACATGTGGTTGATTTGCCATTTGTGCCGGTAATTGTAATTTTAATGTTATTTGGATGAAATAAATAAAAAATATCTAATTCAGTAATTATTTTTTTTTTATTTTTACGTATATAATTTTTTAGTTTACATTTTTTTATATCTATTCCAGGACTTAAAACAATATAATCAAAATTATAATTACTTACTTTTTTAGAATTTAAAAAGAATTTTCTATTTTCTTTATTTCTCAAATAATTATTATCATCAAATACCGTAGTTGTATTTTTTTTAGATAAATATTTGAAACATGATTTTCCAGAGATGCCCAAGCCATAAATCAATATTTTTTTATTATTTAAGGTTTCTTTGCTAAACATTATCTTAACTTTAATGTTGCAAGTCCAATCATTGCCAAAATTAATGAAATAATCCAAAATCTTATCACTACTGTTGACTCAGCCCAACCTTTTTTTTCAAAATGATGATGTATTGGCGCCATCATAAAAATTCTTTTACCTGTTAATTTAAAAGATATAACTTGGACAATAACTGACACAGCTTCCAGAACAAAAAGTCCTCCTGTAATTGCTAAAACTATTTCGTGTTTTGTAACTACTCCTACAGCACCTAAAGAACCTCCTAATGCTAATGATCCAGTATCACCCATAAATATTTTTGCTGGAGGGGCATTAAACCAAAGAAATCCTATTGATGATCCTATAATAGCTCCACAAAAAACTGCGACCTCTCCAACTCCCTCTATATATGGAATTAGTAAATATTCTGCAAAAATTATGTTTCCTGAAACGTAACTTATAAAAGCAAAACATCCAGCAACTAGAATTACTGGAACAGTTGCTAAGCCATCAAGTCCATCTGTTAAATTAACTGCATTTGATGAACCAACAATCACAAATAAATAAAATGGTATAAAAAACCAACCTAAGTTAATCACTAGATTCTTAAAGAATGGAATATAAAGATTAGTTGTCAGATCAGATTCAATAAAATTATATAAAATATATAATGATGCTAGACCTAAAATAATTTGAATAATAAACTTAAGTTTAGAGGAAATACCTTTTGAATTATTTTTTTTTATTTTTTGATAATCATCAAATGCACCTAATAATCCAAATGAAAATGTTATAAATATTAGCAACCAATTATATGGATTATAAAGATCGGCCCAAAGAAAAACTCCAATGAATAGACCAATTAAAATTAAAACACCACCCATGGTTGGTGTCCCTATTTTTTTTATTAGATGATCTTCTGGTCCATCTGTCCTAATAGGGTTAGTAAATTTTTTTGTGGAGAAAAAACTTATAAATTTGTCGCCTATTAGGAAAACGATTAACATCGATGTTATTATTGCTAAACCAGTTCTAACCGTCAAAAAATTAAAAAAATTTAAGAACGAATAACTATCTGAATAATTGGTCAGTAAATTATAAAGCATTTTATTTATAAACCTTGAATTATTTTATTTAAACCTGTTGAGTTAGATCCTTTTACCATTAAAAAACTATTATTAGGTAATTCTTTATTTATTAAATTCAAAATATCCATCTTATTATTTAATATTTTTCCCCTAATTTGTGGTTTTAATTTGTTAAATGTATGTTTTGTTAAATCACCATAAACATAAACTTTATTGACAGTTGATTTATTTATATATTTTGCAATTTCTCCATGTAGTTTTTTCGAATACTTGCCTAGTTCAAGCATATTTCCTACTAACAAAAATTTCTCATTCTTTTTAAATGTATTTTCAAATTTTTCTAAAGCAAATTTAAACGATAAAGGATTAGAATTATAGCTCTCATCTACGATTGTTAACTTTTTTGAGCCATTAATATATTTTATTATAGAGCCTCTACTTTTAGGAATATTAAATTTTAAAAATAAGTTTCTGTTTAATTTTTCTGGCATAAAATAGTAAGTTAAAACGCTTAGAGATGCTAATATATTCTCTTTAAAATTCAGCAAATCTTTTGAAACTAAAAAAGATTTTATTTTGTTATTAATTTTAAAAAATAATAGATAATTTTTCTTATATTTTATTTGTTTTAAGAAAAGTATATTTGCATTTTTATTTTTTTTACTAAAAGAAATAATTTTTAAGTTATATTTTTTTGCTTTTTTAAAAAAATAATTAAAATAATTGTCATCTTTATTAAGTATTAATGTTCCACCTGAAATAATATTATTTATCATTTCACCTTTAGCTTGTGCAATTTGATCTAAATTTTTAAAATTCTCTATATGTGCGTATGATATATTAGTAATTAAACCAAGGTTTGGTTTGATCAATTTTGTGAGATGATTTATTTCTCCTTTTTTATCCATACCTACTTCCAAAACTGCGAACTTTGCAGATTGAGACATATTAAAAATACTTAATGGAACGCCATATTTATTATTATAAGAATTTTTTGAAAAAAAAGTTTTTTCTAATTTGCCTAAACAAAATCCTGTTAACTCTTTGATAGATGTTTTTCCAGCAGAACCTGTGATGGCAATGTAATTTGTATTTAAAGATTTTCTAAAGTTACTGCTAATTTTATTAAAGAAATTTAAAGTATTTTTTTGATAAATTATTTTCGAATTTTTTGATTTTTTATTAGTAATAGCCATAATTGCATCATTTTTTATTGCCTCATTTGCATACAAGTTCCCATCAAAATTTTTTCCTTTTACTCCGATAAATATTGATTTTTTTCTTATTTTTTTTGAATTAATTGAAACAGAGTTAATAGAAGTATTTTTTATAAAATAATCATTTTTTAAATTTTCTCTTAATATATTTGCTTTAAGTGAATTTGATAAATTTAAATTTTTTTTATTTATTGATTTTAAAATTTCGTATCTGTCTGAAAAAAAAATTTTTTTTTTATATTCTTGATAATTTTCATGACCTTTACCAGCTACAATTAAAATATCACCGGATTTTAATTCTTTTATAGCTGTAGAAATAGCATCTGCTCTAGAAGCAATTTCAGTAAATTGATTTTTTTTTAAATTTTTTTTTATTTGATTTCTTATCGATTGAGGATTTTCAAATCTTGGGTTATCGTTGGTAAGATAAATATAATCACAATATTTACTTGCTATGTTTCCCATTGCTGGTCTTTTGTTTTTATCTCTATCTCCACCACACCCAAATACTAAAGAAACTTTGCTAAGTGGATATTCTTCTCTACAATTTAAAATTGCTGTTCTTAATGCATCTGGGGTGTGTGCATAATCAAGTATAACATTCGAATTATTCTTAATATTACCAATTTTTTCCAATCTTCCATTAATCGGTTTAATTTTTTCGATCGATTTTAAAATATCTTTAATTCTTAGTTTTGATAAATATGCGGCGACTATTGCATAAATTAGATTTTTAATTTGAATCTTTCCTATTAAATTTGTTTTAAAAGAGTAGTTTTTGTTATTAATTGAAAAAGATACTTTTTTAAAGTTATTTACTTTTTGAATATTATTAATTCTTAAAGAATATTTATCATTTGAAAATATATAATTTTTTAATTTTCTTCTCTTTGAAATTTTAATAAGTTGCTTTGCCTCTGGAATTTTTTTATCAAATATTATGGTTCCTTCTTTTTTTAACAATTTCTTAAAAAGTATAAGTTTTGAATTAAAATAATCTTTATAAGTTTTATGATAGTCTAGATGGTCCCTTGATAAATTTGTAAATAAAGCAATATTAAAGTTTATATTATTTAGTCTATGTTGTTTAAGTCCATGACTAGATGCCTCTAGAATTACATTTTCAATTTTATTTTCTTTAAATTTATTTAGTATTCTGTGAATGTTTAGAGAGTCGATTGTAGTATTACTTGTTTTTAAATTTAAATTTTTTGATAATATACCTAAGGTTCCTACCGAAGCTACATTTTTGTTATTTAAAGATAATATTTGATAATAAAAATTTGTAATAGATGTTTTGCCATTTGTACCTGTTACAGCGATTATATTCTTTGGTTTTTTATTATAAAATCTACTTGCTGCTTCTGATAATGATTTTCTCGGATCTTTACTTTTAATAAATAAAATTTTTTTTTTATTAAAACCTTCATTTTTTAAATTAGAAACAATTATTCGTGCTCCTTTTTTAATTGCATCATTTATATAATCATTACCATTTGTTTTATAACCATCTAATGCAAAAAAAATATCGTTTGATTTACAATCCTTACTATTAAATCTTATATTATTAAATTTAATTGATTTATATTTTTGATTTATATTTTTAAATAGCTTGCCTAACAACATTGCTTTAAAATCTTAGTATTTTGTGGCTAAAATAGGTCCTATTTTTTGAATTATTTTTCCTGTTACCTCAACAGTTGTCCATCCTGCTGTATTAAACTGTGTTCCTTTTATCTTCCAGCCTGATCCATCTTTATATTCATATATGTAATTTTTGTTTGGTTTTGGCTCATCTAACATAACTATCAACACATACTTCGGATCTGATGATGGAAAAATGGAAGCAAAAGTATTTATCTTATTTTTCGAATATCCTCCAGCTATAGATTTTTGTGCAGTTCCTGTTTTTCCACCCACTTCATAACCTTTAATATTTGCAAAACTTGCTGTTCCTTCTTCTGTGGTAACTACTTTTCTTAAAGCTTTATTTACCTTGTCTGAAGTGTCTTGAGAAATAATTCGTTCGTACCTAATATCTCTATTTTTATCATCTAAAATTAAAGTAGGTTTAACATTAAATCCACCATTTGAAAGTATCGAATATCCCTTTGCTAATTGAAGTGGCGTGGTTGTGATTCCATGGCCATATGCTGAAGTTGCTAGTCTACATTTTCCCCATTTAATTTTTAATGGAGTTCCAATTTCCTCAATATCAAAATCTAATGTATTGAGTAGACCTAAGTTATTTAAAAATCTTTTAAATTTTTCTTCTCCTACTTTTTGAGCTATTCTTATTGATCCAATATTTCCTGATCTGATTAAAATTTGTTCAGCAGTTAAATTTGAAGGAATATTTTCATCGTATTCTCCAATAGGAAACTTGCTGCAATAAATTTTTTTTTCTAATTCTTTAAATTCTGTATCAGGTTTTACATATCCTTCATTCAATCCGGCAGCATAGGTAAATGTTTTAAATACAGAACCAAGTTCATACACGCCCTTTGTGACTCTATTTATTAAATTTTTATCATCAATTAAATTTCTTTTGTTTATGTCATAGTCTGGCAGTGATACGAGGGATAGAATTTCTCCATTTTTTGAGTTCATTAAAATTGCCGCAGAACCAATAGTATTAAATATATTTTGAAAATTAATTAGTTCCTCACGAATTAAATACTGTAAATTAAGGTCAACTGTAAGTTTTAGATCTTCTCTTTTTTCTTTTAAGTTTTTATCAAAACTTTTTTCTATTCCCGATATACCATTATTATCATTATCTATCTGACCGATAATATGACTGAAAAGGTTTTTTTGTGGATAGACCCTTGTTATCCTATTCTCTGGTATTAAAGATTTATCTCCAAGCATCATTAATTTCTCATAATTTTCTGGATCTAATTCCTCTGCAAAATAAAAAAATTTATTCCCATCAAGCTTTTTTTTTATACGCTCATAGTTTTTATCTGGAAAAAGAATTTTTAGATTTAATAATAATTTTTTTTTATCTATTGCAAGATTAGGGTTGATCCCTATATTTCTTGTCAGAATAGTTTTAGCTAATATATTATTATTTCTATCCAAGATAGAACTTCTTATTTCATTATTTGATCCAATAATATTATTGTTTGGTAGTTTTTTTCCTGTTAAGTAAAATGCTTTTAGAGAAAAAATTAATAGCACTATGGTAAAAATAAAAAAAATAAATGCAACCCTATTAAATGAAATGTTTAGTTTATTTTTATCATACTTATTGTCAAGTTTTGCAAAATCATTTTCAAAACTAAAAGATTTATTCTGACTGTCCATTTTTACTCAAAGCATTTAAATTTATTTCGTTAATGTCAGTTATTATTATTATATTACTACGAGGTGTATATTTAAGTTCATCATCAAAATATAAACTGTTTAATTCTAATAATTTTTCAGGAGAACTAAGGTAATCATATTCTAGCTGGACTAACTCTTTTGAACTAGTTAAATAATTAATATTCTCTTTTACTGAAAATATTTTATCATCTAATTTTTTTGTATAGTTTTTAACAAGAGTTGTCGAAATTATTAGTGCTAAAATTGTTAAAACAAAGACTTTTTTTACCATAATTTTCTTCCTATTTTTTCTATTTCTAAAAATTTTTTAAATTTTAATAGAAATTCATCAAAATTTGCACCCTCTTTTATTTTTTTTACATATCTTAGTTTTGCTGATCTTGATGAAGGATTTGTTTTTATTTCTTCTTCTGTCGGAATAATTACCTTTTTATTAAATAATTCAAAAATTTTATTGATATGTTTTGAACTTGGTAGATATCTTGAAACTTTTTTTTCTTCGGCATAATTTTTAAAAAAAAATTTTACTATCTTGTCCTCTAAAGAATGGAAGGTAATTACTATAATATAACCATTGACTGGTAATAATTTATAAGCATTGATTAACCCATAAATTAGCTCACTAATTTCTTGATTTACAAATATTCTTAGTGATTGAAAAATTTTAGTAGATTTATTTATTTTATAATTATAGTTTTTTTTTTCCTTATTTATTATTCTTACTAAATCCTCAGTTGAAAGATTATCTCGAGTTCTTGCCTCTAGAATTCTCAGTGCAATTTTACGTGCATCTTTTTCTTCTCCAAAAAATTTAAATATTTTTGTCAAATCATCCTTATCTAATTTGTTTATTACATCGTGTGCTGAGAAGTTATTAAGTCCCATTTTCATATTTAATTTTCCTTTAAAATTAAAAGACAATCCTTTTTCATCATCAAATATTTGATCAGTTGAACAACCCAGGTCAAAAATAATTGCTTTAACATTTTTTGTATCAATATTTTTTATTTGACTAAACTTTTTGTTATTAAATTCAAATCTGTCTTTAAAATGATTTTTAAACTTTAAGGCTAATTTGATAGATTTAGCATCTCTATCAAAAGCAATGACTTTATTATTTGGATTCTCTAAAATTTTTTCTGAGTATCCACCTTGACCAAATGTGCAATCTAAAAAAGTGCCACTATATCGAGGGGAAATGATCTTGATTATTTCATCAAGTAATACTGGAAAGTGTTTTTTTTCCAGATTTATAGTGGCACTCATCTATTTTTTTGAAGAACATTAATTTTTTTGTCTTCTCAAAAATGCTGGAATTTCTAATTCATCTTCTTCAGTTTCAATTTGCTCTTCTTTAAGAGTATCTTGGGATTGATTATTTTCATCGAAAAGATCAAAGCTTCCCTCTTCTTGAAGACCAAAGTTTTCTAAACCATTTGAGGGTTGTGATTTATCTACTTCTATTTGCTGTTCCTCGATACCAATAGGATCATTTTTTACCGGATGTTGTTCCATTTCAACAGATACTTCTCCTACAGAGTGATTTAGATCTTCTGGGTATTGAGTTTCATTAAACTCAACTTCACTAGTTGTGTTTACCTCATTTTCTAATTTAAGAGCAGTTGCACCCTCTGTAAAATGATTTTGATTGTTTTTAAATTCCATTTGATTATTGGTGTCATAATTCGAAAAATCCGAATATCCAGGGTTTCTATTTTGTATTCTATGAACCATATTAATTACAGATTTACTTTCTGGTTGTTGTCCATCTAAGGATGTTGCAACAATTGATACTCTCATTTTGCCATCTAATTGTGGATCTGTAATTGCACCAATAATTAACTCAGCTTCAGGATCTACTTCTGCTCTAACTTTATTTACTGCTTCATCAACTTCGAATAATTTAAGATCCTTGCCACCAGTAATATTTACCAATAATCCTTTTGCTCCTTTTAATGTATAGTCATCTATTAAAGGATTTGTTATTGCCATTTCTGCAGCTTTAATTGCTCTTCCTTCACCTTCTGCCTCACCTGTTCCCATCATAGCTTTACCCATCGAGCTCATTACAGACTCCACATCAGCAAAGTCTAAATTTATTAAGCCAGGTCTGACCATTAAATCAGTTATACTTTGGACACCATGCAACAAAACATCATTTGAAAGTTCAAAAGAGGACTCGAAAGTTGTCTCTTCATTTGCAATTTTAAACAAGTTCTGATTTGGAACAACAATAATTGTGTCAACATGTCTTCTTAGTTCTTCTAATCCTTGTTGTGCTCTTCTCATTCTAGATGGGCCTTCATACAAGAATGGCAAAGTCACTACCCCTACAGTCAAAATATTTAATTCTTTTGCAGCTCTTGCAATAACATGTGCCGCACCAGTTCCTGTTCCACCACCCATTCCAGCAGTTATAAAACACATATTTGCACCCTGTAAAATATTTACAATCTCATTAAGAGATTCATCCGCAGATGCTTGTCCAACATCGTGTTTTGCACCTGCGCCCAATCCTTTCGTCAAGTTAACGCCTAGTTGTATTTTTGTTTTTGCTTTATTTAGTTTTAAATCTTGAGCATCTGTATTTACTGCAATAAATTCTACTCCTTGTAGTCCAGCATCGATCATTCCATCAATTGCATTTCCGCCTGCTCCTCCGATTCCAAGAACCAATATTCTTGGTTTTAATTCTCTTATATCTGGTGTTTTAAAGTTTATCATTTTTATCCCCTCTATTGTTTATTAAATTGTAGCTCCCATTTAAGACTGCTTCTATGAATATTTGATTTTTTCTTAGCAGTTATCTTAAATTTTTCGAATGTAGTTGGTTCCCATATTTGAAATGTCTTTCCTTGACCAACAAAAACCATAGAATTTTTAATCCTAGCATGTTTTAATAATTTTGATGTAAGTAAAATTCTTCCTTCACTATCAAATTGTAAATTAACACTTTCAGATAGTATTGAAGTTGCAAAGTAATCTTTCTTTTCCTCAAAAGGATTAAGTGAATCAATAGAATTAGATATTTTCTCAATTCTTTCTTGTGGCCATGCTTCAATACATTGGTGATTGAAAGATGGATAGCAAATTACACCATTATATCCAATATTAGATAGATACGATCTAAAAGAAGCTGGCACTGACACCCTTCCTTTTTTGTCTAATCTGTTTTCGTAAGTAGATAAAAACATAACTCATAATATAACCCTTATTTGGGTTTTTATGGGATATTATGGGTTTTGTTGAAATACGTCAATACCTAATAATTTGCCAAATAATTGCATATAACTTAGAACAAAGATGAAACAATTTTGATTCAAGTAAAATATGATTTTGTGATGCCAGATAAACTATAAGCCGGGTTCTGTCATTTAAACTTACCATTTATCTAGGCCTTAAATCACTTTAAGGCTCAAGCAACTAACCCTGATGACTAGCCAAAGACAGCTTTTAGTTATTTCTAACAATGTCATCTCTACTCAGTCTTGCTCCCAGTGGGGTTTTCCATGCGCTGTTTGTTACCAAACAGCCGGTGTGCTCTTACCACACCTTTTCACCCTTGCCTTGTTGAGGCGGTTTATTTTCTGTGGCACTATCCCTGGGGTTACCCCCGCCAGTCATTAACTGGCACTGTGTCTTTGTAGAGCCCGGACTTTCCTCACCAATATATTGATGCGATAAGTCGTTTATCTGGCAATTACAAATTATTCATTATTTTAATTATTTCAAGAAAATAAATAATTATGTATTTTCAGCAATTTTTTTAGCTATAAACAAACATTCTTCATCAATTTTTCCATTAACTAGTTCTTGTCTAAAATGTCTTTGAAAATTTTTGATAAGCATGGATTTATGATAGGATTTTCTAAATTTAATATAATAACCAAATTTATTTAAGTTTTTAAAAAATTCCTTTTCTTTATGTTTTAATATTCTTTTGTTTCTAATTTTTTTTAAAATATTTTTATTCGCTTTATGCCAAAATCCAATATTTTTGGTTGATAGATATTCCCAAGGAAATTTTTCTCCAGGATCTTTTTTTCTATCAAATGAAATATCAGAATGACCAAGAATATTAGTTTTTTGAATCTTGTATTTTTTAATCAAAAAATCTGATATTTTGACTAAAGATCTAATTTGTTTTTTTGTATATTTTTGATATCCAAATTCATGACCTTTATTTGAAATCTCAATTCCTATAGATTTTTTATTTAAGGAATTGTCATTTTTCCAATTTGATTTTCCAGCGTGCCATGCTTCATAAATCTCAGGAACCATCAAAATAATTTTTCCACTCCTTTTTATAAAGTAATGACAACTTACTTTAGCTCTGACATCTATTAGTCTATTTATTGCCTTACTTTCGCTACTCATTCCAGTGTAATGAAAAATAAGATATTTAATGTTTTTCTTATTTCTTTTATAGGTTGTAAAATTTGGAGAATAATTAATTAGGGTTTTAATGGGTATTTTTAACATAAAGAGTACAAAATATAGATTTACTTTTGTAAAAGATACAATAAAAAATAGTAGTATGTATAGAATATTTATAATTTTTATTTTTTCACTCTTTGTTTCAACTTCGTCGATCGCAGGAAGTGATGGTCAAAATGAATTGTCCAAGAATTCAAATGGAGAGGTAAAAGATTGTTTTGAGACAATTAATCGAGGTGTATTTGCTTTTAATCAGGTTTTAGATAATGTAATCGTAGAACCTTTAGCTAAAGGATATAGATACTTACCATCACCTTTAAGGACTGGAACAAGCAACGCCTTAAATAATTTGTCTCTTGTTGTGACCATACCAAACAACTTGCTTCAAGGAGAAATTGGTTTAGCTGGAAAAAATACTGGCAGGTTCATTGTGAATAGTACAATTGGTATTTTAGGATTTTTTGATCCAGCCTCAAAAATAGGTTTAAATGATTATGAAAAAGAAGATTGGGGACAAACCTTAGGAACATGGGGAGTTGGAGAAGGATGCTATATTGTTCTACCGATTTTAGGACCATCAACTGTAAGGGACACAATAGGATCACTAGCAAATTATATGGGTGGTGATGCTTGGTATAATATCACAGTGAGAAACGATACACGATATGTATCTGATTTTGATTATTATGCTTCAGTTGGAACTAACGGTATAGATTTTAGGGCAAAAAATATTGAATCGTTCGACAACTTAGAAAAAAACTCACTTGATTTTTATGCATCAGTTAAAAGTTTATATCTGCAAGACAGAAGAAAAAAAATTGCTAACTCAGATGATATTACAGAGACAATGAATGATAGTGATTGGGATGAGATAGAAACTCAATAACTATTATCTATTCATGAAATTTAAGAAAATAAAAAAAATATTTCTTATAATTCTAGCTCTAATTATTTTACCAAATTCAAAAGTATTTGCAGATTCTAAACTATTTATCTCTAAACTAACTTCAGAAGCATCAAAAGTATTAGCAAGTAATGAGAGCAAAGAACAAAAAATGGAAAAATTAATAAATTTAGCAGAAAAGAATGTAGATATAGATGGTATTGGAAGATATACGTTAGGCAAATATAGAAAAACATTGAACGAGGATCAGATCAAAGAATATGAAAATTTATTTAGAAAATATTTTTTGAAAAGTTTCTCAAGTAGATTGTCCGAATATACAGACCCAAAAATTAACGTAATATCTGAAGAGGTTATAAATAGTAAATACACTATTGTTTTCTCAGTATTAGAAGCTGATGAAAAGAGACCGGAAATTAAAATTGATTGGAGGGTATATACTGTTAATCCTGAAAAACCCCTTGTTAGAGATTTAATAATTGAAGGTTTAAGTTTAGCAAGAACACAAAGGGAAGAATTTAATTCAATTATTCAAAACGGCGAGGGAGATATAAAAGTTCTTTTTTTAAATTTAAGAAATTTTATAAGTGGATAGATGGTGGGCCCGCCAGGACTCGAACCTGGGACCAATACATTATGAGTGTACTGCTCTAACCAACTGAGCTACAGGCCCTAAGATAAGAAATCATTATAACATTTTTTAATGCTTATCAAATTTAATAAATGGTGGGCCGTGTTGGTTACGCTCCAACTACCCCTGCAATGTCAATGCAGTACTCTACTATTGAGCTAACGGCCCTATATGTTAACTCTCTAAAAAACTTTTTAGTTGCTTTGATCTGCTTGGATGTTTTAGTTTTCTGAGTGCCTTCGCCTCGATTTGTCTTATTCTCTCTCTTGTAACGGAAAATTGTAGACCCACCTCTTCCAGAGTATGGTCTGTATTCATTCCAACACCAAAACGCATTCTTAAAACTCTTTCTTCTCTCGGAGTTAATGTAGATAGTATTTTGGTTGTTGCTTCACTTAAATTAGATTTAATTGCCTGATCCATTGGATCTAAAGCTTTTGTATCTTCGATAAAATCTCCTAAACTGCTATCCTCCTCATCCCCAACAGGTTTTTCTAAAGAAACTGGTTCTTTAGATATTTTTAAAACTTTTCTAACTTTTTCTAATGGCATTCTGAGTTTTTTAGCTAATTCTTCTGGTGTTGCCTCTCTACCAAATTCGCTTAAAATTAATCTTTGTGTTCTAACAATTTTGTTTATTGTTTCTATCATGTGAACTGGAATTCTAATTGTTCTCGCTTGATCTGCTATAGATCTTGTGATTGCTTGTCTAATCCACCATGTTGCATATGTAGAAAATTTATATCCTCTTCTGTATTCGAATTTATCTACTGCTTTCATTAAACCTATATTACCTTCTTGAATAAGATCTAAAAATTGCAATCCTCTATTAGTATATTTTTTTGCTATTGAAATAACCAATCTTAAATTAGCTTCGACCATTTCTTTTTTAGCAATTCTTGACTCTTTCTCACCTTTTTGAACTCTGCTTACTAGCTTTTTGAAATCTGTGACTGAGAAGTTAAGTTCTTTACTAAATTCGATAAGTCTTTCTCTTATGTTTTTAAACTCCTCTTTATTTTTTTGAAAAAACTTACTCCAAACAGGGTTGGTATCTAAAAACTTTTTAAGATTTGGATTAATTTCGTTACCTACATAGAATTTAATAAATTCGTCTCTATTTATATTATTTCCTATAGCCAGTCTTAGCAGATTCCCCTCAAGAGAAATTATTTTTTTATTTTGAACGTAATGTTTTTGTACCAATTCCTCTAATACAGCTGGGGATAACTGTAATGATTTAATGTTTTCTAAAATATTCTCACATATCTTCTGATAACTTTTTTCTTTTGATTTAGAGAATTCAACTGAATTTAAAATACAATTTAATTTTTCTAAATGATACTTTCCCAACTTTAAATATTCTTTTGATAAAGAACCGATAGTTTTCAAAATTTTTGGTTTTATTTCTTCTTCCATAGCGGCTAGAGTAGGATTAAATTCATCATCTTCATTATTATTTGTGTTATTTTGTTCGTTTTCTTCATCTTCTTTTTGATTGGTTAATTTTTTAGAACTAGATGTAGTATCCTCATCTTCCATATAATTTGTATCGATATCAATTATTTCTCTAACTAAAATTTCATCTTTATTTAACTTCTCATTCCAATCTTTTATCTGATTAGCAGTAATAGGACTTTGAGATAGTGCTTCGAGCATAACATTTTTACCTGCTTCAATTCTTTTAGCTATTGCAATCTCCCCCTCTCTTGAAAGGAGTTCTACTCCTCCCATTTCTCTCAAATACATTCTAATTGGATCATCACTTTTCTCAGATGCCTTACCATCTTCTTTGGAAGGTCTATCCTTTTTCTTCAAAGCCTTAAAATCAGATTTTTGCTCAACCAAAAATATTTTTTCATTCAAAATATGTATAAAAGCTTCTGATAAATTTTCTTCAGAGAGATTCCTCTTTCCTAAAGATTTGAATAACTCTTCATGAGTAATAAATCCTCTGTGGACACCTCTGCCCATTAATCTAGCAAATGATTTTGTTATGATTTTTTCCACAATTAAACCTATAGATATATATTGATAATTCGAAAAAAATCCATGGGTAATTTATGAAATTTAATTCAAATTTTGCAATTTTTTGAGCTCTTTTAACTGGTTAAATGTATCCTCACTTAAATCTTGTGAAAATTTCTTTTCAAGATCTTGGATGCGCATTTCTAGTTCATAATTTTTTAAATCTCTCAGAATATCACTCAATATATTTTCAATTTTCTCATCTTTAATAAAACCTTTATCCAAGATATTTTTTATTGAAGCATACTTTAAGACCCTATCAATTAAATTTTTATCAATGGTCAAATTGTTAAGATTTAAATCTTCTAAATTATTACTATCTTTGAGGATTGTTTCAAAGAGTATTTTATTTTCATTTGTAAATAATTTTACGTTTTCTATTAAATGAAAATTGTCTTTAACAAATTTTGGTTTTTTTAAAAGAATGTAGAGAAAAGAAAATTCTTTGATCTCAATGGGTGTAAGAGATTTAGTTTCGTTAAAATATTTTTGAGTACTTTTCAATGATTTTGCATTTAATGATTTGCGGTAATTATTTTTATAATTAAGGTTTGGTGAAAGTTTAGATATTTCCTCTAAATAATGATCAAGGACGTATTTTTTTATAAATTCATCCTTTATAGTATAAGCTAAAGATTTTAATTTTTTTTCAAACATAGCTTTTGAGGATGGATCATCAGTAACTTGCTTGTAATAATGATTAAAAATAAATTTATGAATTTCAATTTCTTTTTGATTTGAAAATTCCAAAAATTTCTCTTTTCCAAACTTTGCTACATAACTATCTGGATCATGTTTTTCAGGAAGAAAAAGAAATACTATTTTTTTTTCAGGTTTAAGTTCTATAATTGAATTTTCAGCAGCCCTCAATGCAGCCTTATAACCACTTTCATCTCCATCGAAGCATATTATTATTTTGTTAAAAAATTGATTTAATATTAAAATTTGCCGAGGTGTTAGTGCTGTTCCTAAATTTGCAACAACATTTTTAATTTCATTTTTGTGTAAACCAATAACATCCATATAACCTTCTACCAAATAAACATAATCCACTTTATTTGACAATTTTCTTGAGTTATCCAAATTATATAAATTTGAACCCTTTTTGAAAAATTGTGTTTCTGGGGAGTTAATATATTTTGCTATATAATTATTTTCTTTAATTGCTCTTCCACCTATTGCAATTACGTCGCCTGAAATATTATAAATTGGAAATATTATTCTTTCTCTAAATCTATTAATATATTTTTGTTTTTTCTCATCGTGATAAAAAATCCCAGAGTTGTTTAAATCTTTTGTATCGAATTTTTTTGATAGATAATCGTAAAAATTAATTTCGTTTGTAACAAAACCTAATTTAAAAGTTTTTACATCCTCAAGCCTAAGTCCTCTTTTTTTAACATAAGACCTAGCTTCAGCTGAACTAGTATTTTTTAAAAGTTCATTATGAAAATATTCAATATAAGTTTGATAAATTTCTTTATAAATTTTCCATTCTTTTTCTCTCTGCTCGTCTTGTTTCGAAAAAGTATATGGTTTCATGCCAGCTATATTTGCTAAAAACTTTACAGCTTCACCAAACCTTAAGTTTTGAATTTTCATCACAAAGTCAAAAATATTTCCATGTTCGCCAGTTGCAAAGCAATGATAAAATTCTTTTTCATCATTTACAGTAAAAGATGGGGTTCTTTCATTTTTGAAAGGTGAAAGACCTACAAATTCTTTTCCTCTTTTTTTGAGACTAACTGTTCTTGAAACTACATTTGAAACTTTCAACCTTGCTTTAATTTCATCAAGATAATCTTTTGGATATTTCATTATTTGTTAAATAACTCTTTTAAAACCATTCCTGCTTTAGCAAAATCAACGGTATCGGCATATTTTTTTTTTAATTCTCCCATAACTCTTCCCATATCTTTTATAGAAGACGCACCTAAAGAAGAAACTATATCTTCACAAATCTTTTTAGTTTCCTCATCACTTAACTGTTTTGGAAGATATTCAGTAAGAATAGAAACTTCACCTTGTTCAATCTCTAATAAATCACTTCGATTGTTTTTTTTATAAACTTCTATCGATTCGGATCTCTGCTTTATCATTTTTTTTAGTAATTTTTTAATATCCTCATCGTCGGTTTCCTTTTTTTCAGGACCGGACCTGTTATTAATATCTAAGTCTTTAACACCAGCTAAAATTAACCTGTAAGTTGATATTTTATTTTTATCTTTAGATTTTAAAGCATTTTTATAATCAGTCTGAATTTTCTCTCTTAGGCTCATATTTTTAACTTACTTTATAGTAAACTTTCTTCAAAAGAAAAAATTGTTTTTTAAAAAAATTGTTATAGAGGTGTTGTGCAAATAAAGGTTTTATTGTATTAACCTTTAACTCATGAGTTGTAATTGAAAGAAAAACACAAAAATAAAATTGCAATTAAATCAAAATTTTCGTCCGCTATTTTAGTTTTAGATAATAAAACGATCTTCAGAGGTATTGGACTTGGCTATCAGGGTGAAGCAACTGGAGAGGTGTGCTTTAATACTTCTTTGACTGGTTATCAGGAAATTATATCTGACCCATCATATGCCGGACAAATAATTAACTTCACTTTTCCTCACATCGGCAATGTTGGAACAAACAATGAAGATATAGAGTCGGATAAAATTTGGACAAGAGGTGTGATTTTAAATTCAGAAATAACAAATGCGTCAAACTATAGATCTCTTAAAAACTTAGATGAATGGCTTAAAAAAAATAAAATTGTAGGTATTACGGGGCTTGATACTAGAAGTTTAACCAATTTTATTAGAGATAAAGGGGCTCCCAAAGGCACTATTTCAAATAATAAATTTGGGAAATTTAATATTAAGAAACTAATTAAAAAAACAACTAATTGGCCTGGTTTAAATGGAATGGATCTTGCACAGGAGGTATCAACTAGAAAAAATTATACTTGGAAAGGCCTTAAGACATGGAGCAAAGAAGAAGGTTATAAAAAAAATAACAAAATAAAATTTAGAGTTATTGCGATAGATTATGGAATTAAAAAAAATATTTTAAGATACTTTTCTAATTTTAATTGCGAAGTAAAAGTTGTATCCTGTAAAGAAAGTGCTGAAAATTTATTAAAACTAAAACCTCATGGCATATTTTTATCAAATGGTCCAGGCGATCCAGCTGCTACAGGTAAATATGCAATTTCAACTGTTCAAAAATTAATAAAATCAAATCTTCCAGTTTTTGGTATTTGTCTAGGTCATCAAATTTTAGCATTAGCGTTAAATGCAAAAACAAAAAAAATGAAATTAGGACATAGAGGCGCTAATCATCCAGTTAAAAATTTAATGTCAAAAAAAGTTGAGATTACAAGTCAAAATCATGGATTTGAAGTTGTTAAAGAAAGTTTACCAAAAAATGTTGAGATTACTCATAGATCTCTCTTTGATAACTGTATAGAGGGAATTAAATTAAAAAATAAACCAGTTTTTTCAGTTCAGTATCATCCAGAGTCAAATCCTGGTCCGCAGGATAGTCACTACCTATTTAATGATTTTATTAAAGAAGTAAAAAAATATGCCAAAAAGAAAAGACATTAAAAAAATATTAGTCGTTGGAGCAGGTCCAATAATTATTGGACAAGCTTGTGAATTTGATTATTCAGGAACACAAGCATGCAAAGCGCTAAAAGATGAAGGCTATAAAGTTATATTGGTAAATTCAAATCCAGCAACTATCATGACTGATCCAGGTGTTGCTGACAAAACTTATATTGAACCAATATCAATTGAGGTTCTGGAAGAAATAATAAAAAAAGAAAAACCAGAAGCAATTCTTCCAACTATGGGAGGACAAACTGCTTTAAATTTAGCAATTAAAGCAGAAAAAATTGGGCTACTTAAAAAGTATAAGATTGAACTAATTGGTGCAAATTCTAAAGCAATAGAAAATGCTGAGGATAGAAAAAAATTCAGGAAGAATATGTCTGATATTGGAATTGATCTTCCTAAGTCAGAAATTTTAAATAACTTTAAAAAAGCAAAACAAACATTAAGAAAAATTGGATTGCCAGCAATAATACGACCATCATTTACTCTAGGAGGTCTAGGTGGCGGGATAGCTAGAACTAAAAAAGATTTTTTTAAAATTGTTAAAGAGGGAATGCATGAGTCGCTGCAAAACCAAGTTCTTGTGGAAGAGTGTCTTGATGGGTGGAAAGAATTTGAAATGGAAGTTGTTAGAGATAGAAATGACAACTGCATAATAATTTGCTCTATCGAAAACATAGATCCAATGGGAACACACACTGGAGACTCGGTTACTATAGCACCAGCTCTGACCTTAACAGATAAAGAATACCAAGTAATGAGAAATGCATCTATTGCATGTTTAAGAAAAATTGGTGTAGAGACTGGTGGTTCAAATGTTCAATTTGCCATTAATCCAAAAAATGGAAGGATGGTCATAATTGAAATGAACCCAAGAGTTTCAAGATCTTCAGCATTAGCATCTAAGGCAACTGGTTTTCCAATTGCTAAAGTTGCTGCAAAATTGGCAGTTGGCTATACTTTAGATGAATTAAAAAATGAAATTACAAAAACAACACCAGCCTCGTTTGAACCAACAATTGATTATGTAGTAACAAAAATACCTAGATTTACTTTTGAAAAATTCTCAGACACAAAAGCTGTATTAGGCACTTCTATGAGATCAGTTGGTGAAGCAATGGCAATTGGTAGAAATTTCAAAGAGTCATTCCAAAAAGCTCTGGTATCTCTTGAAACTGGATTATCTGGGTTAGATAATATTTTCAACTATTCTAAAAATGATATTTTAAAACAATTAAAGATTAATGTGCCAAATAAACTACTTTTGATTGCAGAAGCTTTTAGAAAAAAAATAAGCTTAGATAAAGTTTATAAACTTTCGAAGGTTGATCCATGGTTTCTTAATCAAATAAAAGAACTTGTAGATGAGGAAAATTCTATAAGCAAAAAAGGTCTTCCCAAAACTTTTCAAGAATTTAATAGAATTAAATCTATAGGGTTTTCTGATAAAAAATTATCTAAAATTACTGGACTTAAAGAAAAAGTTGTTAGATCAAAAAGAATTGCTCTTAAAGTCTTTCCAGTATTTAAAAAGGTTGATACTTGTGCTGCTGAGTTCAAATCTTTCACTCCTTATATGTATTCGACTTATCAGAGAAACCTCGCCTTAAAGACAGAATGTGAAGCAGACCCTAGTAATAAGAAAAAAATTATAATTCTTGGCGGTGGACCTAATAGAATTGGCCAAGGTATTGAGTTTGATTACTGCTGTTGCCAAGCAAGTTTTTCACTTAAAGAAGCAGGTTTTGAAACAATAATGGTAAATTGTAATCCTGAAACTGTTTCAACAGATTATGATACGAGTGATAGATTGTATTTTGAACCATTAATTGAGGAATATGTTCACAATATAATTTTAAAAGAACAATCAAAAGGAAATTTAATCGGAATAATAGCTCAATTTGGAGGACAAACCCCTATCAAGCTTGCTAAATTTTTACATGAAAATAAATTGCCAATCTTAGGGACCCAGTATGCTTCTATCGATTTAGCTGAAGACAGAGATCAATTTAGAGATTTATTGATAAAATTAAATTTAAAACAAGCAGAAAGTGGTATTGCATTTAAATTTGATCAAGCAATGAAAATAGCAGAAAATATTGGTCTTCCAGTAGTTGTAAGACCATCGTATGTGCTAGGTGGAAGAGCAATGGAAATAGTTCATGACAAAAGTCAGCTTAGAGAATTCATAAATGAAGCATTTAAAGCCTCCGAGGATAATCCAATACTGATTGATAAATTTATCAATAATGCAATGGAAGTAGATGTTGATGCAATATCTGACGGCAAAGATGTTTATATTGCAGGAATTATGCAACATATAGAAGAGGCGGGAATTCATTCTGGAGACTCTGCTTGCTGTCTTCCTCCTATTTCAATTAAAAAAGAAATATTAAAAGAGTTAAAAGTACAAACTAGAAAGCTCGCATTAGCTTTAAAGGTTAAGGGGTTTTTAAATATTCAATTTGCCATAAAAAAAGATGAAGTTTTTGTTATAGAAGTAAACCCAAGAGCAAGTAGAACAGTGCCATTTGTATCAAAAGCAAATGGAATTTCTTTAGCAAAAATTGCATCAAGAATTATGACTGGTGAAAATTTATCAAAATATAAATTAAAATATAAAACTAATAAAAGATTTGCAGTCAAAGAGGCTGTATTTCCATTTAACAAATTTCCTGACAGCGATGTTCTTCTTGGTCCTGAAATGAAATCAACTGGTGAAGTAATGGGTTTTGATGATGACTTTGGAATGGCTATTGCAAAAAGTCAAATTGCAGCTTCTAACTCTTTGCCAACAAGTGGATTGGCATTTTTGTCAGTTAAAGATACTCACAAACAAGAAATTGTTGGAATAGCACAAAGATTATCTAAGCTTGGATTTTCTTTATCAGGTACAAAAGGCACTTCTGATACAATCAAAGAAAATGGAATGAGATGTAAAACAATAAATAAATTAAGTTCGGGTGGTCCAAATATAGTTGATGTATTAAATTCGAATAAAATTTCTTTAGTAATTAATACTGGTGGTGGAGACAAAAAACATCGAGTTAGTGATGCAAGAGCCATTAGAAGAGCAACACTTATTAATAAAGTTCCATATTGTACAAATATGTCAACTGCCTATGCTTTTTTAGAAGCAATTAAATCTCTTAAAACAAAAAAACTAACAGTAAAATCACTTCAGGATAATTAATGTCTGTCGTCTATGAAATTGGAATTACTGAAAAAAATAATCAAGAAATAGAAAAAAAAGAAAGCATCGAAGTAGTTGCCTCAAAAGGTATTGTAGGTGATAGATATTTTCATGATTTCAACGGTGATAGAGAACAAATTACTCTGATAGAAAGTGAAAATATTGATTATTACAATAATACTTTTAATACGAAATTTACTTATGTAGAATTTAGAAGAAATATAATCACAAGAAATATTAAACTAAATGATTTAGTTGGTAAAACAATTCTAGTGGGTAATATAAAATTAAAAGTAAATGATTTATGTAGGCCTTGTAAAGATCTACAACAAAGACTTGGCAAAAGCAATATTATAAAAGAGTTTTTAAGAAGAGGTGGTTTAAGGTGTGAAATTCTTTCCTCTGGGACAATAAATGTTGGAGACAAAATAACTATCAAAACATAATATCTAGTATGAAGCAAAAAAAGAAAAATTTTAAAGAAACACAAAGCGTACCAAGAATGTTTGCTAAAAAGTATATATACTACTATTATGGTTTCTTTTGGGTGTTGTTAATATTATTTATTTTAATTAAATGAACAAAAAAATAATTCTATTTGTAATAATTATTATAGCGATTGAATTATCTGGTCACGGGATTATTGCATCTTTATTCAGACTTTTGAATTCAGCTAATTAATCGACTTTCCAATCAGTTTCGAAAGTTACGTAATTTACTTGTAGACATCTTCTTTCTTTTTTAATTTCTTTCTTTTCCATGCCGTGCCAAGTATTTGGTCCACTTGTAAAGAAATAACCGTAGTTATCTTTGTAAGGAAGGGTCTTTACTTTTTTAAGATTATTATCATAAAAATCAGTACCTAAATCTTCACTTTCATTATGCTTATTAACAAACAATAAACATGACATTAATTTTTCTTTAATATCACAGTGTGGCTTTAACCAAAAACCTTGTCGGTCGCAAATAACTTCTACTCTTACATAAGAATTAGATAAATCTTTCCCGGTTAACTCGGAAACTTTTGCTGTAGTTTTTTTACTTTGAAGCTCGTTTATGAAATTTGTTAAATGCGGAAAGTTATTAGTATTTTCTTTTGTTACGAAACATCTAAATTTTAAAGCTTTCCCACCGTCTACGATTCCCTGTCTGAAACTTCCTTCGCCACCATCTATTGCTCTGGTTCCATCATAGTTTAGGTTGTGCTCTGATGGATTTGCTATGTCTGCATTAATAATTTCGTTAATTTGTTCCTCTGTTAAAGGTTTATTCAGCTCCCAATGATCAAAAGGATCAGTAAATTTTTTTGAGTTATTATTAATTGAATTAAGAAACGACATTAAAATAATTTTTCTTTTATTTGTTTTGCTATTCTATTTGTTTCATCTAATTTTTCATAGCTCCAAGTGTCTAGGCTGTCTTCTAATTTTCTAATTATATTCATGCTTTCTAATAGATTTCTAAACTTTTGAAATCTTATATCATTCCTCATTGCTGGAATCATTGCGACATAAACAGGTTTTCCAGTAAGAGCTGCCTCGGAAATCATGGAACTCGAATCACATGTAACAATTATATACTTGGCTAGTGCTAAACTTGATAGATATGCTTGTTTATCTACACTATCTACTATTAAACGATTTTTATTAAAATACTCTTTTGCGAATTGAATAATTTTTTCTGGAGTTCGATTTGAAGGAATTATTATTAATTGCATATTCTTTTCAAGAATCTGTTTATTGATCTTCGAAAATATCTGTATCATGCTTTCGTTATCGTAATTATAATATTTTGTAGGTCCGCCTAAAATCAAAGTTACAACTTCTTTTTGTTTTTCTATTTTGTTTAGCAAATAATCTTTAGCTTTATGAATTTCATCTAATGTTAGATAATGAATAGCGCCCTTTGAGATTAATACATTGGGCCCATCTAAACTGTCATGATCTGGAGCGACTACAATATCAAAATTTTCAAGGGATACTTTTGGATTTTGAATATGAATATTTACAATTTTTTTATTTGAATTTTTTTTAAGTACGATAGATGGTATTACACTTTTTCTTCCACAAGAAATTATAACATCATATTCTTTGTTTATTTGATTCTTGAAAATAAATTTTTTTTTTGGAGTTAGTGAAGGTGGAACTAAATTCCAAGGACTATTCAGTTCAACTTTCTCGTGAAAATAATCTAAATCAAGTGCTTTTGCTAAGCCCTCAACCTGACTTATCATTCCATGTAACCCTTCAGTTAATAATAAACCTTTTAATTTATTCATTAATTACTATATAGACACCGTATGACACAAAATCCAACTAAACATACAAAAGTGTTAATAATTGGATCAGGACCAGCTGGATACACTGCTGCAGTTTATGCGGCAAGAGCCATGTTAAAACCTATTTTAGTTCATGGAATTCAGCCTGGTGGACAATTAACGACTACAACAGATGTGGAAAATTACCCAGGATTTTCTGAGGTAATTCAAGGACCTTGGCTAATGGATCAGATGAAAGGTCAAGCTGAAGCTGTTGGAACTGAAATGATACAAGATCATATTAAATCAGTAGATTTAAAAAAAAATCCATTTGAAGCAGTTGGAGATAGCGGGCAAGTATATACAGCTGACTCTATAATTATATCTACGGGCGCTCAAGCCAGATGGTTACAACTAGACTCTGAGCAAAATTTTAGAGGGTTTGGAGTTTCTGCATGTGCAACATGTGATGGATTTTTCTTTAAAGATAAAACGGTTGCTGTTGTTGGTGGAGGTAACGCGGCTGTTGAGGAAGCAATGTTTTTAACTAAATTTGCATCAAAAGTTCAATTAATACATAGAAGAGACTCGTTGAGAGCAGAGAAAATGCTTCAAAAAAAATTAATGGATAATAAAAAAATCGAAATAATTTGGGATACAGTAGTTGAAGAAGTAATTGGTGACAAAGATCCTAAAAATGTAACTGGTTTAAAAATAAAAAATGTAAAAACAAATGAAAATAAAGAACTAAAAATAGATGGTCTTTTTATTGCTATAGGACATGATCCTGCAACTGAATTGTTCAAAAACCAGCTTGAGATGGATAAAGAAGGATATCTTGTAACTAAAGCAGATTCTACTGAAACTAATGTGCCTGGTGTTTTTGCGGCCGGTGATGTTAAAGATAAAATATTTAGACAAGCTGTTACTGCTGCAGGAATGGGCTGTATGGCAGCACTAGAAGCTGAAAAATTTCTATCTCACTAAATCTGAAATTTCATTAGACTCAAAAATTGTTTTTTGAATGTTTTCATTTGCAATTTTTATCATTGCTTTAGCAACTTTTTCTGAGTGAATTGGTTTCATTTTCTTAATTGGACCAACAAATATAGGTGATAATAGTTTAAATATAAAAATTCCAATTTTTTCACCTACTCTATTTTCTTTTCTATTTCCCAATAAAAATGATGGCCTCAAAATTCCAATTTTCTCAAAATTTAGACTTTTAATTTCTTCCTCTACTAAACCTTTGAATTTTAGATAATCTCCAGAATTTTTTGGATCAGCAAATCCAGATGAAACAAATATGAAAGATTTAACATTATTAGATTTGCTAATTTGAGCAATTTTTTTTGGAAGATCAAGCTCAACTCTTCTGTATTCACTTTTATTTGGAGAGTTTTTTTTAGTTGTTCCAATACAAAAAAAACAATCATCTCCAGTTATTAGATTTGTAATTATTTCCAAATCCTTAAAATCTGTATTTATAATCTCAATTTTTCGATCAGAAATGTCAGGAGAAGATCTGACAAAAATTTTAACTTTTGAGTAATTTGAATTATTTATAATTTGATTTAATAAGTTTTTACCAACTAACCCTGATGATCCAAAAATTAATGCAGTTTTCACTTTTTAACTTAAGTCTTCACAAAACTCTTTTATTCGCTTCATCGCTTTTTCTAAATTTTCCATGGATGTTGCGTACGATATTCTAAAGAAGCCCTCTAATCCAAAAGCAGACCCTTGAACAACTGCTACATTATTGTTTTCTAAAAGCGATTGTACAAAATCTGTATCGTTTTCTAATTTTTTTCCGTTCTTATCTTTTTTTCCAATTAATCCTTTACAACTTGGAAAAACATAAAACGCACCATCTGGTTTTATACAATTAATACCATCAATTGCATTTAAAGAATTAACTACAAAATCTCTTCTCTCTTGGAATGCCAGAGATCTAATTGGAATAAAATCTTGAGTTCCATTTAAAGCTTCTACTGCAGCTGCCTGACTTATTGAAGATGGATTTGTAGTTGACTGAGATTGAATTTTCGCAATAGCTTTAATTACATCTTTGTCTCCTGCAGCATAACCTATTCTCCATCCAGTCATGGCATAAGATTTACTAACTCCGTTCATTGTAACTACTTTATTTTTTAATTCAGGTATCTGCGCAATAGTAAAAAATTTGAAACCTTCGTAAGTAATGTGCTCATAAATATCGTCACTTAATATGTGTACATGTGGTTTTCTCTTTAAAACGTGAGCTAAATTTTTAATTTCTTGCTCTGTGTAGCAAGCACCCGTTGGATTAGAAGGCGAGTTTAGAATTACCCACTTAGTATTATTTGTTATAGTCGCCTCTAGATCTTTTGCTGTCAGTTTAAAACCTTGTTCCTCAGAACACTCGATAACTACTGGTGTGGCCCCTGTCAGTAAAACTATATCTGGATATGAAACCCAATAAGGAGCTGGAATAATAACTTCATCTCCTTTGTTAAGCGTAGCCATCATCAAATTATAAATTACGTGCTTTCCACCAGCTCCGACTGTGATTTGATCAGTCGTATAGTTTAAATTATTTTCTCTTTTAAATTTATCTACAATTGCTTGTTTTAAAATTGGAGTTCCATCCACTGCAGTGTATTTAGTATCCCCACCTTTAATTGCTTTTATTGCCGCCTCTTTTATATTGTCTGGAGTATCAAAATCTGGCTCTCCTGCCCCTAAACCAATTACATCTCTTCCTGCGGCTCGTAATTCTCTTGCTTTTTGTGTAACAGCAATGGTTGGAGATGGTTTAATTCTTTTTAAACTATCTGATATTATGCTCATTGAAATTAATATTTAATTTAATACCTTCTTTACTTTATGGAAAATACATATCAAGACTTAATTACAGAAATTCAGAGCAGAAATCCACAAGTAGCTGGTAAACTTGAGGGTGGAAAGGAATTTAAACTTATTACTGACTTTAAACCCGCTGGAGATCAGCCAGATGCCATAAAAAAATTAGTAGGTTCTGCAAAAAAAGGTGAATTTAATCAAGTTCTGCTTGGGGTAACTGGTTCAGGTAAAACGTTCACAATGGCTAAAGTTATAGAAGAAACTAATAGGCCAGCATTAATCCTTGCACCAAATAAAACTCTAGCAGCTCAACTTTATGGAGAGATGAAAACTTTTTTTCCGGAAAATGCTGTTGAATATTTTGTGTCTTACTACGACTACTATACTCCTGAAGCCTATGTACCAAGATCAGACACTTACATTGAGAAAGAGGCATCCATTAATGAACAAATTGATAGAATGAGACACTCTGCAACAAGATCTCTTTTAGAAAGAGATGATGTTGTAATAGTTGCCAGTGTATCTTGTATTTACGGTTTAGGTTCTGTTGAGGCATATAGTAAAATGACTTTGACCTTAAAAAAAAATTATGAATATGATAGAGAACAAATAATTAGATCATTGGTTGCGTTGCAATATAAAAGAAATGATCAAAATTTTTATCGAGGAACATTTAGAGCAAGAGGTGAATATTTGGAAATTTTTCCAAGTCATTTGGAGGATAGAGCTTGGAGACTTTCATTGTTTGGAGAAAAATTAGAAAATATTGAAGAGTTTGATCCTTTGACTGGTGATACTGTTAAACCTTTAAATTTAGTGAAGATCTATGCAAACAGTCATTATATAACTCCAAAACCAACCATTGAACAAGCCATATTAAAAATAAAAAAAGAATTAGAAATTACATTAAAAAAATTCAAAGAACAAAATAAATTATTAGAGGCCCAAAGATTAGAGGAAAGAACTAAATTTGATTTAGAGATGATAGAGGCTACAGGATCTTGTGCAGGGATTGAGAATTATTCAAGATTCTTATCTGGTAGAAAACCTGGAGAGCCGCCTCCTACACTGTTTGAATACTTTCCCGATAACACATTAGTATTTGTTGATGAAAGTCACGTAACAGTTCCACAATTAAATGGTATGTTTAAAGGAGATAGATCAAGAAAGAGTACATTAGCAGAGTATGGATTTAGACTTCCATCATGTATGGATAATCGTCCACTTAAATTTGAAGAATGGGATGCTATGAGAACTCAGACTATATTTGTATCTGCAACTCCAGGACCATGGGAACTGGATCAAACTAAAGGAAAACATATTGATCAAGTTATTAGACCAACTGGCTTAATTGATCCAGTTGTAGAAATTAGACCAGCCAAAAATCAGGTTGATGATTTAATGCATGAATGTAAGGAAGTAGTTAAAGGCAATAATAGAGTATTAGTTACAACCTTAACAAAAAAAATGGCAGAAGATTTAACCGAGTATCTTCATGAAAATGGAATTAAAGTTCGATATCTTCATTCAGACATCGACACTTTAGAAAGAATAGAAATTATGAGGGATTTAAGGATGGGTGTCTTCGATGTTTTAGTTGGAATTAATTTATTAAGAGAGGGATTAGATATTCCCGAATGTGCTCTGGTAGGTATTTTAGATGCAGATAAAGAAGGTTTTTTAAGATCTGAAACATCTTTAATTCAAACAATCGGAAGAGCAGCAAGAAATGTTGATGGTAAAGTAATTCTTTATGCTGATAAAGAAACTAAAAGTATAAAAAAAGCTGTAAGTGAAACAAATAGAAGAAGAGAAATTCAATTAGCATATAACATAAAAAATAATATAGATGCTAAATCAGTCAAAAAGGAAATATCTGATATTTTAGAAAGTGTATATGAAAAAGATTATGTGCAAATTAGCGAAGGATCAAACATTGGTGGAAACTTAAAAAAACACTTAAAAGGATTAAACAAAAGGATGAAGGAAGCTGCATCAAACCTAGAATTCGAGGAAGCTGCAAAAATTAGAGATGAAATAAGAAAATTAGAAAGTACAGAGCTAGAAATAACTTTAAATCCTAAGGTAAGACAGTATGATTTAAAAAATAAACTTTATCCCAAAGGAAGATCAACAATGGGTATGCCTGGAACTAAAGTAACTAAAAAGAGAGATAAAAAGTGGAAGCACGGAAGATAATAATTACTGGAGGCGCGACTAGAGTTGGGGCTGCTATTGCTAGAAAGTTATCTGGTGCAGACAAAGAAATAATAATTCATTATAATAAATCAAGATCTAAAGCAGAAATTTTAAAAAAAGAATTAGGGAAAAATGGTACTAAAGTTTTTTTAATACAAGGAGATCTAAGCAAAGAGTCAGATATAAATAAAATAATTAAATTTTCTAAATCTAAGCTTAAATATTTTGATTGCCTGGTAAACAATGCTTCTCTATTCGAAAATGATAAAATAGAAAATTTTAATGGTAAAAGCTGGGGTAATCACTTAAATACAAATCTTAGAGCTCCTGCCTTATTAACAAAAGCTTTCTCAAAAAATGTCAGAGGAAAAGATAACAATATTATAAATATTATTGATCAGAGAGTTTTTAAATTAACTCCTTTTTTCTTTTCATATACATTGAGTAAAACAGGCCTTTATACATTGACCAAAACCAGTGCTATGAGCTTATCACCAAATATAAGAGTAAATGGTATTGCGCCAGGACCAACAATTAAAAACAAAAGACAGTCTGAAAAACACTTTAAAAAACAATATTTAGCAACACCTTTGAAAAAGCAGGTGGATGTCAGAGAAATTTGTAACGCTGTTGACTTCTTTATTAAAAACAGCTCTATTACTGGTCAGGTATTAGCAATAGATAGCGGTCAAAGTTTAAACTGGCAAACACCAGATATAATGAGAATTAAAGAATGAAGAAAAGTAATTTTACAGTTGTAAAGATTGAAAAGAATAAAAGCTTATTTAACTATGAAAAGAAAGTTCTTATAAAAGAACTTATACTTGATTTAAAGCTCGGTTATTACGATTTTGAAAAAGAAAAACCTCAAAAAGTAAAATTTTCTCTAGAGATTGATTATGAAGATAAAAAACCTTCAAATGACAAAGATTTAAAATCAATTGTAAATTATGCAAAAATTGTAAAATTAATTAAGAAATTAGTCAAAAATAAACACTATAACTTTTTAGAAACATTGGCCGAAGATGTGTTTGATGAATTATTCAAGGACAGAAGAATTGATAAAATTAGTCTTCAAATTGAAAAATTAGAAATTTTAAAAGATTGCTCCTCTGTTGGAATTCAAATTTCTAAAAAAAGAAGTTATGGTCAGCTCTGATATAGGCAAAGAAGTTATCAAAAAAGAAATACCACTGGTTCCGAAGCTTCCAGGGGTATATAGAATGTTAAATTCCAAAAATGAAGTTCTGTATGTTGGTAAAGCAAAAAATCTTCCAAATAGATTAAAAAGTTATGTATCAGAAAAAAATCATATAATTAGAACAGAGAGAATGTTGTCTCAAACAGCAAAACTTGAGATAACTACTACTTCAAATGAAAGTGAAGCTCTACTTTTAGAGGCAAATTTAATTAAAAAATTTAAACCAAGATTTAATATTTTGTTAAGGGATGATAAATCTTTTCCATTCATTTTTATTGGAAATAAAGATAGATGGCCTCAAATAAAAAGACATAGAGGCAAAAAAAATAGAGAAGGTTTTTTCTTTGGACCATTTGCTTCTGCTGGATCAGCTAATTGGACTATCAAAATGATCCAAAAAATATTTCAATTAAGAGTTTGTGATGACACTGTATTTAAAAACAGAGAAAGACCGTGTATATTGTATCAAATCAAAAGGTGTTCTGGTCCATGTGTTGGGTATGTAAAAGAAGATGATTACAAAAAATCTGTAGAAGATGCTATAGAATTTGTATCTGGTAAATCTAGAAAAATTCAAAAAAATCTTTCTTTAGAAATGGAAAAATCAAGTGAAGACTTAGATTTTGAAAAAGCAGCAATTTTAAGAGATAGAATTAAGTCACTTAACATAATTCAATCCTCGCAAAGAGTTAATGAAGCTAATCTGGTTGAAGCAGATGTAATTGCTGGATACAAAGAGTCTGGCAAGACATGTGTTCAGGTTTTTTTCTATAGATCTAAACAAAATTGGGGTAATCAAGCTTTTTTCCCAAAACATGATCCAGACGAAACTTTAAATGAGATATTAAATTCATTTGTGTCTCAGTTTTACGAAAATAAAAGCGTACCAAGTTCAATTATAATCAGTGAAGAAATAAAAGAAAAAGATCTAATTGAGAAGGCGCTCACAAAAAAAGAAGGTAAACAAATTAATATTTCTGTTGCAAAAAAAGGATCTAAATTAAATGTAATTAATCAAGCAATAAAAAATGCAAAAGACAGTTTAAATAGAAAAATTTACGAAAGTCAAAATAACAAAGAACTTTTTGATGAAGTTACTAGAAAGTTTGATTTAGAAAATAATATAAATTTAGTTGAAGTTTATGATAACAGTCATATCCAAGGTTCTAACAGTGTTGGCGCTTTAATTACTTACGGTGAAGAAGGTTTTATTAAAAAAAGATATAGAAAATTTAATATAAAAATTGAAAAAAATGAACAAGATGATTATGGGATGATGAGAGAAGTACTAAATAGAAGATTTAAAAGAGCTGTTCAAGAAAAAGACAATTATCTTACGATGCCTGATCTAGTTCTAATTGATGGTGGAAAAGGTCAATATTCGGCAGCAAGAGAAACAATGAACGAGCTAGGGCTTCATGACATTCCAATAGTTGCAATTGCCAAAGGTAAATTTAGAAATAGTGGAAATGAAACTTTTTTTCATAATGGTAAAGATTTTAAATTTGAAAAAAATGATCCAACTCTTTTTTTTCTTCAAAGAATAAGGGACGAAGCTCATAGATTCGCTATAAGTGCCCATAGAGCAAAAAGAAAAAGGGGAATAAGTAAATCACTACTGGATCAAATAGAAGGTATTGGTTCTATTAGAAAAAGAGCTCTTTTAAACCATTTTGGATCAGCTCGAGCTGTAGAATCCGCTAGTTTAGATGAAATTAAATCAGTTGAAGGAGTAGAGGAAAAAGTTGCAAAAAAAATATATAACTTTTTCCACGAATGAAAATAAAAATACCAAATTATCTTACCATAGGCAGGATCATAATTGTGCCGATTTTTGTGATAGCATATTATCTACCTGGATTTTATGGTGATTTATTTCCCTTCTTTTTATTTATAATTGCCTCTTTTACAGATTTCTTGGATGGTCTTCTAGCAAGAATGTTTAAAGAAGAATCTAAACTTGGAGAGCTGTTAGACCCTATAGCAGATAAAATAATTGTTGCGACTGCGTTGATTTTATTAGTCATGGATAACACAATAAAAAATTACGAGGTTATTGCAGCTATTATAATTTTAACAAGAGAAATACTAATTTCTGGTTTAAGAGAATTTTTAGCCAAAGGTAGAATAAAACTTCCAGTTTCTAGCTTAGCAAAATTAAAAACTGTTTTGCAGATGACTGCTATATCTATTCTTCTTACTGGGGAAACTGGTAATAAGATTATTAACTTTCAAGATTATAATGCACAAACAATAGGGATTATATTGTTATGGCTATCTGCCTTTATTACTTTATATACAGGTTATGATTATCTAAGAAAAGGAATAGATCATGCTATTTCAGAAGACAATAAATCTTAAATTAAGCAGCAGCTTTTTTTCTAACTAACGATTGATAACTTTCAGATAAATCTATTATGGTATTACAAACTTTGAATTTAAAATCCTCTATTTGAGATACTGGTGTAACTTCAGCAGCAGTTCCTGTCAGAAAGCACCCTTCAAATTTATCTAACTCATCTGGTGATATTTTTCTTTCAAATACTTTGATATTTTTTGATTTAGCAATTTCAATTAAAGTTCTTCTTGTTATTCCATCTAAAAAACTATCCGGTACTGGAGTATGAAGATTTCCATCTTTATCCTTAAAAAAAACGTTTGCACCTGTTGCTTCAGCAATATTATCTTGATGATCTAACATCAAAGAGTCTGTATACCCTTCGCTTTCAGCCTCATGCTTTGACAAAGTACAAATCATATATAGACCCGATGCTTTAGTATCCCAAGGTATAGTATTAGGTGCAGGCCTTCTCCACTTAGAAATGTTAAGTTTTATTCCTTTTGTTTTAAGATTTGGATCAAAATATGATCCCCATTCCCAAGTTGCTATGGCAACATGGATTTTTGTTTGTTGTGCTGAAATTGCCATCATTTCGCTTCCTCTCCAAGCAACTGGCCTTACATATCCATTTTGAACTTTTTGGATTTTTACAGTTTCTATGCAGGCTTTATTTATTTCTGCTTCGCTAAATGGAATTTCAAAACCCATTCTTTTGGCTGAATAAAAAAATCTATTTGTATGCTCCTCTAGTTTGAAGATATCTCCATCATAAACTCTGAGACCCTCAAAAACACAACTGGCATAATGCAATCCATGGTTAAGAACATGTAGCTTTACATTGCCCCAATCAACCATTTTGTTGTTGTACCAGATTTTACCGTCTCTTTTATCGTAAGGTATCATTAAAAAATAAAAAAAATATCTTTCTATATATATTATGTCAATATAACTTACCAATATAAATAATTATGAGAGAGCTGCTTTACTTAAAGGATGAGCAAATAAAAGAGTTTATAGAGAAGCTTTTTTTAAGCTATAGAGACACATTTTCAGACTCAAAGTCAGTCCTTGATAAATATTCTCTAGGTATTGCTCATAATAAAGTTCTTCATATTTTATCCAGCTATGAGGGTATAACAATTGGCGAATTATTAGCTAAACTTAAAATAACAAAACAAAGTTTAAATAGAATTTTGAGAGATCTTATCAAAATTGATCTAATCAACTTTAAGAAGGACTCCAAAGATACAAGGGTGAAACACGTATACTTAAATGAAAAAGGAAAAAAAATTTTTAATGAAATATTTACTATGCAAAAAAAGAGAATATATGATGCCCTACTTAGCTCTTCAGCAAAAGAGGTTGTAAATTTTAATAACGTTTTAAAAAAACTAATTAAAAATAATGAAAGAATTTGAGGCACATATACTTGTAGTTGATGATGATGATGGCATTAGATCATTAGTAAAAGAATATTTAAATCAAAACAATTTTATAACATCAACTGCTGAAAATGCAGAAGATGCAATTCAAAAAACTAAACTAATTAAATATGATTTGATTATTTTAGATGTGATGATGCCTGGTAAATCAGGATTAGAGTTTTTAAAAGAAAATAAAGGTATAATAGATACACCAATTATTTTATTAACTGCAAAAGGAGAGGCGGCTGATAGAATACAAGGACTTGAAACAGGAGCAGATGATTACTTGCCAAAACCATTTGAACCAAAAGAATTATTGCTGCGAATAAGAAATATTTTAAGCAAAACAAATATAAAAGAAAAAAAGGAAATTGAATTTGGAAATATAAAAATCAACTTAAATAAAATGATAGTTTTTAAAGATAACAAACAAATTAAAATTAATAATACTGAAAGAAAGATTTTTGAAAAAATGTTAAATTCTCCTGGTAAAGTTTTTTCTCGGGAAAGTATTGGTAAATTAATCAAGATTGATAAGGAAAGGTCAATAGATGTTGTTATTACAAGATTAAGAAAAAAAATTGAAGACTCTCCAAAAAATCCAAAATACTTGCAAACAATAAGAGGTGAAGGTTATGTTTTATGGATTGAGTAAATTTTTTAAAAAATTGCTTCCTAAACAACTTTTTTATAGAGGACTTTTAATAGTTGCATTACCAATAATCCTTCTTCAAATAACTATATCTATAGTTTTTTTTGACAGTTTATGGATTAAAACGAATATAGGTATGACAAGGGCATTAGTTGGTGAAATAAATAACTTTATAAATAATTATAATTCTGAAAATGCAGATAAAAATTTTGTTGAGAATACCTTTGAAAAATATCTAGACATTGATGTAATATTTTTTCAAGAAAAAAAGTTTTCAAATAAAATGAATGAAAAGTGGTATAGCCCTATAGATAGATCACTTAGAAGAGAGCTTAAGTCTAATAATTTAAATTATTGGTTTGATACATCAAAATTTAAAAATACAGTAAATTTAAAAATTCAAGATCAAAATGGTTACTTTGAGTTTTTTATTCCTAGAGAAAGATTAACTAGTACATCTGTTCGAATTTTTGCACTTTGGATTACTTTACCTGCTATTCTCATAGTTGCGATTGCAATTATCTTTCTTAAGAACCAAACACGACCAATAAAAAAACTGGCAGAGGCTTCAAAAAAATTCGGCAGAGGTGAAAAAATTGAAGAATTTATACCATCGGGAGCATCAGAAATTAGACAAGCAGGATATGAATTTGAAAAAATGAGAAAAAGAATTTTGAGACATTTAAATCAAAGATCGGAAATGTTATCTGGTATAAGTCATGATCTAAGAACCCCTTTGACAAGAATGAAGCTGCAATTAGCTTTAATCAAAGATAAAAATCTAATTGACAGATTTTCAAATGATATTGATGAAATGGAAAAAATGTTAAATGAATATCTTCAATTTTCAAGTGAGAGTAACAAAGAACAAAATGAAAAATTCGAATTTAATGAATTACTTCAAAACATTATTCTAAAATTTAATAATGATATAATCAAATTTGATAAAGGTGAAGAGTTTTATTTTGTTGGAAGAAAATTATCAATTCAAAGGTGTTTAAATAATTTAATTGAAAATTCTGCAAAATATTCAAATAAGATAGAAATAAACTTTAATAAATTAAAAAGTAGTATTTTAATAAATATAGAGGATGATGGTCCGGGGATACCTATACAAGAGAGGGAAAATGTATTTAAACCATTTTATAAAATAGATAAAAGTAGGTCCGAAAAAAACTCAAGTGTAGGTTTGGGTTTATCTATTTCATCAGATATTATTAGATCTCACGGTGGTAAAATAGAGTTAGGAGACTCAAAGCTTGGGGGATTAAAAGTTGTTATCTCTTTACCTTTTTAGTCTTTTTTTTTTTACTTTTTTTTTCTAACTTTCCGACTTTTTTCTCTAAGTTTTCAATTCTTTTAATTAAAATTTCTGTTTCCTCTGAAGTTGTAAGTTTTAATTTATAGATTAATTCTTCTCTTTTAGACCTAAGTACAGAAATAAATTCGTTCGATAAATCTTTATAATTGTATAAACCTTCTTCAACTAATTTTGATAGTTGATTTATAAATAATTTAGATTTTGACATAATTCATTAATTTTTTATACTTTAGTTTATAGTATTTTTTACCAATGTTTATCAATAATTTTGATCCAGTTGCTTTTGATATTTTTAGCTTAGAAATAAGATGGTACTCTTTATCATATATTTTAGGAATAATATTTGGATGGTTATATTGTAAAAAAAAATTGATAGTAGAAGAAAAATATCAAAAGTTATTTGATGATTATATTCTATATCTTATTTTTGGTATAATTCTCGGTGGCAGACTAGGATATGTTTTTATTTATAATTTAAAATATTTTTTTTATCATCCATTGGAGATTTTGATGATTTGGCAAGGTGGTATGTCTTTTCATGGTGCAGTTATTGGTATTGTTTTAGCGACCTATTTATTTTCATCTAAAAACAAAATTAATTTTTTTTATTTTTTGGATTTAGTTGCCTTATCTGCACCTATAGGAATTTTTTTGGGAAGAATCTCGAATTTTATAAACTCAGAGCTATATGGCAGAGAGACAGATTTGATATGGTCAGTAAAATTTACTGTCGTTGACAATTTAAATAGACATCCTTCCCAAATTTATGAAGCTTTATTGGAAGGCTTAATATTATTTCTTATTTTAAATTATTTCATTTCAAGAGTTAATAAGAAAGAGGGGTATATATCTGCTCTTTTTTTAATTTTCTATTCTATTTTTAGATTTGCGATTGAGTTTACTCGAGAACCAGATCAGCACATAGGATTATTATTTTTTGGACTGTCGATGGGTCAACTGATTAGTTTAATTGTTTTGATAATAGGTTTAATTTTATGGCATTCAAAAAAAAATGTTTGACAAAATAAATTTTAAAATACCTTTAGATAAATTTATTGAAAATGCATTGTACCACCCTAAAAAAGGATATTATTCTACAAAAAATCCATTTGGCAAAGAAGGTGATTTTATAACTGCGCCCAATATATCTAAAGTTTTTTCTGAAATGATATTTATATGGATTATTTCTTATTGGCAGAAATTTTATAAAAATAAAGAAATTAATATAATTGAGCTTGGTGCAGGAAATGGTGAAATGATCAAACAAATAATTATTTCATCAAAAAAGTTCAACAATTTTCATAAAAATTGTAATTTTAAAATTTTTGAAAAGAGTGAAAAATTAATAAAACTACAAAAATCAAGATTAAAAAAATATAATATTAAATGGTTAAAAAATTTTGATAAGTTGGATAATAAACCAGTAATTTTTTTAGGTAACGAATTTTTAGATGCTTTACCTATCAAGCAATATATCAAGAATAATGGTTCTTGGTACGAAAGGTACGTTAAAAAACATGGAAAGTTTTTTAAATTTAAAAATATTAAATGCGATATTAAAAAAATAGAAAAAAAATTAAATTTAAACTTATCAAATAAACATAAATTTTTAGAAGTTCCATTTGAAGCTATAAAAATACTAAAAAAATTAGATTTTATTATAACAAAAAAAAGGGGTTGTTTACTTTTTATAGATTACGCTTATACAAAATGCGAAATGATAGATACATTGCAAGCTGTTAAAAAACACAAAAAAGTTAATTTATTTGATGACGTTGGAAACGCTGACATTAGTCATATTATAAATATTCCATTTTTAAAAGAGATAGTTAAAAAGTTAAATTTAAGATTAAAATATACTACCCAAAGAAATTTTTTGTTAAATTTAGGTATTATGAAAAGAGCTGAGCTATTATCTTCTAATAAAAATTTCTTAGAAAAAGCAAATATATTTTATAGAATCACACGCCTAATTGACAAAAAACAAATGGGTGAACTTTTTAAAGTAATTTATATTTATAAAAAAAATAATAAATTTAATTTAGGCTTTAAATGATTTTATCAAAAAAACTTAAAAATATTGCCTCAGTGAGTCATGGATTTTTTAATAAATCAAATGGTTTTTCTAAAGGAGTATACAAAAGTTTAAATTGTGGCAAGGGATCTGGGGATAATAAAAAAAATGTTGTGAAAAATCTAAATTATGTAAAAAAAAAAATTGGATCAAAAAAAAATAATATTGCTCTATTATATCAAATTCATAGCTCAAAAATTTATTTTATAAAAAAATTGCCACGAAAAAGAATTGTTGGGGACGCCTTGATAACAGATAAAAAATATTTGCCTATTGGAATACTAACAGCAGACTGTTCCCCTATTTTAATTTTAGATATTAAAAAAAAAATAATTGCAGCTGTTCATTCTGGTTGGAAAGGTGCATATAAAAATATTGTAGTTAAAGTATTAAAAAAACTAATTAAATTAGGATCAAATAAAAAAGATATAACAGTAGTGATTGGTCCAACTATCGGACAAAAAAATTATGAAGTTGGAAAAGAATTTAAATATAAATTTCTTAAAAAAAGTAACAAAAACTCTGTCTTCTTTAAATTGAAACAAAAGAAAATTTACTTTGATCTAGTTAAATTTATTCAATATCAACTAATTTGTTTTGGAATTTCAAAAATTGATGTTATAAGAAAAGATACCTTTGAAAAAAAAAATAATTTTTTTAGCGCGAGAAGATCAAAAAGTAGAAAAGAAACCGATTATGGTAGAAATATATCGGTAATTATGCTTAAATAGGAATTTAATGAAATTAATAACAGGCAATTCGAACAAAAATCTTAGCTTAAAAATTTCTAAATATCTAAAAAATAAACTTGTAAAATCACATATAAAGAAATTTTCAGATGGAGAAATTTATATTGAAATAAATGAAAATATTAGAGGAAATAGTATTTTTGTAATTCAATCAGTTTCTTCTCCAGCAAATGATAACTTAATGGAGCTTCTTTTGAGCATCGATGCTTTAAAAAGATCCTCTGCAAAAAATATAACTGCGGTTATTCCATATTTTGGATACGCACGACAAGATAGAAAGGTGGTTCCACGAACATCAATATCGGCAAAGTTAGTATCTAATTTAATTACAAAAGCTGGAGCTGATAGAGTAGTTACAATTGATCTTCATGCTGGACAAATTCAAGGATTTTTTGATATTCCTGTTGACAATTTATTTGCAACTCCGATTTTTGCAAGACATGTAAGAAAAAAAATAAAAAATAAAAATATTATTTGTGTTGCTCCAGATGTTGGTGGAACTGAGAGAGCAAGAGCGTTGGGTAAATTTTTACACGCAGGTTTAGCAATTATTGACAAAAGAAGACCAGTGCCAGGAAAATCAGAAGTAATGAATGTCATAGGAAATGTGAAAGGCAAAACATGTATAATTGTTGATGATATAATTGACTCTGGTGGTACAATTGTAAATGCTGCAGATGCATTAACATACAGAGGTGCTAAGGAAGTACATGTTTATGTAACTCACGGTGTATTAAGTGGAAAGGCTGTCCAAAAAATTAAAAATTCAAAAATTAAAAGATTAGTAATAACTGATACAATAGATAATTCAGAAAGAGTAAAAGGTGCAAAAAATATTGAAATTTTAACAATTTCTCAATTGGTGGGAGAAGCGATAAAAAGAATATCTAATTCTACATCTGTATCAGACTTATTTAGGTAATTTTCTTCTTGATAATCTGTATCTCCTAAGCTACAAGCTAAAATTTTTATGAGTAATTTAGAAGCAAATCTGAGATCCGAAACTTCCAGAGGAAGTAATAACATCCTCCGAAAAAAGGGAATGGTGCCAGCCGTTTTATATGGTGGTGAAGAAAAAAACGAACTAATAAGTATTTCAAAAAAACATTTAAAAACTTTGCTAGACCAAGAAAATTTCCTATCCAATGTCTTAAAAATCAAAGTCAATAATAAAGAAATAGATGTGCTTCCTAGAGAAGTTTCTTTTGATGTAGTAACTGATGAACCAATTCACGTTGATTTTTTAAGAATGGTTGCGGGAAGAAAAATTGTTATAGAAATTCCAGTTAGATTTATAAACAATGAACAATCACCAGGTTTGAAAAGAGGTGGAGTTTTAAATATAGTGCGAAGGAAAGTTGAATTAAAATGCCCAACTGAAAGTATACCTAATGAATTAGTGGTTGACTTGGAAGGTTTAGATATAGGTGCAAGTATAAAAATTTCGGCTATAAAACTTCCTGAAAATGTTTCTCCAACAATTACGGGAAGAGATTTTGTAATAGCAACAGTTGCAGCTCCTACAATTGTTAAAGAACCAGAAAAACCTGCAGAGGAAACTGCTGAGGGTGCTGAAGCTGCTGCAGAAGGAGAGGCTCCTAAAGAGGGTGAACAACCAGCGACTGATGATGCTAAGAAATCAGATGGAGAAAAAGATAAAAAAGAGCCCACTCCAGAAAAAAAATAATTTGTTTTATAATTTAAAAAATATTCTTTAAAAATGATTTTATTCGTTGGCTTAGGAAATCCCACGCCTGATAGTAAAGACAATAGGCATAATATTGGTTTTAAGATAATTGATGCAATAAATCAAAATTTTAGCTTATCCAAGCAGAAACCAAAATTTAAGGGCTTATTAACGATGGGAAATATTGGAGACAAAAAAGTTTATGCAATTAAACCCCTAACATTTATGAATAATTCGGGCACTTGTATAAGGGAACTTATAGAATACTTTAAAATAGATTCATCAGATATAATTGTTTTTCATGACGATCTAGATATTGAATTTGGAAAAATTAGAGCTAAGTTTGGTGGGGCTGACGCTGGACATAATGGTATTAAATCATTAGATAAGTTTATTGGTAAAGATTATTCAAGAGTAAGAATTGGAATAGGAAAACCAGAAAGAATGAGAGTAAATGACTTTGTTCTTGGTGATTTTAGTGAAGATGAAAAGATACTAATTGATATAATTTCAAAAAAAATAGTTGAATCATTAAATTTATTGATTGAAAAAAAACTCGATTTATTTTCAAGTAAGATAAATAATTAACTATGGGTTTTAAATGCGGAATAGTTGGATTACCAAATGTTGGTAAATCTACTTTATTCAATGCTCTCACAAATTCTAGCAAAGCACAAGCTGAGAACTTTCCTTTTTGTACTATTGATCCTAACTTAGGAATAGTTCCCGTTTTAGATGAAAGATTAGACAATTTAACAACCATATCAGAATCGAAAAAAAAAATTTATACAACAATTTCATTTGTTGATATTGCTGGACTAGTTAAAGGTGCTTCAAAAGGAGAAGGTTTAGGAAATAAGTTTCTATCTCATATAAGGGAAGTTGACGCAATTATTCATATGATAAGATGTTTTGATTCTAATGACATTCAAAACGTTAATTCAAACGTAGACCCAATTAGAGACCTAGAAATCATACAAACTGAAATGAAATTAGCTGATTTAGAATCAATTCAGAAAAGATTAGAAAAAAAAAATAAAAAAAATTTTTCAAACGAACAAATAGAATTATTAGAGACTGCTCTTGATTATATAAATAATGACAAAAATATTAATGAAATTAAGGATCTTCATGAAAAAAAGCAAATTGAAATGAGCGGCTTATTATCTTTAAAACCAAATTTATATGTTTGTAATGTAGACGAAGAAAGCATTCTAAATGGAAATAAATATACTAAAAAATTTACAGAAAAGTATGGAGATCAAGATACTATAATAATTTCTGCAGAAATAGAAAATCAGCTAAATTCCTTGGATGACACTGAAAAAAAAAATTATATGGATATGCTTGGAATTAAGGAGACAGGTATTAAAATACTAACTAAAAAAGGTTATAATTTATTAAATCTTGAAACTTTTTTTACTTCTGGTCCAGAGGAGTCTAGGGCTTGGACTATAAATAAGGATTGTTTAGCCCCTAAGGCTGCTGGAAAAATACATACTGATTTTGAAAAAGGATTTATAAAAGTTGAAACTATTTCATATCAAGATTTTATTGATAACAAAGGATGGGTCAATTCAAAGACAAATGGTAAAATGAGATTGGAAGGAAAAGAATATATTGTAAAAGATGGAGATATTTTAAACTTTCGTTTCAACACGTGACCATATTTTTTTCATAGTCAGATAAACTAGTATTGATAGAATAATTAAATATATAATTACTCTAAAACCAGTCTTGTGCCTTGTTTCCAAATGAGGCTCTGCAGACCACATCAAAAAAGTTGTAATATCTTTAGCCATCTGTTCTTTTGTAGCCTCGGTTCCATCACCATATTCAACGAGACCATCTGATAAAGGAGCGGACATCTTAATTTTATTTCCATACATATACTTATTATAATATACACCATCATCTAATTTCATGTCAGCTGGCGGATCATCATATCCTAAAAGGAGTGAATAAATGTAATCAGCACCACCCTTTCTCGCTTTAGCTAATACTGACATATCTGGAGGATAAGCACCTCCATTTGCTGCCTTTGATGCTTCAACATTCTCATACGGCATAACAAATTTATCTGATAGTTTTGCTGGTCTTCTGAACATTTCTCCATCGGTATTTGGACCATCTAAGACCTCAAAGCTTGCAGCAATAAACTTCGCTTGCTCCTCTGTAAACTCAGGACCACCAGGTTCAGCTAGGTTTCTATAGCTCAAATATTGCATAGAATGACAGGCTGCACAAACTTCTGAATAAACCTGATAACCTCTTTGCAGCGATGCTCTATCATATTTTCCAAACAAACCTTTGAAAGTCCAATCAGTTTCTAAGAATTTTACTTTTTCTGCTGAAATTGAATGATTTTGAAAAAATAATATTGAAATAAATAATATAAATAGACTTGTTAATTTTTTCACCCTAGGCTCTTTAAATTAATTTCAATTTTATCTTTAATGTTTCTGGTTGGCATTGCGGATCCAGCTAAGACTGGTTCGGAAATACTTAATGGTATGGCGTTTGTTTTTTCAGTCAATCCCAGAACTGGAAGAATAACTAAAAAGTGAATGAAATAGTATGCTGTAGCAACTCTCGCTACAAGTAAATATAAACCTTCTGCAGGCATCGCTCCAACATAGCCAAGTATCAATACATCGATAACTAAGATCCAATAAAATTGTTTATAAAGTGGTCTAAACACTGCAGAACGAACTTTGGAAGTATCTAACCATGGTAAAGCTACAAGAATTAAAATTGCTGAAAACATAGCTATGACACCCATTAGTTTATCAGGCACTGATCTTAGGATTGCATAAAATGGCAATAGGTACCATTCAGGAACTATATGTGCTGGAGTGACAAGAGGATTTGCTTCAATGTAATTGTCTGCATGACCTAAAATATTTGGAGTATAAAATACAAAAAAAGCAAAAACTATCATGAATAATAGCAGAGCAAATGCATCTTTTATTACAATATATGGGTGAAAAGGAACAGTATCGTTAGAAGGTTTTTTAATTTCAATTCCTACTGGGTTATTATTGCCTGGTACATGCAATGCCCAAATATGTAGTACTACCAAACCAAGTATTAAAAATGGGATTAAATAATGCAGCGCATAAAATCTTGTTAAAGTAGGATTATCAACTGAAAAGCCTCCCCATAACCAAGTTGTTATACCTTCACCAATAAACGGGATAGCGCTAAACAAATTAGTAATTACTGTTGCACCCCAATAACTCATTTGACCCCAAGGTAGTACATATCCCATAAATGCTGCAGCCATCATTAGTAGATAAATAATTATACCTAATATCCAAATAATTTCTCTTGGGGACTTATAAGACCCATAAAACAATGATCTAAAAATATGAATATAAACTGCCAAGAAAAACATTGATGCCCCATTTGCATGGACATATCTAATTAACCATCCGTAATTTACATCTCTCATTATATGTTCGACGCTTGCGAAGGCTAGTTTAGTATCTGCAACATAATGCATTGCTAGAACAAGTCCTGTAACAATTTGGGTAATTAAACAAAAAGTTAGAATTCCTCCAAATGTCCACCAGTAATTTAAGTTTTTTGGGGTTGGATAATCTGTTAAATGATTTGCAAGAGTTAAAAGTGGTAATCTATCGTTAAACCATTTTCCTACTTTTGATTTTGGGATGTAGTGATTATCGCTCATATATAATTTTATTATCCAATTTTAATTGTATTGTCATTTAGAAAAACATATTCTGGAATTTCCATATTGATCGGTGCAGGACCTTTTCTTATTCTTCCTGAGGTGTCATAATGTGAACCGTGGCACGGACAAAACCAACCGTCGTACTCTCCTTTATCTGACAATGGAACACATCCTAAGTGAGTACAAATTCCTAGCATGACTAACCATTCAGGATTTTTTACTCTGTCTTCATCTTTTTCAGGATGTTTCAATTCATCTAAAGATACAGATCTTGCTTTATCAATTTCTTCTTGAGTTCTTCTTTTGATAAATACGGGCTTACCTCTCCAAACAACTGTTATTGATTGACCAGGTTTTACAGAGCTAATGTCTACTTCTGTGCTAGCCAAAGCTTTAACTGATGCATCTGGATTCATCTGATCAATTAGAGGCCACACTGCAGCTCCCACTCCAACAGCCCCGGCGGCAGCTGTGGCTGTAAATATAAAATCTCTTCTGTTTTTTGGTTTTTTATCTGACATTTAAATGTTTTATTTTTTGCTATTACATGATTTCATATAATAATAAATATATATTTTTCTATTGCACAAATGACACAGAAAACTAGTTATACAGGCCCTAAAATAGCCCTTTATCAACCAGATATTCCTCAAAATACAGCAGCTATTATAAGAACTTGCTCATGTTTAGGAGTTCAGCTTGAAATAATTGAACCTTGTGGTTTCTTTTTAACAGACACAAGGTTTAGACGAGTTGTAATGGACTATATGGATATTTCTTCAATAAAATTTTATAAAAGTTATGAGGATTTTGAGAGAGCAAAATTGAACAATAGGATAATTTTAGCTACTACTAAGGCAAAGGAAATTTATACTAGTTTTAGTTTTAAAAAAGACGATACTTTATTATTCGGAAGGGAAAGTGCAGGTGTTCCTGAAAGTTTACACAAAACCATAAAATATAAAATAAAAGTACCCATGATAGAAAATAAAAGATCTTTGAATCTTGCGACTTCAGCAGCTATAATTATTTCTGAAAGTTTAAGACAAACAATTTACAAAAAATGAGAATAAATTTAAAACAAGAACTTGCAAAGCAATGGTTCAAAAATCTTCAGGAAATTATATGTAAAAATATTGAAGAAATAGAAAAAAATAAAATTTTTTTTAAAAGTAAAACTTGGAACCGTAACAAGAAAAAAAATGAAGGCGGTGGAGAATCTAAATTATTACAAAACGGAAAAGTATTTGATAAAGTAGGTGTAAATTTTTCCGAAGTATATGGAGTATTTCCAAAAGAATTAAAAGGTAAAATACCAGGCACAAAAAAAAATACTAGGTTTTGGGCTTCTGGAATATCAGTAGTAATGCATATGAGAAATCCTCACGTACCAGCTATACATTTTAATACTCGTTACATCAATACTTCTGTTGGATGGTTTGGTGGAGGAATGGATGTAACACCATGTATTAAAGATATTAAATTAAAAAAAAGTATACATAAAAATTTAAAAAAAATGTGTGATAGACATAATAAAAAATATTATAAAAAATATAGTAAATGGTGTGATAAATACTTTTATTTACCACATAGAAAAGAAACTAGAGGTATTGGAGGTATCTTTTTTGATTATAAAAATGGGAACTGGGAAAAAGATTTTCATTTTGTAAAAGATGTAGGTTTAGAATTTATGAAAGTATTTAATGAAGTAATATCTAAAAAAAATAAATTAAAGTGGTCAAAAAAAGAGAAAGAATTGCAATACTTTAAAAGAGGTAGATATGTTGAATTTAATCTTTTATACGACAGAGGAACAAAGTTTGGTTTACAAACTGGTGGTAACATAGACTCAATTTTAATGTCCTTACCACCTATGGCAAAATGGAAATAATATGGAAAAAGAACCAATCACAAATCAAGGACTTGAAAAATTAAAAAAAGAATTAAAATTTTTGAAAGAAGAAAAAAGACCAGAAATAGTAAATGCTATTGCTGAGGCAAGGTCTCATGGAGATTTAAAAGAAAATGCAGAATATCACGCAGCTAAAGAACAACAATCTTATAATGAGGGAAGAATTCAAGAAATTGAAAATAGTATTGCAACAGCAAATGTCATTGATGTAACAAAATTAAATAATGATGGTAAAGTTATATTTGGTTCGACAGTTTCATTACAAAATTTAGATACTAACGAAAAAATAGAATATAAAATAGTTGGTAAAGATGAAGCTGACTTAACAAATAAATTAATTTATTTTAAGTCGCCAATTGGAAAAGGATTAATTGGAAAAAATAAGGGAGATTTAGTTGAAATAACAACACCAAATGGTGTAAAAAATTTTGAGATTTTTGATGTTAAATACGTTTAGATTTTACTATGTCTTCAATCTGATTATTAGAAATTTTGAAGTTATTATCTAACCATTGGTCTTCGATTTCTTTTAGTATTGAACCCAATAATTTACCTTCTTTTAAATCAAATTTTTCAATAAGATCTTTTGCTTTGATTGGCATATTTGGAACTTCAAATGCAAGAAAGTATTTTTTAAGATCAATTAGATTATTTTTATTTTTTTTTGTGATTAAAATTTTAAAATCTAAGATATCAATTAAATTTTCTTTTCCTTTTTTAAATAAAATTTTTAATAAATTTTCTTTGTTAAAAAAATCTTTACTATATTCTTCAGAAAATACTGAGTTTAAAAGATTAATTTTATTTTTTTCTTTATTTGATAGATTGTATTTATAAATAAAATAGTCACAATCTTCACTTCTATCAATTAGCAGTAAAGAAAGAATAAATTCAAAATTTTTCCCTTTTAAAATATCCTGACTTAAATTATCCAATTTATGTAATCTATTAATATTTTTTAATTCTGGGAATATTAATAAGAATAATTCTTTAGTTATCTTATCAAGATATATTTTATTAAAATTTTTACTTAAAATTATCTTTTTTAATTCTTGTAATTGCCTCTCCTTTGATACTTTTTTTAAACCACTTAGATTTTGTTTTATGATTTTAACTATATTTTTGTCATGCTGTTTTGCACTGTATCCCAAAAAAAATCTTATATATCTTAGTATTCTTAGATAATCTTCTCTTATTCTCGAAAGTGGATCACCAATAAATTTTATAATTCCTTCATTCAAATCCCTTCTTCCATTGAAAGGATCAAATAAATTTCCATCTAAATCAGAATAAATTGCATTTATTGTAAAATCTCTTCTTGAAGCATCCTCTAACCAATTATTTGTATATTCAACTTGAGCATGCCTGCCATCTGTCTTAGTATCTTTTCTAAGCGTTGTAATTTCAAAGCTTTGATTTTGAATAACAGCTGTAATTGTTCCATGATCAATACCCGTCTCATAATAATTAATTTTATTATTTTTTAATATTTCAATTACTTCTTCTGGTTTCAAATTAGTCGATAAGTCTATGTCATCAATTTCTTCGTCTTGAATTAATTTTCTTATACAACCACCAACAAACCGTATTTCAGCATCCTTTGAAAAGGTATTAAATGATTTAAACAATTCTTTAATATCATCACTCGAGACTAATTTTCTAAAGTGATCTCTATCTTTAAATGTATTATTTCTTGATTTAAAAAAATTTTTAAAAAATTCAATCATAACTGGCTGGGGCGCTAGGATTCGAACCTAGGAATGGCGGTACCAAAAACCGCTGCCTTACCACTTGGCTACGCCCCAAAATTGTTTGTGGTATATCACAAAAGAAAAGCTTTATATAGTTTTTGATAAAATACTCCAATAATTTTTAAATTTTCTCTTAGTTAATTTTAACGCATTTATAGCAGATTTTTTGTTTGAAAAATAAGCAACAATTGTAGAGCCAGAGCCTGTCATTCTTACAAATTTAACTTCATCAATATTAGATAAAAATTCCTTTAGTTTTCTTAATATCGGATAAATTTTAAATGCTGGTTTTTCTAAATCATTTTGAGCATTTTGAAGTGAATAGATTTTAAAAACTTTACTATTTATTTTAATTCGACTTTTTTTAAAATTTTTAACACCATTATATATGTTTTTTGTTGAACAACCTATCTTTGGTTTAATCAAAACAGCATATAAACCTAACTTTGTATTAAATGTTTTAACTGTGTTATTGTTTGTTAAAATTAAATTTTTGTTATTTAATCCTAGAAAAACATCTGAACCAATTTTATTACAAATGTTAAACACCTCTTTTTTTGTTAAATGGAATATTTTTTGTTTTAAAAAAAAATTCATTAAACTTGCGGCATTCATCGACCCGCCTCCAAGACCTGACTTCTGAGGAATATTTTTTATAACTCGTATTTCATATTTTTTTTTTAGCAAATTTTTGTTATCTAAAATATTGAGTAAAACTTTGACGGTATTATTTTCTAGGTTACTAGAAAATTGACCAAAAAATTTTATAGAGTGATCGTTTTTCTTGGTGGATCGAATATAGATTTTGTCATAAAGATTAATAAAGGATACTATACTTTGTATTTTGTGAAAATTAGTATTATTTTTACCTAAAACATTTAAAGATAAATTTATTTTTGCAAAAGATTTAATTATTTTTTTTTTCATTACTGTAATTTTTTTAAACCAAATATCAATTTCTCACTAATATCTTTTTTTAATTGTTCATCAGCTTCATTCGATGACAATGCTGATTTCCAATAATAACTTGCTTGTAGCTTCATATTTAATTTCCACAAAACATCGCCATAGTGGTCATTGACAATTGGATCGTTGGGCATGATTTGTAAAGCATTCTTCAAATATTTTTCTGCAGATATATAATCTTCGGTCAAGTAATAAGCCCATCCAACTGAGTCAATTATATAAGGATCATCTTGTGTCATCTCATAAGCTTTAAACAGCATTTCCATTGATTGATTAATTTTTATTTTTCTCTCAAGCCAACTGTAAGCTAAATAATTTAGAACATATGGTTGGTCCGGTCTTAATTTTAAAGATAACAACAAATCCTTATCAGCTTTTTTAAAATTTTTTAGTCTTTCGAAGCTCCCTCCTCTTCTATACATAATGTCGGCATAGGAATCGGACTCCATATTAATACCATTCAATGCAAAATTATAATTTTCTATAGATTTATTATAATCTTTGAAAAGCTTGTATATATTTCCTAAATCAAAATAAACTTTCGAGGATTTAAATTTTATATTTTCTAACTTTGAATTTAAAAATGTTAAAGATTTTTCTTTTCCCTCAATTTCTTTTAATATTTCAAATTCTTTTTTAATTCTATACCAATAATAAACGCTGTCTTTGTTATTAAAATTTTTCAATACTTTTTTTAATTCGTGATTTTTATTCATTAAATAATAATTTTCTGAAGCTAAAGATAAATTAAATTTGAATTTTGGATTTAGGTAATATGAAATGCTTAAATAAAAATTTGACATTTCATAATTCTCTTGAGATGAATATAAATTTGAAACTAAAAAAAATATTTCTGCTAAAATATCGTTTTCTGATTTACATGAAAAAATATTTGAAAATGAATTAAAATTATTCTCATCTATCCACTTTTTAGACTGCAATATTAATAATGTACTAGTAATCGGTTCTATTTTTGAAGATACCAACTTCGCAGTGTCATATTCCTTTTTATTTATTAAGTTTGAAAGATAAAAAAATAAATATCTTGAATAATCTCCACCTTCTAAGTTTATCAGGTCAGCAAAATAATTATTAGTCCTATTATCATCTAAATAACAGTATTGGAAAGCTAAAAGTATTTTGCTTAATTTTCCATAGTTCTCTAGCTCATTGATTTTTTTATCTATAAATAATTGGTTATAAGATTTTAAAATCTGATAAATAATTTGTTCATATGAACTTGGTATTAGTACCCTTTCCATGTCAAAGAGATAATTATTTACTTTATTAAATTTTTGATTTTTTATCGCGTCAATTGTTAGTAACAACAAACCCTTAAAATTATTTGAATTATTATTTGAGTTAAAAAATTTAACCTGATTTATTGCTTGCCTAACTTTGTTATCTAAGACTAAACTATTAATATATTGATTGAAATAGTTTGGATATTCTCTAAGAAAGCTTTTTGTTGTATTAAAGTATTTTATTGCCAATTCATTATCACCATTTTCATGTGAAACCAGTGCTGAAAAATAATCTGATAAATATCTCTGGTTGAAATTTTTATTATCAGCTATTTTTGAAAGAGCTATTGAATGATATAAAAGTGTTATAAGTAAAAATAAAACTTGTAAAATTCTGGAATGCATTGATTTAATATATGGAAATAGAGCATAAAAATCAAAATAACAATAATTTTGAAGACGCAATAGATATATTCGAAATTGATTATATTTTTGAAAATAAACCAATTAAACGAACATTTGATGATACAAATTTAGAAGATAAACAATCTTTACTAGAAAACCTTAAGAAAAAAATTTTTGAGATTTCCAATTGTGAATTAAAAAAAAATGCTAAGAATTTAGTTTTTAATGATGGTGATCCTAAAAGCCAAATTATGATAGTTGGCGAAGGCCCTGGGCAAAAAGAAGACGAGATGGGAAAACCTTTTGTAGGTGACGCTGGAGTACTTTTAAATAAAATGCTTGAAGCTATTAAAATTAAAAGATCGAAAGTTTATATAACTAATGTTGTAAATTATAGACCCCCTGATAATAGAAAGCCAGAAACCTCAGAAATAAATAGGTATTCAATTTTTTTACGGGAACATATAAATATAATTGATCCCAAAATACTAATTTTAATGGGAAGTACTGCTATGGAGGCCTTGTTTGGTCAAACATTAAGAATATCAAAAGAAAGAGGAAAATGGAAAGAGTTAATAGTTAATCAAAAAACATATCGGACAATTTTAACATTTCATCCTGCCTATCTGCTAAGACAGCCCGATCAAAAAAAATATTCATGGAATGATCTCAAGTTGATTAGAAAAAAAATAGATGAATTAAAAATCAGTATTTAATGAAAAAATTTATAGCTGGTGTAGATGAAGTTGGAAGAGGAAGTTTAATAGGGCCTGTATTTGCTGCTGCTGTAATATTTAAAAAAAATATTGATAAAAGTAAGATAAAAGACTCAAAAAAACTTTCTAAAGTAAAAAGAAATTATCTTGAAAAATATATTAAAAAAAACTCTAATTGGAGTATTGGTTCAGCCTCTCTAAAAGAAATTGAAAAATTAAATATTTTAAATGCTAGTTTATTAGCTATGAAGAGGTCGATAAAAAAACTTAAACTAAAACCTTCAATAACATTGGTTGACGGAAATAAATTACCAGAGATGAATGGTTATAAACTTAAGTCTGTTATTAAAGGAGATCAAAAAATATCAGAGATTTCTGCGGCATCTATAATTGCAAAAGTTGCTAGAGACCGGTTTATTACAAAAATGTCAAAAAAATATAAAAAATATGCTTGGGACAAAAATGCAGGTTATGGAACTAAAGAACATTTTAAAGCCATTAAGAAATTTGGCATAACTCAGCATCATAGAAAAACATTTCGACCTATACACAATATATTGAGTCCAAAATAAATCATATAACAAGTAGAGTCCATTTTTTTCAATCTCTGGTTGACGTAGAATCAACGCTGGAGTCTAATTACTTTTTAAAAAATGGTAACTAAAAATTTACATAATAAACTTATTAATGGAGATAGTCTAAAAGAATTAAAAAAAATTCCTGATGAAACATTTAATTTAATTTTTGCAGACCCGCCCTATAATTTACAATTACAAAACAGCTTGGTTAGACCAGATAGATCAAAAGTAAATGCAGTGAATGATAGATGGGATCAATTTGAAAGTTTTAAATCTTATGACAAGTTTACTTATGAATGGCTAGAACAATGTAAAAGGGTATTAAAAAAAGATGGGTCTATTTGGGTTATAGGCAGCTATCACAATATATTTAGAGTAGGCAAGATAATTCAGGATCTGGGTTTTTGGATTTTAAATGATGTAATCTGGAATAAAAATAACCCTATGCCAAACTTCAGAGGCACCAGATTTACAAATGCTCATGAAACATTGATTTGGGCTTCAAAAACTAAAAAATCAAAATATACATTCAATTATCAATCGATGAAGTCTTTCAATGATGATTTGCAAATGAGATCTACATGGAATTTGCCAATATGCAATGGAAAAGAGAGATTGAAAGATAATGGTATAAAAGTTCATTCAACTCAAAAACCAGAGTCTTTGCTTCATCGAATATTACTAGCATCCTCAAATAAAAATGACTTTATTTTAGATCCGTTTTTAGGATCAGGAACAACTGCTGTGGTTTCCAAAAAATTAGGTCGATCCTATTTTGGAATAGAAAAAGAAAAAAAATATTTTGATGCTGCAAACAAGAGGATTAAAAATTCCCAAATAATAAAAGACGAATATTTAGATACAATCCAAAACAATAAATTAAAGCCTAGGGTTCCTTTTGGTTCACTAATTGAATTAGGGGTAATTAAACCAGGGACAGAAATTTATGACCAAACGAAAAGAGTTTATGCAAAAGTTATGGTTGATGGAAGTATAAAGCATAAACAAAAAGAGGGATCTATTCATAAAGTTGCCGCTCAAATATTGGGTGCGGAAAGCTGCAATGGTTGGACTTATTGGCATTATAAAGTTGGAAATAGTTTAAAGCCGATTGATGAGCTAAGAGAGCGTTTAAGGCCAAAAGCTTAGCTTTTATAAATTTTACCTAAATAGTTTTCTAAAAATTTTTTATTTTTACAAAGATATTTAAGAAAAAAATTTCTAAATAGAACATTTAAGGGATTTGCAAGATGAAAGGCAAAGTGATTGATTAAAGATCTCGAATTGATTTGTTTAGTTTTTTTTACTCTATTCTCATAATAATTTGATGATTTATCTTTTAAGTCATTAAAAAGTTCATATGCAGCCTCTATTGATTGCGATGCCCCTTGTGCAAATGAAGGTGGAAATGAAAAAAATGCATCACCAGTTAAAAAAGTATTTTTTGACTTAGGTATTTGAATTTTTTTGCTTATAAAGATTGGAAAGCATTTAACTTCTTTAACCATTTCAGTTAAATTTAAATTAGATTTTAATGAAATCTGATTTATCAAATTATTTGTAAAAATTTTATCATTAAACAAATTTCTATTTGAAATTTCAGCTTCAATTAATTCTTTTCTTATTATAGATATAAAATTGAATTCGTTATTTTTATTAATAGGATAAATTACAAAGTGAAAATTAGGTCCTAAAAATAAAGAAATATCTTTATTTTCAAAGTTTTGGATTTTTCCTCTTAACGCAATTGAATTAAAATATGCTGGTAGACCTTCTTTTTTAAATAAAATTTCTTTTGCTTTAGAAAAAACTCCATCTGCAGCAACTAAATAATCAAATTCTTCTTTATTATTATCTCTAAAAGATAAATTCAACTTCTCTTGTTCATCAATATTAATTAAATCTGAATCAAAAACTATTTTTTCTTTAGGAATATTACTTAATAAAAATTCAATTAACTTAGATCTTTTTAACGTGCTATATTTATTACTCCCAAAGTTAAATTGAGCTAAATCAATATCACATATCTTTTTTAAATCTTTCGCATCAAAGAAATTTACTTTTTTTGGAAAGTAAACGTCGCTTACATTCATTTTTTCAAAGCCTACTTTATTTAGTAGATTAATACTATTAACTGATAATTGTATTCCATAGCCATCACTTAAATCTAATGAAGATTTTTTTTCGAAAATTTTATATGAAAAAGATGTGTATTTTTCTAAAAGATTTGCAAGAAATAAACCTGAAATCCCTGCTCCGATAATTGCAATTTTTTTCATTTTAATGTGACACTGAGTTAAAAATTTTTTTTGTAAATGACGGCAAAATATATTTATTAATATTTGTCTTATCCAAAAATAGACTACCTCTTGTCCTTTTAATTTTAGTTTTTTTATTTATAATGATTTTCATATTCATATTAGACATTTTTACGTTTATTTTTTTATGAACTGAATATTTAAACTTTTTTTGATTAATTTCTGACATTGGAAAAATAAGTAAATTTTTTAAAAAATTAAATTTTTTATTTTTAATTAGCAAATACTTATTTTTATAACCATAAACATTCGCCTCGAAATATTTTGTTTTATTAAATTTATTTTTTGATTTAATTAAAAAATCTTTTCTATTAAATGCCATGCAGTTTTCAGTTAGTGGACAGTGATTGCAAAATGGTAACGAAGGTTTGCAAATTAAAGCTCCTATCTCCATAATGGCTTGGGCATAGTCACTCGATCTTTTAGAATAACCAAAAAAGGATTTTTTTTTATTTAAGTTTTCTTTTGAAATTTCATCATTTGTTTTAAGTAAGAAAATTCTTTTTAGAATTCTCTCAACATTTCCATCCATCGGAATATAAGATTTATTATGAGCAATTGCCAAAATAGATCTAGATGTGTAATCGCCTACACCCGGTAGAGATTTAAGTTGGTCTATATCTTTTGGTAAGTTACCATTAAAATCCTTTAATATTTTTGTTGCAGTTTTTTTTAAGTTTCGTGCTCTAGAATAATACCCAAGTCCTTCCCAATTTTTTAAAATTTTTTGCTCAGATGCTCTGGCTAAAGATTTTAAATTAGGAAAATTTTTAATAAATGTCTCAAAGTAAGGTATTACAGTTTTGACTTGTGTTTGTTGAAGCATAAATTCACTAACTAAAGTGAAATACTCTCTATTTTTAGTTGAGGTTTTTTTTCTCCATGGGAGAATACGCTTATTATTATCGTACCATTTTAAAATTTTATTTGGTATGTTTCTTCCTCGCATATGAATTCAAAAAATTATAACAAGAATAGCAGAAAATTTATACAAGGTCTTAGATCATTTAAAGACATTTTGCCTTCTAAGGTAAAAAGATTGATTAATAAAAAAGGGCAAATTTATTCTCAAACATTAGATAATTGGAGATATTTCGTTGGAAATGATTTATTTGATATTAGTTTTCCAAAATCTTTTAAAAATGAAAATAAGTTTGGGTCGAGTTGTTTAACAGTGATGGTAAAAAGAGGTAATGAAGTTAATTTTGAATATTCTAGAAATTCAATTACTGAAAAAATTAACTCTTATTTTGGTTACAATGCGGTCCATAATATAAAATTGATATCTTTTGAAGAGAAAAATGAGGAATTTAAAGAAAAGCTGGCATCAAATGATGTGACAAAAAATAAATACAAAAAACAAATTTCTGACATTAAAAATGAAAAAATTAAAGATTCTCTGACTGAGCTAAGTAAAGTTTATAAAAAAAAATGAAAAAAATACTATTTATATTGTTAATACTGTTATCAAACACTAGCAGTTTAAAAGCTGAAAACGAAGTAAACAGAATTTATGAAGGTGATAAAGAGGCTAAGATTAAGATTTTAGTTTATGAATCGTTAACTTGTTCCCATTGTGCGATTTTTCATAAAGATGTTTATCCAGAACTTAAAAAAAATTTTATTGATAAGGGCTTTGTCAAATTAGAGTACAGGAACTTCCCTTTAGATTTGGCCGCTTTCAACGCAGCAAAAGTAGCTCATTGTAGTACAAATAAAGGTCATAAAATTTTACACTTTCTCTATAGAAATCAAAATGAGTGGGTAAAAGGAAATTCTGTTGAAGAGCTCAACGATAATCTAAAAAAAATATTATCTAATCAAAATTTTGGAATAGATTACGACAAATGTATCAATGATAAAAATATTGAAGATTTTGTTTTAGAGGATCGAATCGAGGGTGTTAAAAAATACAACGTGAGCGCTACTCCAACCGTTATTATCAATAACAAAAAGTTTGAAAAACCACTAACGTATAAAAATTTAGAAAAAACTTTAGAAAAACTGTTATAAGTTAACTCATGGAGTTTAAAAAAATCCAATTAAATGGATTTAAGTCATTTTCAGAAAAGACTAACTTTCTAATTGAGAAAGGATTAACTGGTATAGTGGGTCCTAACGGCTGTGGAAAATCAAATATTGTTGAGGCTTTAAGATGGTGTATGGGAGAAACTTCGGCAAAAAGCATGAGGGGCTCGGGTATGGAAGATGTAATTTTTTCAGGAACATCTAACAGGCCATCTAAGAATATTGCAGAAGTAAGTATAAATATTTCAAATCAAGAAAAATCAGGTTCATTTCAATTTAAGGAAATGGAAGAAATTGAAATTAGAAGAAAGATAGAAAGGGACAAAGGTTCTAGGTTTTTTGTAAATGAGAAAGAGGTTAGGGCAAAAGATGCTCAAATGTTTTTTGCAGATCTTTCAACTGGAGCGCACTCACCCTCGATAATTAGCCAAGGCAGAATTGGATCGCTAGTTACAGCCAAACCACAAGATAGGAGGGCAATTTTAGAGGAAGCAGCAGGAATCTCTGGATTACATGCAAGAAGACATGAGGCCGAGCTAAGGTTAAACGCGGCAGAAAATAATTTAAAAAGAGCAGACGAATTAAGGAGACAATTAGAAAAACAATTAACTAGCTTAGAAAAACAAGCTGAAGAGGCAACAAAATATAAAAATATTTCTGATGAAATAAAAAAGGTAGAAGCTGGTTTATATTTTTTAAAAATTAGAGAAATAGAGAACGAAATTAAAGTTGAAAACGAAATAAATTTAGATGCAGAAAAAGAGTTTTCATTGTTCAATGATAAGATTTTAGATCTAGAAAACTCAATTAAAAATTTAGAAGATAATTTGCGACCTATAAGAGATAATAATTTAGAAATAATTTCAAGAGTACAAAGATTAAATTTGGAATTGCAAAATCTTGATGAAGAAACAGAAAGGATGACAAAGGAAATAGATACAACTAAAATATCATTAAAAACGATTGATGAGGATGAAGATAGAGAAAAAAGTATAGTAATTGACGCTAATTCAAATCAAAAAAGATTAAATGATGAAAAGGATAAATTAGTCGAAATAGACTCAAAATACTACGAAACTGAAAAAAAATCTGATCAAGATTTAGAAGTTGCAAAAATTAATTTAACCAATGAACAAGAAAAAATTGATACTTTACTTAATTCCTTGAGCGCAGGAAAAGTGGTGGAACATAAAAATTCCTTAGAAGAAATTAGAAGTATTCTAAATGAAACTATTGAATGCATAGATAAAAATCAAATTCAACAGGCTAGAGAAAAATTAAATAATGTTAACATAAGCTTGTCATATGTAATCCAAAAGATATCTGATGGAAACGACTTTGAAGGCATAGCAAAAATTAATTCTAGAAATGAAACAATTAAAAAATTACAGGAAGAGTACACTATAACCTATAGTAAGAATCAAAGTATCAAGAATGAGTCCACAAAAAGAAGGGAACGAATTAACAATATTGACACTGAAATTGAGAGTTGGAAAAACTTATTAGTTAATTCTGAAAAGATGATAATTCAATTAGCTGAAAGAAAAGAAAAGCTAAATAAAAAATTACTAGATTTAGAAAAACAACCAAATATAAACGCAGAGAAGAAAGGTCAGATTTCTGAAAATTTAAGAATCTCAGAAAATGAAAAGGAAAATTATCAAATAAAAATAAATTCTTTGGAGCAAAGTCTTGAAGAGAATAAAATTAAACTTAATGAAATTAAAGAAAGCTCAATTAGTGTGAGGGAAAGAAGAGCAAGTGCGAATGCAACAATTGTTGGACTTGAGAAAAGAAAAAGTGATTTAATTGATCGTGTCGAAAGCGAATTAAATATTAAGGAAGAAAATCTTTTAGAATTTTCAAATCTAGAAAAAGAAGATGAATTTCCAGATACAGTTACTCAAGAGGAACTTCTAGATAAAAAAAAGAGAGATAGAGAAAATTTAGGATCTGTTAATTTGAGGGCAGATGAAGAAACAGGCAAGTACAAAGACGAAATTATTAAAATGGAAAAAGATAGAGAAGATATAGTGACAGCTATAACTAAACTTAAGGAAAGTATTAACCAATTAAATCAAAGAGGTAGAGAAAGACTATTAGATGCTTTTGATAAAGTAAGTCGTAAATTTAATGAAGTTTATACAAAACTTTTTAATGGTGGAAATGCAAAACTTGAATTAGTTGATTCTGAAGATCCTTTGGATGCTGGATTGGATTTGTTAGTCAGTCCACCAGGTAAAAGACTTCAATCGATCACTCTTCTCTCCGGTGGAGAACAAGCATTAACGGCGTTATCTTTAATTTTTGCAGTGTTCTTAACAAATCCTGCACCAATTTGTGTATTAGACGAGGTTGATGCTCCTTTAGATGACGCAAACGTAACAAGATTTTGTAACTTGCTAGAAGAATTAACAAGAATAACAACCACAAAATTTGTTATTGTAACTCACCATGCTTTGACGATGTCTAAGATGGATAGACTTTATGGAGTTACTATGCCGGAAAAAGGTATCAGCCAGCTAGTTTCAGTAGATCTACAAAAAGCTGAAAGTTTAGTTGCATAAAATGTCTGACGACTTAAAAACTCGCTTAAAAATTGCAAAATCAAAGTTTAAAAAAAATAATTCATCTGAAAATAATGACCAAAAATCAAGCTTTGGTAAGGCTTTTCAGCTTAGTACCGAACTAGTGTCTGCGGTATTAGTGGCCACAATTATAGGGTTTATTTTAGACAATTGGTTTGATACTAAACCGTGGTTAATAATAATATTTTTTTTTATTGGTGTGGCAGCAGGTATTATCAATGTTATCAGATCAGCAAAAAAAATGCAGAAAGACTAAATAAACATGGCAGCAAATCCGATGACTCAGTTCAATGTTTATAGAATTGGGCCAGAAATAAAGGTTGGTGAAATAGATATTTCTTTTACGAACGCAAGTTTATTTATGGTTATAAGTACAATTGCTATTCTTTTTATATTTAATTTTGGGGCAAAAAAAAATTCAATAATCCCAACAAAATTACAGCTGCTAGGTGAATTAAGTTATTCATTTATATCTAAGATGATCAGTGATACAGCTGGTTCAAAAGCTAAACCATATTTTTCATTTATATTTTCTCTGTTCATGTTTGTATTATTTTGCAATATGTTAGGAATGATACCTTATACATTTACCGTAACTAGTCATATTATTGTGACGTTTGTATTGGCGGCATTTATTTTTATCGGAGTAACTATTATAGGATTTATTAAACACGGCCTTGGATACTTGAAGTTATTTGTGCCAAGCGGTGTACCAATGGTATTATTGCCTTTAATAGTAGTTATTGAAATTATTTCATATTTAAGCAGACCGATTAGTCTTTCGGTTAGATTATTCGCCAATATGATGGCGGGACATACAATGATGAAAGTATTCGGAAGCTTTGTTGTAAGCTTAGGAATAGTAGGTGGATGGCTTCCACTTAGTTTTTCAGTTGCACTTACTGGTTTAGAGATATTAGTAGCATTTCTCCAAGCATATGTATTTGCAATTTTAACATGCATCTATTTGAATGATGCATTAAATTTACACCATTAAATTTATAGGAGGATATAATGGAACTAGAGGCAGCAAAAATGATTGGAGCAGGCTTAGCGGCTATAGCTCTAGCTGGTGCAGGAGTAGGAATAGGAATTATTTTTGGTAATTACCTATCTGGAGCGATGAGAAATCCTTCAGCAGCTCAAAAACAATTTCCAAACCTATTGTTAGGTTTCGCATTAGCGGAAGCAACAGGATTATTTGGTTTAGTTGTAGCGTTAATTATTTTATTTGCATTTTAATTAATGTTTAAAAAAATAATATTAAAAACTCTGGCTGTATACTTTTTATCTATAGGTTTTATACAGGCAGCTGAAAGTGGAGGTATGCCCCAACTTGATCCAGAATTTTGGTTTTCGCAAATATTTTGGTTGATTATAACTTTTGGGATTTTATATTTAGTTTTATCTAAATTAATCTTACCTAAAATTAGTGATAATCTTGAAACAAGAAAATCGCAAGTTTTGGAAAATTTAGAACTATCTGAGAAACAAAGAAATGAAAGTGAGGCAAAATTAAAAGAGTTTGACAATATTATTTTAAAATCAAAAATTGATGCAAAAAATATATTTAACGAGTCTAGACAAAAATTATTAGAAGATATTAATAATAAAAGAGTAAAACTTGAGGAAGAAATAGATAAAGAAATAAAAACTGTAGAAGCAGAAATTGAAGAACTCAAAAAGAAATCTCCAGAAAGGATAAATAAGATCGCGATTGAAATTTCTTCAGATTTGATAGAGCAACTAATTGGTGCTAATGTTAATAATAGTAGTATTACTGCTATAGTTACTGATATCGCAAATAAAAACAAAACTTTATGACTTTTGACGCAACATTCTGGGTAGCTGTATCATTCTTTATTTTTTTTGGAGTATTAATTTATTTAAAAGTTCCTGGAAAAATAAATGAACTTTTGGGTAATATGATTACTGATATAAGAAAAGAAATTGATGAAAGTGAAAAACTAAGATCAGAAACAAAAAGTATTCTCGATGAAGCTCAAAAGAAGTTGAACACAGCAGACAAAGAGGTAAATAAAATTTTAAAACAAGCAAAAAATGATAGTGAAAAACTTGTGTTGGAAATGAATGAAAAGTTTCATAATTCATCCGAAATAAAGAAAAATGCTACCCAACAAAAAATCCAACAAATGAAAGAAAGTGCAATTAAAGATATAAAAAGTACATCTATTAAAATAGCAGTTGAGTCCGTCAAAAAAATCATATCGACGTCAGTCGATAAATCAAAACTAGACAATCTTTTTGATAAAAATCTAAAAGAAACTGAAGCTGAATTAAAAAAAATAAATTCTTAAAATTTACCTTATATAGGTTAAATTTGTATAATATGAATTCAATAATTATAGGTTCTGGTTTTGGAGGCATAGCCTCAGCTCTTCGTCTAAAAGAAAAAGGGCATAATGTTACTTTAGTTGAAAAACATAATGACCTTGGTGGTAGAGCTAGAGTGTTCAGAAGAAATGGTTTCACATACGATGGTGGGCCAACAGTTATAACGGCTCCATATCTTATAAATGAATTGTTTGAATTATTTAAAAAAGACCCAAAAGATTACATAAAACTACAACCTCTTAATACTTGGTATCAGTTTGTATTCGAGGATAAATCTAAATTTAATTATTCTGGAAATGAAATTGAAATGAAAAATCAAATTGAAAAAATTGATAGTGATGATGTTGAAGGATATTTAAAACTAGTGAACTTTACAAAAAAAATTTTTGATAAAGGTTTTACTGAACTTGCTGATGTGCCATTTAATAAACCATTTGTCATGATGCAACAATTACCAGCTTTGTTAAAATTAAAAAGTTATAAATCAGTTTATTCTTTGGTTTCCTCATTTATAAAAAATGAAAAATTAAGAAGAATATTAAGTATGCATCCACTCTTAGTTGGTGGAAATCCATTCACAACAACATCCATTTATGGATTAATTTTATATTTGGAAAAAAAATGGGGGATACATTATTCAATGGGTGGGACAGGAAACATTATAAATGGTCTAGAAAAATTAATGCATGAAGTTGGAATAGAAGTTATCAAGGGTCATGAAGTTAAAAAAATAATTTTAGATAATAAAAAGGTCACAGGCATTGAATTAGATAATAAAAAAAATATAAATGCAAATTATGTTATATGCAATGCAGATCCCCCAGCAGTTTATGACAACTTATTAAATAATGATAAAAATAATTCTTTTTTATTTAATTGGAAAAAAAGTAGAATGGAATATTCAATGGGATTATTTGTATACTATTTTGGAACGAAGAAAGTTTATGATGATATAGAACATCATACAATTAAGTTTGGGAATAAATATAAAGAACATCTTGAAGATATTTTTGATAATAAAAAATTAAATAGTGATATTAGTTACTACCTGCACAGACCATCAGCGACAGACAAATCAATGGCTCCCGATGGTCATGATTGTTTTTATGTTCTTGTTCCAGTGCCCAATAACCAATCTAATATCGATTGGAAGATTGAGGGAGAAAAAATGAAAAATTTAGTTATCGATAAGATGGAAAATGATTTGATGCCTAAACTAAAAGAAAATATCGTTGAAGACTTTTATTTAACTCCTGATTATTTTGAAAAAGATCTAAATACCAAATACGGTTCAGGATTTTCAATTCAACCAAAATTTACTCAATCTGCTTACTTTAGATTTCATAATAAATCAGAAATTTATGACGGACTTTACTTTGTGGGTGCTGGCACGCATCCAGGTGCTGGTGTACCTGGTGTTCTTTCGTCTGCAAAAGTTTTGGATAAAATAATTTAATGACAGAAAAAAACTATCTTGCTCTTTTTGCGAAATCATTTAACTGGGCTGGTTTTTTTTTACCTAAAAATATTTATTATGATTGCTCCAAAGTATATGCCTTTTGTAGAGTGTTAGACGATTTAGTAGATGAAAAAATAAGTCTAGAATTAAGAACTGAAAGATTTAATAAAATTAGATACTTTTTTAAAACAGCATATGAACAAGATGACAGTAACAGTAAATTAATAAATCAATATGAGTATAGTGCGATTATTAATGAAATGATTTTTATCGCAGATAATAACAGTATCAAAAAAATAATTTTAGACGATCTAATAGAAGGTGTTGGCTCTGATTTAAAAACAAAAGTTCATTTAAGATCAGTAAAAGATTTGCTGGTATATTCATATAGAGTAGCCGGAACTGTTGGTTTAATGATGGCAAAAATACTAAATGTAAATGATACTAGATGTTTGAAGGGAGCTATTGATTTAGGAATTGCTATGCAACTAACAAATATAGCGAGAGATGTAATTGAAGACAAAAAAATGAATAGACAATATATCATATCAGACTTTGAGAATATTAAAGCAACTTTAAAACTAGCTGATATGTTCTATGAAAGTTCATTTAGTTCTATTAAAAAAATTCCATTAAAATATAGATTTGCAATAGTTGTAGCTAGGAGAGTTTATAGGCAGATTGGAAGAAAGATTTTAAACAAAGGAAATATGGAGAATTATGAAAAATCTGGAAAAATTTATGTAAATAATTTTGGTAAAATATTTCAAACATTTTTATCTTTATTTGATTTGATGATACTTTTTTTAAAGAATATAGAGCCTCATCAAAGAAAAAGGGAGCATGAAATTATAAGCGAGGATGTAAATCTTGATGAAAGAATTTGATTATGTAATTTTAGGTGGTGGTTGTGCAGGTTTATCTTTGGCCTATGAATTAGATATTAATAATAAAATTAAAAATAAAAAATTAGCGATTGTTGAAATTAGAGATGAATATAAGCGTGATAAAACATGGTCGTTTTGGAAAATTAATAATCATAACTTTGATGATTGTATAATCAAAACATGGAATAATTTTTCTTTAAATTCTAAATCAGGATCCTATGAAATTATAAATAAAGATTATCCATATCAAACTATAGACAGCGGATTATTTTATAACAAAATTTTAAATAAAATTAGACAAAACAAAAATATAGAATTTTTTAAAAGTATAGATCAATTAAATTTAGATAGTTCAATTATATTCAATAGCGTACCTGCCAAGGATGATTATGCAGATAAACTTTGGCAACATTTTAAGGGAATAGAAATTGAAACATCTAAAAATACTTTTGATGATAGAATATTTAACTTAATGGATTTTGATTGTGATCAAAGAGATAACGTACATTTTTTTTATACCTTGCCGTTTACAAAAAATAAAGCTTTGATTGAAACTACTTGGTTATCAAAAATGGAAAACAAATCATTAACAGACTATGATGATCAATTAAAAAAATATATTGAAGAAACTCTTAAAATAAAAAATTATAAAATTAATTATGAAGAGGAAGGTGCTATTCCTTTATTCTACCCTATAAATAAAATTGAGAAAAATAAAATTAATATTGGTTCCGCAGGAGGCATGACTCGTCTTAGCACAGGATATACATTTCTTAATATACAAGATCATAGTAAATACATAGTAAACAATATTGAAAAGATACAAAGTTCGAAACCTTATCATATTGGAAAAAAATACGAATTCCTTGATAATGTATTTTTAAATGTTTTAAAAAAACATCCAGATAAAATGCCAAAAATATTCTTAAATATGTTTAAAGCTCCGTCTAAAACGGTTATAAAATTTTTATCAAACAAAAGTGATATTTTCGAAGATTTTGCTATAATTTTTAAAATGCCAAAATGGATTTTTATTAAAAATATTTTTTAATTTATATGAATAAAATAAATTTCTATCATTCACTAATTTTTTTTAACGCGTGTATTTTTTTATCTGCTTTTGAATATTTGAAAAACAATAACTTACTTATTTTTTCTTTATTCTTAATATTAAGCCTAGGAATATCACATGGAGCTTTGGATCATATAAAAGGACAAAAATTAGTAAAATTACTTAATTATAAGTCTACTATATCATTTTATATTTTATATATTTTTATAGGGTTAAGTATAATTTTTTTATGGCTACTTTTTCCAAAGATTTTATTATTAGCTTTTTTAATAGTAGCATCTTATCATTTTGGAAAAGAGGATACTGAATTCATAAGTTATAGATCAAATCAAGATTTAATATATTTTTTTAAAGGTTCACTTGTAATTACAGCTCCTTTATTATTTCACAAAGCTGAAACTTTGGAGATTTTTAATAACTTAAACTTTGATATTTCACAAAGTTTTTTTATTTCAGATGAAATTTTATGCCTGTCTATAATTATTAGTTTTTTTGCAAATATTTTTATTTCGTCAAATAAACAAATTGAAATCAAATCAATTTTAATTATGGATTTCATATCAATCTTGCTACTAAACTATTTTTTAAGCCCAATACTAGCATTTACTATATACTTTTGTTTTTTACATTCAATTAGACACTCTTTTAAGTTATCAAATGAACTTAATAAAAATAATTTTATTAAAGGGTTTAAAGAATTTATAATTAAAGCGATGCCTCTGACTATTTTAACTGCAATTTTGTTCTTGATATTTCTATTTTTTTTGAAGAATTATTACTTTTTAGATAGTGCCATTTCGAAAGTAATCTTTATTGGTTTGGCCTCTTTGACATTTCCACATATATTGCTGGAATATTTAATTGAGAAATATGAACAAGCATAAAATAAAAATTTTACTGGCTGCACCTAGGGGCTTTTGTGCTGGTGTAGATAGGGCTATTGAAATAGTAAAAAAAAGTATCGATAAATTTGGTGCACCTGTTTATGTAAGGCACGAAATTGTTCATAATAAACATGTGGTTGAAAGTCTTAAAAAAATTGGAGCTATTTTTGTTGAAGAACTAAGTGAGATTAAAGATAAAACTAGACCAGTTATATTTTCTGCACATGGTGTTCCAAAATCTGTTCCAACACAAGCTGAGGATTTGAAGATGACTTATGTTGACGCAACCTGCCCCTTGGTATCAAAGGTTCATAGAGAAGCTGAAAACTTACATAGAGCAGGAAATCATATTTTATTAATTGGTCATAAAAATCATCCTGAGGTTATAGGAACTATAGGTCAACTACCGAATGGATCTATAGACCTAATTGAGTCAATTGAAGATGTTGAAAACTACAAAACTACAAAAAAAAATATAGCTTATGTTACACAAACAACTTTATCTGTAGATGATACAAAAGATATTATAAATAAGTTAAGAACTAAGTTTCCTGAAATAAAAGAACCAAAAAAAGAGGATATTTGCTATGCAACAACGAATAGACAAAGTGCAGTTAAAAATATTGCTAAAATGTGCGAAATGTTTTTTGTTATTGGCAGCAGGAATTCATCAAATTCAGTCAGACTAGTCGAGGTAGCAAAAAACTCAGGTTGTGAAAAATCAACTTTAATTCATTCCGAAAGTACAACTCCATTTGAGGAAATTGATAAGTGTAACACCATTGGTATATCATCAGGTGCATCTGCACCTGAAATTTTGGTAAATAATTTCATTACCAATCTTAAAGAAAAATATGAAGTTGAAATTGAGGAAGTAGAAATTATAAAAGAAAATATAATTTTTAAAATTCCGAAAAAATTAAATTAATGGCCGTTTATACAAAGATTAATCAAACTGAAATACAAATAATTGAGAATAAATTTAATATAGGAAAAATTTTAAGTTTTTCAGGAATTAAAAAAGGAATTGAGAATACAAATTACGTTATAAAAACTAAAAGAGGTAAATTCATTTTAACTATTTTTGAAAAGAGAGTTGATGCAAAAGATTTACCTTTTTTTATGAAGTTAATGTATAGTCTTTCAAAACTTAAAATTAAATGTCCAGAGCCGGTTAAATCAATAAATGGAAAACATCTTATAAAATTAAAAAATAAACATGCATGTATTGTTAGTTTTCTAAAAGGAAAAGATAAAAGACACTTATCACCAAAAGATTGCTACATTGTAGGAAAAAATATCGCTAGATTACATAATGCTTCAAAAAAACTTAAGCTCTATAGAAAAAATGCATTGGCTGTACCTAAATTAAACAAATTACTTTCTAGTATAAATAAAAAAATAGACAAAGTTCAAAACAATATTTTAAGAGATATGAGAAATGAATATAAAACTTTAAGAAAATCTTGGCCTAAAAATCTTAATTCTGGAATAATACACTGTGATTTATTTATTGATAACATTTTTTTCTACAAAAGAAAATATTATGGATTTATAGATTTTTATTTTTCAGCAAACGACTTTTTAGCTTATGAACTTTCGATTTGTATTAATGCTTTATGTTTTAATAAAAAAGGGAGGAAATATTTTTTAAATAAAAGCAAATCTACAAATCTGATAAAAGGATACGAAAGTATTCGGAAACTAAATAATAAGGAGAAGAAATATTTTAATATACTTTGTAGAGGTTCAGCGCTGAGATATTTGCTAACAAGAGCATATGATTATTTAAATACTCCAAAAGATGCATATATCAAAATTAAAGATCCAAGAGAGTATATTCAAAAATTGAAATATCATCAGAAAATCAATTCATTTAAGGACTACTTAAAATAATGATTAAAATATACACTGATGGTTCATGTATAGGAAACCCAGGCAAAGGTGGTTGGGCGGCAATAATAATAAATGATGGAAAAAAAACTGAGATTAAAGGTAGCAAAAAAGATACAACAAATAATCAAATGGAATTATTGGCACCAATTAAAGCATTAAAAAAAATTCCTAAGGGTAGTAAAGTTCAAATTTTTACAGATTCTAAATATGTTAAGTCCGGAATAACTGAATGGATTAATAATTGGAAAAAAAATGGTTGGAAAACTGCAGGTAAACAAAAAGTTAAAAATAAAGATCTTTGGGTAGAGCTAGATTTACTAGCAAATGAATTTGATATTAAATGGAGTTGGGTAAAAGCACACTCCACTGATAAATTAAATAATGAAGTAGATTTAATTGCTAGGAGAGCAGCAAACTTGTAAGTGGGGCACCTGGCAACAGAACGCCCCTTAGCATCCTATATTTATCAATAATTATTTAAGTTAATTTAATTCTATCCGCTCTGTGTCTGCATTAAGAATTAAAGTCGTGTTGATTGACTCTTTTTTTTTCTTCGAACTCTTGGTGCGTTAACTTACTTTTTATATATTTCAGTATTGTATCGTTATCTATTTTATATTTTTCCTCTAATTGAATGCTTGATTGACCATCCCTAAACTCTTCAATTAGTTTATCACCTAGTTTACTATCAATTAAATTAATTCGAGTTATACTGTTATATTTATTTGTTGGTAACTTACTTTTTATATATTTCAGTATTGTATCGTTATCTATTTTATATTTTTCCTCTAATTGAATGCTTGATTGACCATCCCTAAACTCTTCAATTAGTTTATCACCTAGTTTTTTACTTATTATATTTCTCCTAGATCCAGATGCTGGAGTGTCGGACCAAACTATGCCCCATCTATTTTTTCTTGGATAAATATGCGTCTTAGTTTTTACGGGACTAGTATTTCCCTTGTTTTTATTTGAAGGTGGCAGATCAGTTAATTTACTCATGGATAAATTTTATCATAAAAAATCTGTCCGCACTATATCCGCACTTGAATTGCAAAATCTCACTTTTCAATTCAAATTATTCGCGAATAATGGTACTTTGTTCGGGGCACCTGGCAACAGAACGCCCCTTTTTATAATGAGGAAAATTTTATTAATATTATTTTTTTTAAGTATCAGTTCTCAATTAAATGCAGCAACTTGCAAAGTCAAAGATAATCAAAAAATTAAAGAAATTGTTGCCCCTAAAGCAATAGAATACTTAAGAGAAAATTCTGGTAACAGAATTGACTCTGTTTTAGCAAATCGAAAAACGATAAATCTATTTAGAGCATGGAGAACTTGGGATTTAGGGTCTAAAAATTATGGTCTTGGTTGGGGTGCTCAAAACGTTACGCCCCCAACTTCTACTCATTTAAGTTTAAGAGAAATATATTGGGCATATACTTATCCTGATCAAAATTACTCTAATCAAGTTGGGATGGAAAAATTTGCGCTTAAATCAAAATGGGGTGATAAAGCGTGGCAAGAGTATGGGAGAACCTTAAATGTTGATTATACTCATCCAGATTTTTTGGATTATATAACACAACTTGTCAAATCACGTGCAGGAGATCTTGATGGAATTATTTTTGATCTCTGGCGTAATGATAATCACTCATATTATGGTGGTAAGTCTAGTTCCACAGTTAAGAAGTATAGATACAAAATTTCTAAATCAATCAGAGAAGAAATGGGTAAAGATTTTATTATATTGGGAAACATAAATTGGGAAAAACAAAAAGATACTCATGAATTTATAAATGGAGTTTTTTTAGAATTATGGAAAAAAACAAGAAGTGGTTATACTTGTAAGCAAATAAAAGATATTGCAAGTATAATTGAGTTTCATGACAAACATCTATCTTATCCAAGATTAGTTGCTGTAAATGTGTGGAAGATTGCAAAAAATCCACCCAAAGAAAAAGAGAAAGAACTTACTAAAAAAATATTTGGTAAAGAAATTGATATTAAAAAATTCGATAAAAACTATTGGATAAAGAATTATAGAAGTTCTCCCGAAAATATTCGATTTGCAAAACTTTTTACAGCAATGGCAATGGTGATACCTGAAAATGGATATATTCTTTATGGAGATAATAACAGAGATAACCCTGAACATGATCATTATCATGAGATTTATGATTTTTATAAAATAGATTTAGGCAAACCAACAAGTTTAAAAACTGAAATCGTAGATGGTCTTGCATTTAAACTGCATGAGAAAGGTGTAATTGTCTACAACATAACTAAAAATAATTATCTAATTAAATTTGATAAAAAGGAAGTATTAGTAAAATCTTTTGAGGGTGTATTTGAAAAATTTTAATCAAATTTACAATGAAGTGTTAGATCAAAAAACCAACTAAAAAGAAAATAAGTCATTCTGACAATGAAGTTAGCAATGAAGTGTTTTGATTAAGTGAGCAAATATGCTATTTTCTTATTTAATGCCGGGCAACAGAACGCCCCTTCTCATTTATTAATTTAGTTTGCAGTATCAACGTTATTTAAAAAATACAACCTCGTTATACGTCAGGTGTACGAGATTTTACTTTAAATTTTTCAATAACGTACAAACCGTTTTTAGCGTCTTTATAAACACCATCGTACATTTTATTGTTTTTAAATTTGCCAACAAATCTCTCCTTTGTTTTATGCTTTAACACACCCCATCCATGAAACATTTGATTTTTGAAAGATCCTCGATAATAAAATTGCTTAGTTTCATAAAGACCATCTCCATGCCATAAAAATGTTATTTCATTATTGCTTTTTTTTACATGTTTAAATTCACCCTTATAAGTATTTCCATTTGCAAGAATCCACTTACCAGATTTATAGGGCTCATTTTTCCTAAAAGTTCCTTTAAACTTATCTCCGTTTGGAAATATAATCGTGCCTTTTAAATAGTCATTATTTATAAATACTCCGTCGAAACTTCTTTGAATTTCTTTGTCTATATATTTGCCAATATAAAGTTTGTTGTTCTTTATTAATCCAATAAATTTGTTACCATTTGAAAATAAATACTCTCCCTTGATAACTTTATTATTTTTAAAAATGCCTTTAAATGAGGATTTATCATCTTTCCAAATAATTTTTCCATTTCCATGCATTTTATTTTTTTTAAAATCTCCTAAATATTCATAATGGTTTGGTGAAATGTATTCCCCGTATCCATTAAACTCACCATTTTTAAAGTTTCCTTTATATTGAATATGACCATTTGGATAATATAATTTACCATAACCATCAGGAAGTTTTGATTTGTTGATTTGATTTGACTGACCTTCAAATCTTGAACCATCATTAAAATACGATTTTTTAGGTCTTAGGATAATTACATTGTCAAAATTTTTAATCTTCATTTAAATGTTTTATTTACCCATTTTTTCATTGATTTTTTTAACTTTATTTCAAAGTTCTTTTCAAAAATTAATTTTTCTGGATCAAGATTGAAATGAAGTGCTCCTATGGTTTCATACCCAACCTTTCTATTTTTTTGTCGTTTAAAACTCATTAGATATTTAAATACTGGATATTCACTTTCTGGATTTAGATTTAAGTAATGTATCTGGTTCCAATCAAAGGTTTCCATGCCTGATTCTTCCTCATTTTTAAAATAATTTTTCTCAATTTCTATATATGCATAATCTTTTTTAAGTTTAAAATGATAGCTTAACTCTTCTGTTGCACAGTTTCTTGTTGTAATTTTGTTTATAGATTTACGAATTAATTCAAACTTATGCTTCGTTAGATTATGTAAATTAGATATCAAATTGTCAAAATTTCTTATTTCATGATTTTTAAAGTCTTTTTTAGATTTGAAAATATCACCTAGTGCCATTATTTATTAAAGTATCTCTAAAATACCTTCCGCTGAAGTTAGACCACATTGTTTGGTTTCCTTTTCAACTTGAATATTTACAACTTCAAAGTTTTCAATAACCATTGCATAACGATTTGATCTGATACCCATTCCTTTAGAATTTCTATCAACTTCTGCTCCAATAGCTCTCGTAAATAACAAATAAGGATCTGATAACATTTTAATTTTATCTCCTGAATTATTTACCTCTCCCCAAGCACTCATTACATAAGGGTCATTTACTGATAAACAAAATATATTTGCTATTCCTTTTTCTTTTATTTTATCTGCATTTGCTACAAAACCTGGCAGGTGAAGTTTAGAGCAAGTTGATGTAAATGCCCCTGGTAAACCAAACAAAACAACTTTTCCATTACCAATAGTTTCTCTTAATTTACTTTTTTGAGGCTCTCCATCAATTAGTTGAAAAATTTCTGTATCTGGTAGTTGATCTTTTATTTTAAGTTTCATATCGAATTCATTATATATTTTTTAACTTTTTCAATATCATTTGAAAGAACTTCAAATTTTTCTTTTCTATCATTAACATATTTAAGACTATCTGGTAAATTTTCAGTTTTTGAGATCGCATCTTCAATTGCTTTTGGAAATTTACAAGGATGAGCAGTTGACAATACAACACAATTATTTTCCAACCCTAATTTTCTCACAGCACCAATTCCAACTGCAGTGTGTGGATCAACTGCTATTTGGTATTCATCATTAACTATTTTTATTATTTCAAGGGTTTCATTTTCATCAAGCATCTCAGAAATAAAATTCTTTTTAATTTTATCTAAATCATTTTTGTCTATTTTATACTTATTATTTTTAATTTTACTCATAATATCCTTTGTAATTTCTGAGTTACAATCTTTGACATCATATAAAAGTCTTTCAAAGTTACTTGCAATCTGAATATCCATACTCGGTGTATTTGTCTCCTCAACTTTCTTTTGAGTATAATCACCTCCAGATATTGCTCTATGAAGAATATCATTTTTATTTGTAGCTACGATTAATTTGTCAATTTGTAGACCTAGTTTTTTTCCTAAGTAACCTGCATAAATATCTCCAAAATTTCCTGTTGGAACGGAAAATGAAAGTGGTTGCCCATTTCCAACTTTAAAGTAAGCATAAAAATAATATACAGTCTGAGCAATAATTCTTGCCCAGTTGATTGAGTTAACGCCTGACATATTAATTTTTTTGGAAAATTTTTCATCATTAAACATTGCTTTTACTAAATTTTGACAATCATCAAAATTACCCTCAATCGCAATATTAAATACATTGCCCTCTTCATGTATTGTCATTAATTTTCTTTGCACCGGTGAAATTTTATTGTTGGGGTGCAATACAAACACATTTAGATTATCTTTTCCTTTTAATGCATCAATTGCAGCTGCGCCAGTATCACCAGAAGTTGCAACTATTATATTAATTTTTTTTTGATCATGTCTTAAATGGTATTGATAAAAATTACCAATTAATTGCATAGCAATATCTTTGAATGCGAGTGTTGGACCGTGAAACAATTCTAAAACTTTTAAATTTCCTAAATTAGAGATTTTTACAACATCATTGGATCTAAAATTTGAGTAAGATTTCGATATTATAGATATCAACTCATCTTTAGGCATGAAATCTCCAATAAATGGATAAATTATTTCAGCTGCTAAATCATTATAACTAAGATTTTTAAGATGGTTTAAATCTTCCTTACTGAATGGTATAATTGATTTTGGTACAAAAAGTCCCCCATCATCTGCCAAACCTTTGAGGAAAACGTCCTTAAAAGTAAAGTTTCTCTGATTATTTCGTGTACTTATATATTCCATTAGTAATTTTTTTTTCTAAAATATAAATATATTAAAAAAATTGAAATCGCTAATGAAAACCAAGTTAATGCGTATTTTAAATGATTATTAGATAAATTCGCGGAAATATTTTTTGGTTTAGGAATTTTTGTTGGGCTTGAGTCGTTGAGATAAATAATATAATTTGAAAATATTAACCCAGTATATCTCTGCAAATCATTATCTTCTAACTTAAACCAATAATTGTTAGGTAAATCGTTTTCAGGCTTAAAATAGCTTGATTTTGATTTTTCTCTAAAAATTCCTACAAAATTTTCATTGTTAGTAATAAAAGGTTTGTTTTTATCGCTTATTTTAACCCATCCTCTATTTATGAGAAAATTTTTATTTTCTATATTGATTGGGTTGATAATATCAAAGCCTGGCTCACCATCTTCGTTTAAGTTATATAAATAAATGATCTTTTCATTATCAATCTTTCCTTTGAAACTAACTTTTTGAAAATTTTTAATACTATTTGAATTAAACTCAATGGGTTCGCTTGAAATTGCATTATTTATTTCTGAAATAAGATTGAGTTTCCATTCAAGTCTATATAGTTGCCAAACCCCTAATGTGATGAATATTAGAATGAATGAATAAACAAAAATTGAAAAAGAAAGTTTATGTTTCAAATTAGTATGTTTTAACTACCCCAAACATATATAGCTGCAAATAAAAATAACCATACTACGTCAACAAAATGCCAGTACCACGCCGCAGCCTCAAATCCAAAGTGATGATCTTTATTAAAATGACCTAATTTTCCTCTCCATAAGCAAACAGCTAAAAAGATTGTTCCTATAATCACATGAAAACCATGAAAGCCAGTTGCCATATAAAAAGTTGCACCATAAATATGATTAGAAAATTCAAATGTTGCGTGATCATATTCATAAGCTTGAAGTGCAGTGAAACATACTCCTAAGAAGACAGTCCATGACAAACCTTGAATAAATCCTTTTCTATCATCTTCTAAAAGAGCATGATGGGCCCAAGTTACTGTAGTGCCGGATAGTAACAATACTAATGTATTTATTAACGGAATATCCCAAGGGTCAAATACTTCGATATCTTTTGGTGGCCAAACATTTCCCACAAATTCACTTGGAAACAAACTTGCATCAAAATATGCCCAGAACCATGCAACAAAAAACATTACCTCAGATGCAATAAATAAAGTCATTCCATATCTGTGATGAATTTGAACAACTGGTGTGTGATGACCTTGATGTTCAGCTTCAATAACTACGTCTCTGAACCACATAAAAGCTCCATAACAGACAAGAGCTAAACCAAGAATCATTGCCCACATTACTTTTGAGTGAAAATAGTAAATAGATCCAATAGCCAAAACTAAAGTTGCAAATGAAGTATAAATCGGCCAAGGACTTGGATCTACTAGATGGTAATCGTGTTTTTTTTCACCAGCTGACATTAGTTTACCTTTTTACTTTGCTTATAATAATCTGACGAGAAAAAAGTATAGGACATAGTTACATCCTCTACTCTCGCAGTTTTAGGATCTTTTACCAGTTCTGGATCTAAATAGAAAACTAAATCATAACTGGCTTTTTCTCCAGGGTTTAATGTTTGTTTTTCAAAACAAAAGCAGCCAATTTTATTGAAATATGCGCCAAAAGAAGAAGGTGAAACATTATAACTTGCGACACCTGATGATGGTTCGCTACCTAAGTTTTCAACATTAAATTTAATTTTATAAACTTTACCTGGTTTAACTTCCATAGTATTTAACTCAGACTCAAACTTCCAATCTAATTGTGAATTAACATTTGTATCTAATCTTACATTAATTGTTTCATCTAATACTATTTTTGGCGCTTCTTTTGAAATTTGTGTTGTTCCACCAAAGCCAGTTACTCTGCAAAATAGATCGTATAACGGAACAGCAGCAAAAGATAAACCAAGCATAAACACAAATATTCCAGATAATATTACTGGGGTTAGTATTTTTTTTTTGATCATAAAGGTCTATCGAATACTCCCACGTTATAAAGTGTAAATATAAATAAAAAAACTATAAAAAAAATTAATCCTATGGCTGTCTTTAAATTTCTCTTTTTTGTTTTATCGTCTTTAATCATCATTATTATATTAATCTATCTCCTAAAAATAATACAAATACCAAAAATAAGTACAAAATAGAGTATCCGAATATTTGTTGAGCTTTTTTAATTTCAAATTTATTCTTTTTAAAACTGTAAAGTTGATAGCAAAGATAATTATAATAAAAAGTTAAAGCTAAACCAATTACCAAAAATAATTCTCCAACAAAACCAACATAGTATGGTAAAGCAATAGCTGGTAACATTAGTAATGAGTATATAAATATATTTTTCTTAGTAGTTTCGATGCCATTTGTAATTGGCATCATTGGAATATTTGCCTTTTTGTAATCTTGAACCTTATATAAACTTAGAGCCCAAAAATGAGATGGTGTCCAAAGAAATATAATTATAAAAAATGTAATAGGTTCTATAGAAATGCTATTTGTTGCTATTGTCCAACCAATTACTGGAGGTAAAGCACCCGCCGCTCCACCTATTACAATATTTTGAGGAGTTTTTCTTTTTAACCAAATTGTATAAACAAATACATAAAATAAAATTGTAAATAATAGTAATGAAGCGGAAAGCAAGTTTGTAAAATAATACAAAGAAATTACTGATAATACAGATAGCGTTGTTCCAAAATATAAAGCCTGTTTTTTTTTTAAACTTCCCCTTGGTATTGGTCTAAGGCAAGTTCTGGTCATTAACTTATCTACATCAGCCTCATACCACATATTTAATGCGCCCGCTGCACCTGCTCCGACCGCAACTATTAAAATACCGAGAGCTGAGGTTATAAATGAAATTGAATTTGGTGCTGTAAGTAATCCAACCGCACATGTAAATATTACTAGAGACATAACTCTAGGCTTCATCAACTTCAATAATTCAGGAATAATTCCTAAATCTAAAGATGTTTTTTTAAATTTTGTATAAACTGTAGACATTTAACAATTTTATCTTTTTAAATAAAACTACCTACCAGATTTTTCTGCAGTTTCATACTCCTCTTCAAACTTTGGGAGTTCTTCAAATGTATGAAAATTTGGAGGAGACGGCACCGTCCACTCAAGTGTTGTGGCTCCTACGCCCCATGGATTTTGAACTGCTTTTTCTTTTTTTATAAATGCATAAATTATATTTACAAAGAAAACTCCTAAACCCACCACAGAAATATATGAACCAATTGATGAAATATAATTCCAATCGGCAAAGGCATCCGGATAATCTGCATATCTTCTTGGCATTCCTGCTAATCCTAGAAAATGTTGAGGGAAAAATACAAGATTCACTCCTATAAAAGTTAACCAAAAATGAAGTTGTCCTAACCATTCGGAATATTCATATCCTGACATTTTACTAAACCAATAATAAAATCCTGCAAATATTGCGAATACAGCTCCAAGTGAAAGGACATAATGAAAGTGAGCGACAACATAATATGTGTCGTGTAATGCTGTATCTACTCCTGCATTAGCAAGCACAATTCCTGTAACTCCACCAACTGTAAATAAAAATATAAATCCAAGTGCCCAAACCATTGGTGTCTTGAACGAAATAGATCCACCCCACATAGTAGCTATCCAAGAAAAAATTTTTATTCCCGTTGGTACTGCAATAATCATCGTAGCTGCTAGGAAATAAGCTTTAGTATCAGTGTCTAATCCAACTGTGTACATATGATGAGCCCATACTACAAACCCTACAACTCCAATTGCAACCATCGCGTAAGCCATTCCTAAATAACCAAATACTGGTTTTTTTGAAAAAGTTGAAACTATATGACTTATCATTCCAAAGCCTGGTAAAATTAATATGTAAACTTCAGGATGACCAAAGAACCAGAATAAATGTTGAAAGAGAGTTGGATCTCCTCCTGTTTGTGCTTCGAAAAATGCGGTTCCAAAATTTCTATCAGTCAATAACATCGTGATTGCTCCAGCCAATACTGGTAAAGAAAGTAATAATAAAAATGCAGTAACTAAAATAGACCATGCAAATAATGGCATTTTATGCAAAGTCATACCAGGTGTTCTCATATTTAAAATTGTAGTTATAAAATTAACAGCTCCTAATATTGATGAAGCTCCTGCGATGTGTAAACTCAATATCGCAAAATCCATAGCTGGTCCAGGTTGACCTGCTTTAGATGATAAAGGAGGATAAATAGTCCATCCACCACCAACTCCTTTTGCGCCTGGAGGACCATCCATAAATATAGATGCAATTAATAAAATAAATGAAACTGGCAATAACCAAAAAGAAATATTATTCATTCTTGGAAAGGCCATATCTGGTGCACCAATCATTATTGGAACAAACCAATTTCCAAATCCACCAATCATTGCTGGCATAACCATAAAGAAAATCATAATTAAGCCGTGTCCAGTGACTAGTACATTATAAAGATGATAGTTGCCGTTTAAAATTCCATCACCTGGATGCATCAATTCCATTCTCATGACTACTGAAAAAGCTGTGCCTATAACTCCTGCAATGATTGCAAAAATTAGATACATTGTTCCTATGTCTTTATGATTTGTTGAATATGCCCATCTCTTCCAACCTGTTGGTATATGATGTTCGTGTGTGTGTATTGCCTCTGTGCTCATTATTTGTTGCTCGCTATTAATTTATTATTTTCAAAAATATCCTCTTTTGCAAATTTTATTTTAGCTTCCTCTAGCCATAATTGATAATCTTCTTCAGAAACTACTCTTACCTCAATGGGCATAAATGCATGTTTTATTCCACAAAGCTCAGAACACTGACCATAAAAAGTTCCTACTCTCTCTGCTTTAAACCATGTTTCATTTATACGGCCTGGCATTGCATCTCTTTTTACTCCAAACGCTGGAAGAGCCCAAGCATGCAATACATCGTTTGCTGTTATTAAAACTTTTACAACTTTATTTACTGGAACTACTACAACATTATCCACTGCTAGTAATCTAGGTTGACCAGCTTCTAAGTCTTTTTCTTCAATCATATATGAGTCGAAGATAATATTTTCATCTGGATATTCATATCCCCAGTACCACTGATATCCTATAGCTTTGATTGTTACATCTGCTTTTGGAATAGTGTCTTGAGAATATAAAACTTTGAATGATGGGACAGCCATCACTATTAAAATTAAACACGGTACAAGCGTCCAAATAATTTCTACTAAAACATTATGCGTTCTTTTTGATGGATTAGGATTTCTTGATGCTCTAAATCTTATCATTGCATAAAGCATTAAAAATAAAACAAAAGCACTTATAGCCACAATAATTGGCATTAACATATAATCGTGGAACCAAACTATATCTCTCATCGTTTGAGAAGCTGCATCCTGAAAACCAAGTTGCCAATTTTTTGGTTGATTAGCAAACACTATTGTTGGTTTAAGAAACAAAAAAACACTAGTAGATAATAATATTTTCATCTGTAAAACTTATATATGACCAATTTACAAAAAATACACTTATATATTCGCGACAATTTATCAATTTATAAGATAATTGATAATAGATAACGACGAAATTACTGCTGTTTCTGACCTTAAAATATTGTCATTTAGCTTGATAGATTGAACGTCATGAAATTTAAGAATCTTAGCCCGCTCACTCTCTGAAAAATCACCTTCGGGGCCAATTAGAACAGCTATGGGTTTTGGTGAATCTTTCAATTCAATTTTTTTATTATAAGTATTTAAATCACCAAAAATCAAATTTATATTTTTATTTACATCTAAAAACTTTTCTAATTTTTGAATTTTCTCGATTGATGGAACTGTCAATCGATTACTTTGTTCAGATGCTTCAATTAAAATTTTTTTTATTCTATCTTCATTAATTTTTCTTACAATTGTTCTTTCTGTTGTTATCGGATAAAATTTTGTTACTCCAATCTCAGTTGCTTTTTGTAACATAAAATTAAAATAATTTGATTTTATAGGTGTAAATACTAACCAAATTTCTCTTTCTATATTTGATTGTCTTAATTGGTTTTGAACTTGAAATTCTACAATACCCCTATTTATTGATATAATTTTTGTATTCCACTCTCCCCCTTTATTAAAAAGAGAAAAATTATCGTTTATTTTTAACCGCATTACAGAGTTTAAGTATTTAGATTGGTCTTTATTTAGTTTACCAGATAAATTATTGGATAAACTTTCAGCATAAAATATTCTAATATTAGACATATAATTAAATTAAAAGTTTTATGAAAAATATCAAAGTAATTATTTTTGACGCTTATGGAACACTTTTTGATGTTAATTCAGCTGCAGAAAAATGCAAAAATAAAATTGGAGATAAATGGGAGCCATTTGCAAATTATTGGAGAACTATACAGCTTGAATATACATGGCTAAGAAGTCTTATGAATAGACATGAAGATTTTTGGAAAATAACCGAAGAAAGTTTAGATAAATCAATGAAAGTTTTTCAAATTGATATTTTAATGAAAAATGAATTATTAGATCTGTATAGAGTTCTATCAACCTTTCCTGAAGTAAAAGAAACTTTAAAAAAACTTAAAGCAAAAAAATATAAACTTGTCATTCTTTCAAATGGGACTCCTTCCCTTCTTAAAGAATTGGTAAGTAGTAATAATTTAGATAATATTTTTGATGATGTGATGTCTGTGGAGGAAGTAAAAATATATAAACCACATCCTAATGTTTATAATATTCCAGTCAAAAAGTATCAGTTTGAAAAAAATCAATTTGCATATTTAAGCGCTAATACTTGGGATGTATCTGCGGCAGGCAACTTTGGTTTTAACTCAGTGTGGGTAAATAGAAATAAGAATATATTTGACAATTTAGATTACAAACCAACAATAGAAATAAAAAATTTAAGTTATCTAAATAATTTAATTTAATTACCAAGATGAGTTTGGACCATTTAGAAACTCAATTTCTTCATTGGTTGATTGTCTCCCTAATATTTTATTTCTGTGGGGATACCTTCTAAATTTTTCAATTGCTCTTGTATGATCAGCCCAAAATTTTTTAATATTTTGTATATCTGGATGTTTTTTTAAATATTTATCTAATAATGCATATGCTCTTTCATGATCTATTAATTCCTCGCTGTGAATTAAAGGTAAAAGAAAAAATAATCTTTCAGTTTCGTTAAGTTCATGTAAGTGGCCCAAGTATATTCCTTGATTGACTGCTAATCTTGCTTTGTGGTCCTGATCAAATGCCTCTTTCTTATCTCTAAACAAGTTTCTTGAAAATTGATCAAGCAGTATAATCAAAGCCAAACACTCTTTAGAAGTGTTAAGCCAATCTTCATAATCGCCTGATTTAGCTAAGTTATGATCTTCTAAAAAATTATTTTTTATTTCTAGATCTAATGCTTCGTCCTTTTTAAACCTTTTTTCAGATGGGGTTTTAATAAACCAAAAATCTATAATATTTTTTGCTCTAGAATTCATAGTCAAAGCCTTGATTAAATAATATAACGAATTATATAAAGTCGATGTCTGAGATTCAAGTAAATCAAATAATTGATCCAACTCCTGCAACAGATGGTGCGGGTGTTAAATTAAAAAGAAGCATCGGTGTAGAACCAAATTATTTTGATCCATTTCTTATGCTAGATGAATTTGGATCTGAAAATAAAGATGATTATATTGCGGGTTTTCCTCCTCATCCACATAGAGGAATTGAAACAGTTACATATATGCTTGCCGGAGATTTTGAACATAAAGACAGCACAGGAGGTCAAGGTAGAATGACTGCAGGAGATGTTCAGTGGATGAAAACTGGTAGTGGGATTATCCACTCTGAAATGCCTGCAATGAAACAAGGTAAGCTTCACGGATTTCAATTATGGATTAACATGCCAGCAAAAATGAAAATGAGTAAGCCTGAGTATCATTATATCAACGCAGATCAAATGTCAGTTCATAAAGATGATGAAAAACAAATTAAAGTAATTGCAGGTAAATTTAAAAATGCGGAAGGTCCAATTAAAAAACACAACGTAGATCCTATTTACTTTGATATAGAATTAAAAAAAGAAAAAGAATTTAGTTTTCATATTCCATCAACACATAACTCATTCATTTACCTAATAAATGGCGAAATAAGAGTTGGTAATAGAAATCATGATAAAGTAGAGAATTCTACTTTAATACTTTTAACAAGAGGAAATAATTTAAAAGTTTCAGCTTTATCTAATGCAAAATTTCTATTAATCTCTGGCAAACCAATTGGTGAGCAAATAGCAAGAGGTGGTCCGTTTGTAATGAATACAAAACAAGAGATACTACAAGCTATTGAGGATTACCATAGTGGTACATTTGTAAAATAGATGAAAGCAATACAGATTTTAAAAAATGGAGGCCCAGAAGTATTAGAGCTAAAAGATATTTCATTAGAAAAACCAAAGGCAGATGAAGTTACAATTGAACATAAAGCAATTGGTTTAAATTATATTGATACTTATCATAGATCAGGATTATATCCTTTGAAGCTGCCTACAGCAATTGGTGCTGAGGGAGCTGGGATACTTACAGACATAGGTTCAAATGTTAAAGATTTTAAAATTGGAGATAGAGTTTCTTATGCTGGTGCACCTTTAGGCTCTTATTCAACACATAGAAATTACCCGACTAAGAATTTAGTAAAAATTCCTGATAGTGTTGATTTTAAAGTGGCTGCAACTTTGATGACAAAGGGTCTAACTACTTTTTATTTATTGCATAAAACATACCCAGTAAAAAAAGGTGAAACAATTTTATTTCATGCGGCCGCAGGCGGTGTTGGACAAATCTTTGGTCAGTGGGCTAAAAGTTTAGGCTGTGAGGTAATTGGAACGGTTGGATCAGATGACAAAATAGAAAAAGCTAAAAATAATGGTTATGACCATGTAATAAACTACAATAAAGAAAAATTTGAAAAAAAAGTTTTAGAAATTACAAATGGTAAGGGAGTTCCTGTTGTTTATGACGGTGTTGGTAAAAATACACTTGAGGGTTCTCTAGAATGTTTGAGTATTAGAGGAATGATGGTTTCATTTGGAAATGCTTCTGGACCATTATCAGATATTAATGTTCCAAAATTAATACAACCAAAAGGCCTATATTTAACCAGACCTTCTATGCAACAATATTTGAGTACTGTTGAAGAACTTAATGAAGCATCTAAAGTATTATTTGAAAAAGTAACATCTGGAAAAGTAAAAATAGATATTTTTAAAGAGTACAAGCTTGAAAATACAGTTGATGCTCATAAAGACTTGGAAGGGAGAAAAATTTTAGGACCTGCTGTTATTATTCCTTAAATTGATCATCCATATCTGATATGTGAAGTCTCAAAGCTTTAGTAGAAATTTGAATTTCTCTTATAAAAAAAATTATTGAAATCATTACTGATAAACAACAAGAACCAAAGATTATTCTAGCAATAAATAACTCATCTAAGTACAATGCAAAAACAGTTAACATATTAAAAAGAAATCCAAATGCACCAAACATTATCGAATATTTTAATACATCAATTCGTGCATTTAAATTATTTAATTGGTCTTTCCATTCTGGTGGGGTATGTTTCTCAAAAACATACTCATCATGAATTTTTCTAATTAAAGCGCTCAGAGTATGAAATCTTGTTGAATACACATTCATGATTAATGGAATAGCAGGAAACATAAGTGCCACTACAGTGTAATCAATATTCATGTCGATTAAATTTGCTTAATAAAAAATCTTTGTTATTTAGTTGTTTATATGTCTCATATAAGCATCTTCCTCGAATTAACAAGGTTAAAAAAGCCGATTGGATACATGTTGTTGTTTTGGCCTTGTGCTTGGGGTTTAACAATTGTCTATAATTTTGAAAACGGGATTGAAAAATACTTTTTTTATATATTTTTATTTTTTTTTGGATCAGTACTAATGAGATCTGCTGGATGTATAATAAATGATATAGTTGATAAAGATTTTGACAAAAATGTTGAGAGAACAAAATATAGACCTATAGCGTCAGGAAAAATCTCTGTTAAGCTTGCATTATCTTATTCGATTTTTTTATGTTTATTAGCTTTATTAGTTCTAATTAACTTTAATAAATTAACTATTTTATTAGCAATCGCATCAATGCCATTTGCCTTTACTTATCCGCTGATGAAAAGATTTACTTATTGGCCACAGTTGTTTTTAGGATTTACGTTTAATTATGGATTATTACTGGGTTGGACCTCAATAAATGAAAATATAAGTGCTGCGGCTCTTATATTCTATTTTGGTGCCATATTTTGGACATTGGGTTACGACACTATATATGGATTTCAAGATATTGAGGATGACGAAATTATAGGAGTAAAATCAACATCAATTAAATTTAAAGAAAATCCAAAAACTTTTTTATCTTTATGTTATTTATTATTTTTTCTTCTTTATATTTTTATGGGATATATAATGGAACTAAATAGCTATTTTTATTTAATGGCAATATTGGTTTTTATCCATTTATTTTTTTTTCAATTAAAAAGATTTAATAAAAAAAATAAATTAAATTGCTTAAAAATTTTTAAAAGTAATAATCTCCTAGGTTTTTTAGTTTTGATAAATATTTTTATAGGGAAAATATAAATTAAATGACAAATACAGATATATTGAAAAGATTATACAAGGATTATGTAAAAAAATTTTTAGGAAGAATTTTACTTTCTGTATTTTTTTCAGTTTTAGTTGCTGGAAGTACTTCATCGATTGCCTATCTACTTGACCCTGCAATAGAAAAAATATTTATTGAAAAAAATAGACAATTGATGCTCATCATTCCTATAGCGATTGTATTTGCTTTTTCTATAAAAGGTTTATCACTTTTCTATGCAAGAGTTATTTTAATAAGATTAGGGGGGGAAATTCAAAAATTACTACAGTTACAAATTATGGAGTCTGTATTGTCATCTAATGTTGAAGCTATGGATAAAAAGCACTCCGGAAAAACAGTCTCACACCTACAGTATGATGCAGGAATGGTAAAAAACTTAGTAACAAATACAATACTACTATTTACAAAAGATAGTTTAACATTGATTGGATTAGTAACTGTTATGTTTTACCAAAATTGGCGATTAGCTCTATTTGCACTTATAATGATTCCTCTTGCATCTATAGCGGCTAAGTCGTTAGGTAAAAGAATTGGAAAAGTAACTACGCAGGCTCAAGAAACAGCAGGAATTGTACATTCTTTTTTTCTTGATATATTAAAAAATCACAAAATTATTAAGATTTTTCAGACAGAGGATCACGAACAAAAAAGGTTAACAGAAAATGTAGGCAACGTAACTTCTAAAATGGTTAAAATAGAAGAAGTTATGACTCGATCAACCCCTATAATGGAGTCTTTAACTGGGCTTATGATTGGTCTATTAATTTATTTTGCTGGGAACCTTGTTATGAATAGTGAATTAGATATTAATAATTTCTTTTCCTTTCTAGCTGCTATGATGCTTGCCTATCAACCGGTAAGATCATTGGCAACTTTAAATATGGGTGTTCATCAAGGATTATCAGCAGCAAAAAGGATTCTCCCAATAATAGACTCTAAAAATATAGATAAAAATGCAGATAAAAATTTACAAATATCTAGTGGAAACATTTTATTTCAAAATGTAAATTTCAAATATGACACAAGAGATAATCCTATTTTAAATGGAATAAGTTTAAATATAGATAGCGGAGAAATGACAGCATTAGTTGGACATAGTGGTGCTGGAAAATCAACAATAATGAACTTAATTCCAAGATTTTACAATCCTACTTCTGGCGAAATACTAATTGATGATCAAAAAATAAATAACTATTCAATTAAATCTTTAAGAAAAAATATATCATTAGTAAGCCAGGATATATCATTGTTTGATGATACGGTGATAAATAACATAAAATATTCAAATTTAAATGCTTCTGAAAAAGAAATATTTGAAGCTGCAAAACTTTCTCATTGTGATGAATTCATACAAAATATGCCTAATGGATACAATACAATGATTGGAGAGAATGGAGTGAGATTATCCGGTGGAGAAAAACAAAGACTATCAATTGCAAGGGCAATGCTTAAAGACAGTAAAATCATATTGCTTGACGAAGCCACTTCTTCTTTAGACTCAGAAACAGAGGAAAAGATTCAAAAAGCAATAAATTCTTTAACTAAAGGAAAAACGACACTTGTAATAGCTCACAGACTATCAACAGTAATCAATTGCAATAAGATATATGTTATAGAAAAAGGTAAGGTAGTATCGCAAGGAAATCATAATCAACTTTTACAATCGTCTACAATTTATAAAAACTTTTATGAAAAACAGCTTAGCAAAGCAGAATGAAAATAATTTATAGAATTGTTAGCGAATTATTTTTATTAGTTTCTCCCTTAGTAATTCTATACAGGATTTTAAAAAATAAAGAAGATAAAAGAAGATTCCTTGAAAGATATGGAATAAATTCTAAGAAACGAAATAAAGGTAAACTTATATGGTTTCACTGTTCAAGCGTAGGAGAATTGCTAAGTTTAATTCCGTTAATTGAAAATTTTGAGACAAATAATAAAGTTAAACAAATTTTAGTAACAACAACCACTTTAAGCTCATCAAAAATATTTTATAAACTTAATTTAAAAAAAACAATCCATCAATTTTTTCCAATAGATAATGTATTTATCATAAATAAATTTATTTCATACTGGAAGCCATCTGTTTTTTTTTTATGTGAATCAGAAATTTGGCCAAATCTCATAAATAAAATAAGTGAACAAGGAATTAAGTTAGTTTTAATAAATGGAAGAATGACAAAAAAAACTTTTAAGAGATGGAAAAGAATTAGTAATTTTTCTAATAATGTCTTTAAAAAATTTGATTTGTGTTTAATTCAAAACAAAGAAACTGGCAGAAGGCTTAAAATACTTGGGGCTAATAATATATTAAATTTTGGAAATCTAAAATTTTCAACGAGAAAAAAAGTTAAATCTGACCTTTTAGAAAGTAAAAAATTAAAATTTTTTAAAAATAAAAAAATTATAATTACAGCAGCTAGTACACATCCTAATGAAGAAAGTTTTATTATACAAAATCATTTAAATTTAAAATTGAAGAAAAAAATTAAGAATATTATTTCAATAATAATTCCAAGGCATATTGAAAGAGTTAATGATATTCAAAATGAGATAGAAAAATTTTCGCTAAAAACACATTTGCATAGTTGGAATAAAAAAATAGACGAAAATATTGATATATATATTGTGGACACCTATGGTGAATTAAATAAATTTTATAGAATATCTAACCTAGTTTTTATGGGTGGTTCATTAATTATTCACGGTGGTCAAAATCCCTTGGAGCCTGCAAAACTTGGCTGCAAAATTATTTACGGTCCGTATATCTCTAACTTTAGTGAAATATATAAAAAATTAGATAAAATGAATATATCTAGAAAGTTTATAAGTTATAATTCTGGCTTTAAAATTATTGAAAAAAATCATAATAAAATAAAATTGAATTTTAATAATAAAAATTTAACTAACTATGGAAAGAAAGTATTGAACTTAACCTTTTCAGAAATTAAAAAATTAATTTAAAGTGAACCTGCTAAAACCTAAATTTTGGGAAAAAAATAATTTAATTGTCTTGTTGTTGCTGCCATTAACCTTAATTACAAGATTAATAATTTTTATAAAAAATAAAAAAAAAAAATATAAATCGGAAATTAAATTGATATGTGTTGGTAATATTTATCTTGGTGGAACTGGTAAAACACAACTTGTAATGAAAATAAATGAAATTTTAAAAAAAAAATCAAAAACTTTTGTTATAAAAAAATATTATAAAAATCAAATCGATGAACAAAAATTACTTAGCAAGAGTGCTAAATTATTAATGTCTGAAAAAAGATTGCTAGCTTTAAAAAAAATAAAAAAAACAAAAAATACTGTAGCTATATTTGATGATGGGCTTCAGGATAAATCCATTGAGTATAGTATCTCAATTGTGTGTTTCAACAGTCTCACTGGTGTTGGAAATGAGAAATTATTGCCTGCAGGTCCCTTAAGGGAAGATTTGTCTGAACTTAAAAATTATAACGCTGTATTTATTAATGGAGATAAAAATAAACATTTAATAAAAAAAATAAAAAGCTTCAATAAAAATATAAATATTTTTGTAGGTAAATACATTTTAAAAAATAAAAAAAGTTTTAATTTAAATAAAAAATATTTAGCATTCTGTGGAATCGGTACCCCTGAAAATTTTTTTCTTTTACTAAAAAAAAATAAATTCAAAGTAGAAGAAAAAATTATTTTTTCAGATCACTTTAATTATGGTTTAACAGATATAAATAAAATATATAATTTAGCACTAAAAAAAAATTTAAATATTGTAACAACTGAAAAAGATTTTATGAAAATAAAAAAATTTAAGAAACTCAAAACAACATTTACGAAGATTGATTTGAAAATTGACAATTATTCTGATTTTAAAAATTTTATATCGCAAAAATTATGAAATTAATTAAGTATTTTTTTCAGTTTATAATAATATTGTTTTTATTGATTATTTTTAAGATTATTGGATATAAAAATGCTTCAAAATTTGGATCTTTAATAGGGAGATCAATTGGAAAATTTGTCAAATCAGATAAAATTATTCTTAAAAATTTATCAATAATAAATAGTTTTACTAATTTAAAAATTGAGGACAAATCCTTATTTACTCGAGAAGTTTTTTCTAATTATGGAAGAATTTTATCTGATTATGTTTATTTGAGTGATTTTAGAAATGGTCCCTTAAAAAATTATGTAAATATTAAAGGAATAGAATATCTAGAAGAAATAAAATTGAAAAATAAAAAAGTTGTATTTATCTCTGGGCACTTTAATAATTTTGAATTAATGGCTATGTTTATAGATGCAGCAGGGATAAATGTTTCGGCTATATATAGACCATTAAACAATGTTTTTTTAAACAAAATAATGGAATTCATTAGATTAAAATACATATGTAAAAATCAAATTAAAAAAGGCAAAAAAGGAACTCGACAAATTTTGAATTTCTTAAAGAAAAATTTTTCTGTTGCTCTCATGATTGATCAGAGGGTTAGCGAAGGTGTTCGGGTAAATTTTTTTGGAAAACAAGCTTACACAACAACTATCCCAGCACAAATAGCTAAGAAATTTGGTTGTGAAATAGTGCCAATATATATTGAAAGGTATGACGATATTAAATTTAATTTAGTCATCAATCAACCAATCAAATTTGACGATAAAAAAAGTATAACTGAAATATCTCTCGAGCTTAATAAAATTTTAGAAAATATGATTTTAAAGAATCCATCCCAATGGATATTTACTCATAATAGATGGAAGTAAGCTATCCTACTATATTTCTTTTTAAGTTAGCTTCTACATAAGAGAAATAAGGTTCTTGAAATTCTACACTCCAATAATTTAAATTTTCTAAAGGAATTTTTTTTCCAGTTATTGCACATAAAACATGAGTGCCACTTTCTATAATTTCATATGTATTGTCTAAATATTTTAATCTAGCTATTTTATCTTCCATTATATAAATAAGTATATATGAAAATTGCAATTATTGGTAGTGGCGGAAGAGAGCATGCAATTTGTGAAAAAATTTATGAATCAAAAAAAGTAGCTGAAATTTTTTGTATACCTGGGAATGGTGGTACTGACAAAATTTCAAAAAATATAGATATAAACATAAAAAATTTCGAAGAAATTAAGACATTTTTGTTAAAAGAAAAAATAGATATGGTTGTTATCGGGCCAGAGGAGCCTTTAGTTAATGGTATTGTAGATTATTTAAATAAAAATAAAATAAAGGTATTTGGGCCAGATCAATTTTGCTCTCAATTAGAAGGTTCAAAAATTTTTACAAAAAAAATCTGTAAATCTGAAAATATTCCAACAGCTGAGTTTAAAATATTTGATAATAAAGAAGCTGCTTTTGGATACATAAATAATAAAAATTTCCCAGTTGTAGTAAAGGCTGATGGTTTAGCTGGTGGCAAAGGTGTTTATATTTGTAATAATGTTTTAGAGGCAAAAGAAGCTATTGTAGAAATATTTGATGGTAAATTCGGAATAGCAAAAGAGTTGCTGGTTGAGGATTTCCTCGAAGGTGAGGAAATGAGTTTTTTTATTTTATATGATAATACATCTTATAAAATATTTAATACAGCCCAAGATCATAAAAGAGTATTCGAGGGAGATATGGGGAAAAATACTGGGGGGATGGGTGCTTACACACCTTCTAGACTTAACGAAAAAATTCTTCAAGAAAAAATAATAAATAAAATTATTTTACCAACATTAAATTACTTAAAAATAAATGGTGGAAAGTACATAGGATTTCTATACGCTGGTTTAATGATTAAAAATGATGAACCCTTTTTAATTGAATATAATGTAAGAATGGGTGATCCAGAATGCCAAACGATTTTACCTTTGCTAAACAATGATTTTGTAGAAATTTTAGAAAATTGTATTAAAGGGAACTTAAATAAAATTCAATTAGATTGGAAAGATAAGAAAAGTATATGTATAGTTTTAACATCTAAAGGGTATCCAGAAAATTATAAAAAAAATATTTTAATAGAAGATCTAGAAAAAATTAAATTAGATAAAGATTGTTATCTTTTCCATGCAGGAACTAAATTTAACAATAATAAATTTTATTCGAGCGGTGGAAGAGTTTTAAATTTTGTTTGTTTAGACAATGATTTAAATTTAGCTAGAAAAAAATGTTTAAACTTAATTCAGAAACTGAATTGGAAATATGGACATCATAGGAATGATATTGGTTTCAAAGTAATACAAAACTCATGAGGATTATATCTGGTAAGGCAAAAGGGAAAAAAATTCTAATGCCGCCAAATAAGAAAACCAGACCTCTTAAAGATATGGTAAGAGGTTCAATTTTTAATATCCTGGATCACTCATCGCTATTAAAAAAGAACTTTGAAGAATGTAATGTTTTAGATTTATTTTCTGGTATTGGTTCTTTTGGATTAGAAGCAATATCTAGAGGAGCAAAAAAAGTTATATTTTTTGAAAATTATCAGCCAGCAGTAAATTTACTAAAAAAAAACATTAATAAATTAGACTTTAACAAAGAATCAGAAATTAAACTTAAAAATATTTATAATGAAAATAGTTTAAAAAAAATTAATAGTAAAATCAACTTAGTCTTTATTGATCCCCCTTTTAAAGATCAAAATTTAAATCTAGTACTAAATAATGTTAAACATTCAAAAATATTAAGTTCAAATAATTTAATAATTATACATAGACATAAAAAAACAGATGATAAATTAAATGATGATTTTAAATTTTTAAGATCAGAGCTATATGGTATATCAAAGATTATTTTTGGAAAAATTAATTTTTGAGAATTTTAAAAGTCTCTTTTTTAATAAGTTCAACTTCTGGCTGATCAAGTGGATTAACTTTCATCAAATGCGATAATAAAATTACTTCAAGTGTAAAAAAACAAAATAATTCACCTAATACCTCTTCAGTCCTTTCATTAATATAAAAAGATCTAAATGGGATATTTTTTTTCACAAATATCTTTTCTGTAGCTTTTTTTTGAGAATTTAAAATATTGAACATATTTTTTTTCTTTAAAAAATGAAAATCATTAAATAATAATTTTGAATTCAAATGAGCACTCTTATTTTCCTTAACCATAAAAAAAGTATAAAAATTTGATTTGAAGCCGCTTAGATATAGTTGCAGTATACTATGATTATCTTTGGGCATTGATGAGATAATTGGAAATATGCCTGATTTTTTTTTACCTAAACTTTCGGATATAAGCTGCTGGTACCATCTAAAAAAATCATCTGCATTTTTATCGTAATTTAAAATAACAGAATTACATTTTTTTAATTTAATAAATTTATATATACTTAAAACATTTTTTATTAAATTATTTATAAAACTTTTTTTAATTATGAGCTTATTAAATTGCTTAAATTTTTTTTCATTCAAGCCCATCAATTCTGCTGGTAGCATTCCTACTTCCGACAAAACTGAAAAACGACCACCAATAAAATTTTTATGTTCTATTACATCAGCTTTTAATTTATTTGCTAATTTATTTAAGTAATTATCTTTTTTTTCAGTAACAAATATATTTTTTTGATTATTTTTATAAATAACATTAAAGTTTGAAATAGTTTCTAATGTATTACCTGATTTAGAAATTATGATATTTAAATCATTATTTTTATTTATTTTATTTAAAATAAGATCTTCTGAAAAGTGAAATTTCTTTTTAATTTTACTTTTAAAAAAACTATAAATAGCTTTAGATCCAAGAGAAGATCCACCCATGCCTATTATATTAATATTTTTAAATTTAAAATACTTACTTAAAAATTTTCTGTCATAAGAATATTTATAATTTTGTTTGAAGCTTTTTATAAAATCTGGTTTATCGTTTTTATTTATTTTTTTTATAATTTCACTTAGTATTTTTTTTCTTTCTGAGTTGTGATTATTTTTAAAGCTTTTAAATTTCAGATTCAAACCTATCATTCTTCAATTTTATCTAAAACTGACTTTTTTAATGAACTATCTTTATTTAAATCTAAATCTTTGCTCTGGTTATTTTGACTTTTTAATTTTAATTTAAACTCATTTCCATTGGTTTGACTCTCAAAAGTTTCTTTGGGTTCTGGAAGCTCGTCTATGTCGGGGGGCATTACAAGTGGATTTTTCTTTTCAACTAAAAATTCATCTGACTTTTGAGATCTTTTTCCACTCATATTTGAACAAGATGAAATTGAAATGAGAACGATTAATAACAAGATTAATTTATTTTTCATTTTTTTTTAATAATTCAATAAATATTAATGTAAAAATTCCTATTGTAATAAATATATCAGCAACATTAAAAACAAACCAGTGATAACCGTTATAATTTAAGTCAATAAAATCAGGTACAGCTGAATAATATATTCTATCAAACAAATTACCTAATGATCCCCCTAGAATCATAGAAAATAAAATTTTATGAAATCCTTTAGAATTAAGAAGCATATAAATGATTAATATATTAATTAAAATAATTAGTATTGTAATTATATTATAAATAACATTTTGTTCTAACTGAAAAAGTCCAAATCCAATTCCTGTGTTCCAAATTAATATTATATTCAAAAATGAATTTAATGATATATCCACTATACCTTCAGTCTCTGCTATATTAAGAATATATATTTTTGAAATTCTGTCTAAAAAAAAAATTAAAAAAATTATTAAAAAATTTAAAATAAATTGTTTTTTTGTCATATGGTAATCAACAGTTCAACCATGTCTCTCGCACTTACTTTCTCTTATTTTCCAACAAACATTACATTTATTTCCCTCGGCTTTTAATGTCTCAACTTTTATTTCTTCAGTTAGATTATTATCAAGTATCACTTCGGCAGCAGATGTTATACAAAGTTCAGCGAAATCAAAATCTTTAGCAATATTATATAAATCTGTATTAAGATTAATTTTAATATTTGACTCGAGACTTGACCCTATTAATTTTTCAGTTCTTTTGCTTTCAATACTTATATTTGCAACATCTCTAATTTTTTTTAATTTTTCCCATTTTTCATTTAAATCTTTATTTTGCCAATTATCAGGTATTTTAATAAATTTTTTTAAATGAATGCTATCATTGCTTTTTTTATTTACTAATGAATAAATTTCTTCAGTTGTAAATGAAAGTATTGGAGCAAACCATTTGAGCAGACAATCTAAAATTATATTTAATATTGTAATACAGCTTTTTCTTTTTTCTGAATTTATATCATCACAATAAAGAGTATCTTTACGTATATCAAAATAGAATGCTGAAAGATCTACAGTACAGAAATTTAACAGTTCTTTGTATAAATTGTGAAATGTATAATTATCAAAATTTTTGTGAAAACTTTGATTTAAAGTATATATCTTATGGAGCATATATTGTTCTAATTCTGGAATTTTGTTTGTCTCAATTTTAATGAAATTTTGCTCAGAGAATTTATCATTTAGATTTCCTAATATATATCTAAAAGTGTTTCTTATTTTTCTATAAGCTTCTGCATGTTGTTCTAGTATTGAATAATCAATTCTTAGATCTTCTGCATAGTTTGAAGCTGTAACCCAAACCCTTAAAATATCTGCTCCATATTTTTTTAAGATTTCCTCTGGCGCAATTACATTTCCTAAAGATTTTGACATTTTTAGCCCTTTTCCATCTACTACAAATCCATGTGAAAGAATTGATTCAAAAGGTGCTTTTCCCCTTGTACCACAAGACTCTAATAAAGAAGAATGAAACCATCCTCTATGTTGATCTGAACCCTCTAGATACATTGACGCTGGCCATTTTAGATCATCTCTTTTTTCTAATACAAAAGAATGAGTCGAACCACTATCAAACCAAACCTCAACGATATCTTTTGATTGAACATAATCTTCTGCATTATATTTTTTTCCTAAAAATCTTTGATAATCATCTGAAAACCAACAATCTGATCCTTCTTTTTCATAAATTTTAGCTATGTTTTCAAATATTTCGTCATCTATTAAAACTTTATTATCTTTTTTTGAAACAAAAATTGGAAGTGGAACTCCCCAAACTCTTTGTCTAGAAACACACCAATCAGGTCTTGTCTCAATCATCGACTTAATTCTCTCTTTACCTTTGCTTGGATAAAATTTTGTATCATCGAGTGCTTTAAGAGCTAATTTTCTTAGACCATGACTTTCCATCGAGATAAACCATTGTTGAGTTGCTCTATGTACTAATGGGGCTTTTGATCTCCATGAATGTGGATAGGAATGTTTAAGTTTTCCATTAGCTAATAATCTTTTTGTTTTTTTTAACTCCTCGATTACTAATGGATTTGCTTTAAAAATATGAGTTCCCTCAAATTTCTTAATATGTTTTGTGTATCTGCCGTCATCATCAACGGTTTCTAATGCTTTTATCCCATTATTTATACACAAATTAAAATCATCAGGACCATGGCTTGGTGCACAATGAACGAAGCCTGTTCCTTGCTCTGTAGTAACAAATCTTGCCTCAAGCATTGGCACTTCATAGTCATAACCAATTGTGAAAAAAGGATGTTTGCAGATAACTCCTTTAAATGCACTGCCAGGCAATTCATTTAATATCTTGTATTTTTCAATGTTACACTCTTTCGTAAAAGATTCTAAAAGTTCTTTGGCAACGATTACTTTGCTTTTTTTAAAATCGTTATCGTCCTCTAACTCTAATATCAAGTATTTTAAGCTTTCATTATATGCTAAAGCTTTATTTGCTGGGATCGTCCATGGTGTAGTTGTCCAAATTACGATTTGACAATCCTCTAAATCTTTTATTTTTGTTTTTGAGATTATAAAGGATACATAAATTGTATCAGAAGTATGGTCCATGTATTCAACTTCTGCATCTGACAATGCAGTTTTCTCTACGGTTGACCATAGAACTGGTTTATAACCTTTATATAGACTTCCTTCTTTAAGAAATTTTCCAAGCTCTCGAACTATTTGTGCTTCTGCATCAAAACTCATTGTAGAATAATAGTTCTCCCAATCTCCAATTACGCCTAGTCTTTTAAACTGATCTTTGTGAACCTTTATCCATTTATTTGCAAAGTCTCTACATTCTTTTCTAAATTCAACAATCGGAACCTCATTTTTATTTTTTTTATTTTTTTTATATTGCTCTTCTATTTTCCATTCGATAGGTAAACCATGACAATCCCAGCCTGGTACATAAACTGAGTCCTTATCATCCATTTGGTGAAATTTTGTTATTATGTCCTTTAATATTTTATTTAAAGCGGTTCCCATATGAATATTGCCATTTGCATATGGTGGACCATCATGAAGAATAAATTTTTTTTTACCTTTGCTTTCGTCTCTTAAATTTTGATATAAATTGATCTTATCCCAAAAATCAATTAGAGCAGGTTCTTTCTGTGGTAAATTTGCCTTCATTGAAAAGGCTGTTTTTGGAAGATTTAGGTTTTCTTTACTCATGACTATTTTAAACTATTTTTTGCAACCCTGATATCTTTTTTAATTTGATTTGTCAGCTGTTTAATACTTTTAAACTTTTTTTCTCTTCTAATAAACTTAATAAATGAAACTACTAATTTTTTATTATATATATTTCTATTAAAATTAAACAAATTTACTTCTAATAATATTTTATTTTGATTAAAGGTAGGCCTAAAACCTAAATTCGCTATTCCATTTATTTTTTTTTTTTTATTATCAACTTTCACTTTAACTGAATAAACTCCTGGTTTTGCAATAATATAATTTCCAATATCAATATTACATGTAGCAAATCCTATTTTCCCACCGACTCTTCTTCCTTTTTGCACTCTACCTTCAATTTCCCATTTTCTAGATAAATATTTATTGGCTTTTGATAAATTTCCATTTGATAAAAGTTTTCTTATTTCGGTTGAAGATATAATTTTATTATTTTTTTTTAGTGGCGAAGGTATAATCAATTTATAATTACATTTCTTTTCAAAAAATTTAAGTAAATTTATATCTCCCTCTCTTTTATTTCCAAATCTAAAATTATTACTCACAAATAAAACTTTAGTTTTAATTTTTTTATTTAAATATCTTGTAATAAATAGTTCAGCTTTTATTTTTGAGAAACTTTTTGTAAATTTTTGATTTATTAGAAAATCAACTTTTTGCTTTTCAAATTGATTTATCTTTTGAGATAAGTTCATTAGTGTAAAATGTTTTAGTTTTTTATTAAAAAACATTTTAGGCATAGGATTAAAAGATATTACACCAATTTTGCACTTATATATTTTTTGAAATTCTCTTGCTCTTTTAAATAATTTTTGATGACCCAAGTGTACACCATCAAAATTTCCAATTAGTATAATGGAATTAAAATAGTTTTTGGGAATATTAAATCCATTGAATATTTTCATCTTTACCATTTTAATATTTCTTGAACATAATTTACATTAACTTGATATTTTTCAAAAAGTTTATTTAGTTCATTTTGATTTTCTTTTTTGTGAATACCATTAAGAATAAACAAAGAACTAAAATTTTGAAGATTGGCTCCTCTAATATCAGTATTTAAATTGTCTCCGATACATAAAACTGACTTATTTTTATTATTAATAGACTTTTCATATACCAAAGAATATGGTTTACCAAAGTATTTAACAATTCCACCTATTTCCTCAAAAACTTTTGCAACTGAACCTGCGCAATATTCTGTGACATCACCTCTATCGACAATTAAATCTGGGTTTGTGCAAATCATATCTTTATTTAAAAATTTTGACAAAAATTTTTTATAAAACTCAAGGTTTCTATGAGAATCAAATAAACCTGTACAAATCAAATATTCAGCTTCTTCAGGTTTATTTTGTTTTAATGATTTAAAATTTTCAAATAAGTTGAAGTCTCTTTCTGGGCCTAAATGAAAAAATTTTTGATTTTTTTTTTCGTTACTCAAATAATTTAATGATCCTTGGCCAGAAGTATAAACTTTAGAGCTTTTTTCATTATCTAGCCCAAGTTTTTCTAAAAATTTTATAACATCAGAATTTGGTCTTGGAGCATTAGTGAGTAATACGTATTCTTTGCCTAATTTATCTAATTCAGAAAGCACATTCACAGCTTCATAGTTTAATTTAATTCCATTATGGAGAACCCCCCAAATATCAATATAAAATAGATCAAAGCTATTTGCTATTTCCCTAAGGCCTTTATTGCTTAAATTTACAGTCATATTAATAAGCTACTTAAAAAAAGCTATATATTCTTTGATTTTTTAAAGCAATAACCTTCTTGAAAATACTCCGGAGTATATCTATATGTCCTCACATATTTATAGGAGAATTTATGAAGTTTAAACCTTTACATGACAGAGTTTTAATAGAAGTTTTAAATAATGTTGAAAAAACTTCTGGGGGCATAATCATTCCGGACTCAGCTCAGGAAAAACCACAGGAAGGCAAAGTTGTTGCTGTAGGTGGTGGAGCAAAAACTGAGGATGGAAAAATCATTCCAATGGATGTTAAAGTTGGAGATAAGGTTCTTTTTGGCAAATGGTCAGGGACTGAAATCAAAATTGATGGAAAAGAATACAGCATAATGAAAGAGTCAGACATTATGGGTATATCAACAGGAAAATAATCTAAATTAAGGAGAATAATATGGCAAAAATAGTAAAGTTCAACACAGAGGCTAGAACAGCAATGCTTAAAGGTGTTGATATTCTTGCTAACACTGTGAAGGTAACTCTTGGTCCTAAAGGAAGAAATGTTGTGATTGATAAATCCTATGGTGCTCCAAGAACTACAAAAGATGGTGTATCAGTAGCAAAAGAAATTGAGCTTGATGACAAATTTGAAAACATGGGAGCTCAAATGGTCAAAGAAGTTGCAAGCAAAACAAACGACGAAGCAGGAGACGGTACAACTACCGCCACAATTTTAGCTCAAGCAATTGTAAAAGAAGGTTGTAAGTATGTTACTGCTGGAATGAATCCAATGGATGTTAAAAGAGGAATCGATGCAGCTGTAGAAACAGTAAAAGAAAAATTAATTTCGTCTGCAAAAAAAGTAAAAGATAGTGATGAAATAGCTCAAGTTGGAACAATATCAGCCAATGGAGATAAGGAAATTGGTAACATGATTGCTAAAGCAATGCAAAAAGTTGGTAATGAAGGAGTAATCACTGTTGAAGAAGCAAAGGGAATTGAAACTGAGCTTGATGTAGTTGAAGGAATGCAATTTGATAGAGGATACTTGTCCCCTTACTTCATTACAAATGCAGATAAAATGACAACAGAACTAGAAAATCCTCTAATTCTTTTGCATGAGAAAAAACTAACAAACTTACAACCTATGGTTCCTTTATTAGAGGCAGTTGTACAGTCTGGAAGGCCATTAATGATAATTTCAGAAGACGTAGAAGGTGAAGCTTTAGCTACACTTGTTGTTAATAAGCTAAGAGGTGGTTTAAAAGTAGTAGCTGTGAAAGCTCCAGGATTTGGAGATAGAAGAAAAGCAATGCTAGAAGATATTGCTATTTTAACTGGCGGAACAGTGATATCTGAAGATCTTGGAATTAAGCTTGAAAACGTTAAATTAACAGATCTAGGTTCTGCTAAGAGAGTTAAAGTAGACAAAGAAAACAGTACTATAGTAAGTGGAGCTGGAAAAAAATCTGATATCGATGCAAGATGCACGCAAATTAAACAACAAATTGATGAAACAACATCTGACTATGATAGAGAAAAACTTCAAGAAAGATTAGCTAAACTTGCGGGTGGTGTTGCAGTAATTAAAGTTGGTGGTGCTACTGAAGTAGAAGTTAAAGAAAGAAAAGATAGAGTAGAAGATGCACTAAACGCAACTAGAGCAGCTGTTGAAGAGGGAATTGTTGTAGGTGGTGGATGTGCACTTCTTTATGCATCTCATGAGCTTGATAAAGTCAAAGTAAAAGGTGACGATCAGAAGGCTGGAGTAGAAATTGTTAAAAGTGCTCTACAAGCACCTATTAGACAGATTGCAACAAATGCAGGAGTTGATGGATCTGTAGTTGTTGGAAAATTAACTGAAGGTAATAAGTCATCTCAAGGTTATGATGCTCAAACAGAACAATATGTTGATATGTTTAAAGAAGGTATCATCGACCCAGTAAAAGTTGTCAGAACTGCTTTACAAGATGCTGCTTCAATTTCTGGATTATTAGTCACAACTGAAGCAATGGTTGCGGATAAACCTGAACCAAAAGATTCAGGTCCAGCTGGCGGAATGCCTCCAGGAGGAATGGGTGGCATGGGTGGCATGGGCGGCATGATGTAATCCCAAATTTACTCGAAATAAATTATAAAAACCCCCACATGTTGGGGGTTTTTTTTTCTCCAAATTAATTGTTAAAAATTTTATCTACTAAATAAAGACCTAATGCTACAGCAGGTCCTATTCCAAATGCGAATAGCAATGTCCCAATTCCAACTGTTCCACCTAAATACCATCCAACAGAAACAACACTAATTTCAATAAATGCTCTTACAGATGCAATTGGTAAATTTGTTACTTTTTGTAACCCAATCATTAAACCATCCCTCGCTCCTGGTCCTAAATTTGCAACTAAATATATTCCACCACCTAAACCAACTGTTAGAACAGCAACTATTGCTAAACTTATCTGAAAAATAAAGTTTTCAGGGGAAGGTACAAAATTGATACATAAATCAATCATTCCGGCAATGATAAATGCATTTAAAATGGTGCCTATGCCTGGTTTTTGTTTTAACGGTATCCACATAATTAAAACAACTATACTAATTATAAATGTTATCACTCCAATAGAATAATTTACATTTAAAGAAATACCTTGGGCAAGAACACTCCAAGGAGAAGCTCCACTTAAGGAGACAATTAGCAAACCTTCGCCCAATCCAAAAAGTATTAAGCCAAAGCACAAAAAGAAAAAGGTTGAAATCTTTGGCTTAAAATTAAATGGATATTTTGAACTCCAATTGGTTTTAGGAATTTTTTTTATAGATAAGAACATAAAATAATAATTTCTTATATATCTTAAAATAAATAATTAATATAAAATTTAGGAATGAAAATTAAATTTTTCTCTATTCTTTCAGGATTAATTATTTCAATTTGTACTTTTTCAAATTTATATTCACACACAGGCCATTATAAAAACCTGGCATTGATAGAAATGGATATTTATAGAAACGGTGAGATTATTGGATACAGTAATTATTATTTTAAAAGCTATGAAGATATTTTTGAAGTTATTAATGAAACTAAATTTGAGGTAAAAATAGCCGGAGTAAAAATATTTTCAATAGAAAGTATGAGTAAAGAGAAGTACCAAGATGATCAATTAATAGAATTTAAATCTGAAACAATGCAAAATGATAAGAGGAAATTTGTAAATTTGATTTATGATAAATCGAATGAATTTTTTATTATTGATGGATCTTCATATAAAGGTAATGCTGATAAAAATAATATTATAGGAAATTGGTGGAATCATAAAATACTCACTAGCAACAGTCAAATCAGCCCGCTCTCTGGAAGTATTAAAAAACAAGAGATAAATTTTATTTCAAAAGAAATCCTAACTATGAATGGAAAAGATATTTCAGTTGACCATTTTAAATTAAAATCCACAGATGATAATTTAGAAGTAGATAAAAGATTAGATTTTGATATTTGGTACGACAGTAAAAATAATATTATTGTTAAAGTTGAGTACAAGAGACTTGGAAAATGGCAATATATATTAAAAAAAATCGAATAATATCTTTACTATTTTCCAGCCACGGTCATATTTTCTATTAAAACGGAAGGAGCATTTGTTGAATAGTTAAATTGCAAATCATTTGCTAATACCATTTTAATAAACATTTCATTTAAATTACCTGCAATTGTTACTTCACTTATCGGATAAACAAATTCACCATTTTCTATCATCATGCCACCAGCTCCAAGTGAGTAATCTCCAGTCACGATATTTGTACCGTGTCCTATTGTTTCAGTAACATAAAAAATTTTTTTGCTTGAGTTCATTAAGTCTTTGAGATCTTTTTTTCCATTTTCAAAGTATAAATTTGTTGCGCCTCCACTTCTTCCATTAGAAGGTATATTAAGTTTTTTCCCATAATACGTGTCTATCAGATACTCATTTAATACACCTTTATTAACTAGTGAAAGATTTTGTATTTTAACTCCCTCATTGTCAAAATATCTTGATCCATTTCCTCTTTTGATATCCGCTCTATCAACTATATTTATATTATCTGAAAATATTTTTTTGTTTAATTTTTCTTTAAGAAAAGACGTTCCTCTGTAAACTGACGAGCCTGTAATTGCGCTACTAAAATAATTTAAGAAACTTTTCGAAATTCTCTTATCAAAAATTATATCAAATTTTCCACTATTAATTTTTTGAGGTTTAAGCTTCCTAATTGCAAACTTTGCTGCATTTGATCCTAGTTCTGAGGGTTTTAGTAAATCTTCAAAATGACGTTTTGAAGTGTACTCATAATCTCTTTCCATGCTTCCATTATTTTTTGAAACTACCTCGCAATAGGCAGTAAAATTTGAAGTTTTATATCCATTTTTAAAACCTTTGCTGTTGCCAAGGACTACTTCTGTTTTACTTTCGCTAAAAGATGAGCCATTAGTATTTACAATCTCTTTATTTTTAAAAGCTACCTCCTCTGCTTCTTTAAGATAATCGATTTTTTGATTATTTTCTAAATGGGTTTCGTCAAATAAATCTAATTCATCAGAATTTTTAAAAAATAATTCTTCATCAGGAAGAGAATTGAATTCATCTTCAGGTGTTATTTTTGCAGCTTCTACACATCTTTCAATTAACTTTTCTAAATTATCAGTTTTTAAATTAGATGATAAAACTGAATTTTTTTTTTTATTAATATATGCGGTTAATGATAATCCAATATTTTCAGATCTATCAGATTCATCTAATTTTTTATTTCTATAACTAACTGTTTCAGCAGTGCTCCTTACAATTCCAACCTCAACTTCGGTTGCACCTTTTTTTTTAGCATTAGAAATACAATGATCAACGATTTCACTTAATTTATTATTATATTCCAACATTTTATAGTTGAGTACCACCAACAGTCATTTTATTAATCAATAATGATGGTTGACCAACTCCGACTGGTACACCTTGTCCAGCTTTTCCGCAGGTTCCAATTCCTGGATCTAACATCATATCATTTCCTACCATTGAAACTTCTTTGAGAGCTGATGGACCATCACCAATTAAAGTTGCACCTTTAATTGGTGAACATACTTTTCCATTTATAATTTCATAAGCTTCTGTACAGTTGAAAACGAATTTACCAGAGGTGATATCTACTTGTCCTCCACCAAAACTGACAGCAAATATTCCTTTTTTAACCGATTTAATCATTTCTTCTTGTGAGTGATTTCCATTTAACATTATTGTATTTCTCATTCTTGGCATAACAACATGCTTGTAGCTCTCTCTTCTTCCATTTCCTGTTGATCTTGTATTCATTAACCGCGCATTTAACCTGTCTTGCATAAAGTTTTTTAATATCCCATTTTCTATTAAAACAGTTTTTTCAGTAGGAGTTCCTTCATCATCAATGGTTAAGCTTCCTCTTTTATTTTCTAATGTACCGTCATCTATTATTGTAACACCTTCACTTGCAACTTTTCTACCAACTAAATCATGAAAGGCTGAAGTTTTTTTTCGGTTAAAATCTCCTTCTAACCCGTGTCCGATTGCTTCATGAATTAAAATCGCTGGCCAACCAGGTCCTAAAACTACTTGCATCTCTCCAGCTGGCGCTGGTTTACTATTTAGGTTTACATTAGCAATTCTTAGTGCTTCATCGCAAACACTTTTCCAATTTTTTTCATCTAAATAAGCATCATAATTTTGTCTACCGCCTATGCCGTAAACCGCAGATTCTTTTCTACCATTTTTTTCGAGCATTACCGAAACATTAAATCTCACAAGAGGCCTATCATCAGACAAAAGTTCTCCGTCACCTCTAAGTATTTCTATTGATCTATGTTCACCTAACAAAGTTGCTGTTACTTGTCTAACTGAGTTATTTTTATTTCTTACATAATCGTTTACCTGATTTAATATTTCGATTTTTGACTTAAAATTTTTTGACTCAATTGGATCTTGTTCTGAATAATATTTTTTATTTGTTTTTTTTATTTCAAAATTATATGTTCCATTTGAAGATGATAAAGTTGACTTTAAATTCTTGCTCGATTCATTTAAAGATTTTTTTGATAAATCGCTAGAATGAGAATAGGCAACTACATCTCCTGTAATTGCTCTTAATCCATATCCTAAATCAGATTTATAGGAAGAAGATTTGATTTTATTGTCGTCTAGGATTATCGACTCTGATTTTGAATCCTCTAAATATAATTCACCATCATCACACTTGTTTAGTGTATTAGATACAATACTACTTGCTGTAGAAATATTTAATTCAGAATTTTTTAATATTTTTGACATATATATAATTTAAGAGACAGTAAAAATTTTTCAATTAGGCGTTTTTGCTTATTTTAATTTTTAATAAAAATGAGTATATGGCTGATATATGAAGATATTTTTCAATAATTCTTGCTCTATTTGTAGATCTGAAATCAATATCTATAAAAAACAGGGTATTAAACAGTTAGAATGGGTAGATATAACTAATAATAAAGATGCTGAAAGAGATACCCAGAAAACAAATAAAGATTTGCTGAGAAGATTGCATGTAAAATCTGAAGGGAAAATTTACTCTGGCGCAAAAGCATTTATTATCTTATGGAGTAGAATGCCAAAATTTAAGGTTCTTGGTAAAATATTATCTTTACCAATTATCTTTCATATTTTTTCATTATTATATGAAATAGTTGCTTTTTTTTTATATCTCAAGAATAGAAAACAGCTTAGAAATTAATTTTGAATAATTAAAAGAATTTGGCTAACAAAAGACATCAAAACAAGAAATCCTAGAAAAACAATTAAATACATGTAAGTAATTATTTTGTTTTTTTTTCTTCTTAAAATTACAAATTTTTTATCATCTAATACTGAAATATCTCTTTTTCCAAGTACTGGGTAATCATAACTCCATCTCCAAATTGAACTGCCTAGTCTGTTATCAAGTTTATTATAATAATTTATCCAAGAAACAATCCACAGAAAAATTAGAAATATTAAAGTTAAAGTTAAAAATGTTGTTATCATTTAATATTTTAATTATATTTAAAAATTAAATTATGTCTATCTGGGGAAGTTTAATAGGAGGAATGATCGGTTTTTCGCTTGGAGGTCCTTTTGGAATGTTATTAGGTTCGCTTTTAGGTGGAAAAATCTCACGAGCAAGAAGTGGTGCTAGATTTTCGTCTGCAGCTCAAAACCAACAAATATTTGCTTTGTCATTAATTGTTCTATCAGCAAAACTAAGTAAAGCTGATGGACAGGTTAGCAAAGAGGAATTGATTGCCGTGAAAGATAAATTAAAAATTCCTGATAATGAATTGGATCAAGTTGGAAAAATATTTAATAAGGCAAAAGAAGAAAGTGCAGGGTATGAACCTTATGCTAAACAAATTGCTCAATTTTATAGCGGAAACATAAATGTATTAGAAGAAGTAATAAATATATTATTTTATATAGCTGAGTCTGACGGCCAGGTTAGCTCATCAGAACTTGAAATGATTGAAAATATTTCTAAAATTTTTGGTTTAACAGACGCGCAATATTTAAGTATTAAAGAAAGTAGAAAAGGATCAGATAAATTAAATCCTTATGTCGTTTTAGAATGCAAACCTGAAGATGATTTACAAACAATAAGAAAGAAGTATCTTAATTTAAGCAAACAACATCATCCAGATTTACTATTGAGTAAAGGTGTGCCAAAAGAAGTTATTGAAGAAAGTAAAAATAAAATGAGATCTATTAATAGTGCTTGGGGCCAAATACAAAAGTTAAAAAAAACTAATTAATGAAGAAATTTTTTAAATTTGTTTTGTTTGTAAATTTTTTTTTTTACACATTTGTAAATTATGTAAATTCCTTTGAAATTTATCACAAAAATAAATTGGAGAAATATTTTACAGAATTAAAAAATTCTCAAAATTTAGATGAGGCTGTTAATATCGAAAAAAATATTTGGGATTTATGGAATTTACATCCAAATAGCCAATTTTTAACAAATAAACTAGAATTGGGAATAGAGCTTATGGAAAACGGTCAACATAAGTATGCCTATAAAATTTTTTCTAACATAATAATCGACGATCCAAATTGGTCTGAAGCATGGAATAAAAGAGCAACGGTCCTTTTTTTAATGAAAGAGTATGAATTATCTTTGATTGATATTGAAAGAACTCTTAATTTAGAACCTCGTCATTTTGGAGCTCTATCAGGAAGAGCTCAAATTTTGATTAATATGAAAGAATATAAAAAAGCACTTGATAATCTAATTCAAACTAAGAAAATATACCCTCTATCCAGAGGATCTCGGGTAATATCCAAATTAGAAAAAATTTTAAATATTGAAGAAATTTAATTTATATGTTCAACGAAGTAAAAAATAATAACAAATTAATAAATCTTACTTTAATTTTTTTGTTAATATCAATAATTTTAGGAATAATACTAAGAATTTATAATTTAAATTACGAAAATCTTTGGAATGATGAAATTTTTACATTTTGGATTACTGATCCTAGTATTTCAGTTAAAGAAACATACCTCAGAGTTAATCAAATTGAGTCGATACCTTTTTTACATTACTTACTATTAAAGAATTTTCATTCTATATTTGGATATGCGCCGGAAATTGGCAGATACTTTTCAGCTTTTTGTGGAATATTAAGTATATTTACAATTGGATATTTATGTAAACTATTAAATAAGAATCGAAGTTACTTGTTAGTTATATATTTAGTTAGTTTAAATATTTTTTTAATTTCTTACTCTCAAGAGGCAAGGGTATATATCTTTTCCTTTTTATTAGCATCTATTTACTTAATATACTATTTCAAAGTCCATAAATCACAATCAAGAAATATCCTTAATTTAAACTTTATATTATTTAATTTATTACAAATTTTAACTTTTTTAAGTTTTCCATTTACAACAATAATTTATGTCACAATTTTAATTTATACAGTTTATGAATTTGTTTTTTTTAAAAGTAAAAGTTTTCAAATAGTAATTTCTTTAATTATTTCTGGAATTTTTTTATTAATTTATATACCCTATTATATTAAAACTGTTCCTTTGGCAGTTAATTGGTTAAACCAACCTGATTTAAAATTTTATACAGATTTTTATTTTACAAAATTCTTTGGATCAAGAATTATGGGTCTAGTTCATTTAGTTGTATTAATTGGTTTAATTATAAATTTTCATAAAGAAATATTTTTTAAAAAAAATAATTATTTTTTTTTTACTCTAAATATTTTTTTGTTTTATTTTATACCAATAATTTATGGATGGATATCACAACCAGCAATTCATGAAAGATATATAATTTTTGTTACAATTCCTTTGCTAATATTAATTTCGAGTCTAATTTTCGAAATCAAGAGTAGTAAAATAAAATATTTATATATTATTATTTTTGTTGTAATTACTTTCGCAAATCATTTTACAGAGAATACTTTTAAACAATTTTATAAAATTACTGAAAGATATAAGCCAAATTTCGTCGAAGTTTACAAATATATAAACAGTACTGAAATTAAGAATATTTATTTCGATTTATCTAATCTTAAAACTGAAGAAAGCGAAATTATTTTCTCAGCCTATAGCAATTATTCAAATTATTTATTTAATTCGAATGATTTTGATATTCAAATTCTCGATAAAATTGATAATTCAAATAATTTTGATGGATTTTGGAGCATATGCTTATTTGGTGAGGAATGGTGTAATTTTAATAACAATAAATATGAAGTTAGTAATACGAAGAAATTTTTTAAGCTACATATTAAGCTTTACCTAAAGAAAAGCTAAAAAGGATTATCTATATTAAATCTTCCTAGATCTTTCCTTTGAGATAAGTTCAGTTAGAGAATCAACCATTAAATCAGATGCTTTGAAAATTTCGTTTGATTTATATTCATATGAAATTTTTTTTTCTGGATTAGACTTATCCTCAATTACAATAACTCCATCAGGTGAATTATCTTTAATATAAATTAAAATTAACCAATCATCATCGTTTGACTCATCCCATCTGATAAAGATTTCACCACTCTCAAATCTTCTATCTATACATCTAAAAATTGACATATGTCTCGTAATATATCTTTTATTTAATTGAAAAACTAAACTGTTTGCGCTTCTGTAAAAACTTTCAAGAGATAGCTCAATTTTTTGTCTATCTAAGTTATATTGCTTTTCTTTTTCTAAAAGAATTTCACGACTATCGCCATCTTTAATTTCAACTCCTAAGGCGGCAACTCGCTCTTTAATCTTTTGATCTCTTATTTGTTGATATTTCTTTTTTAATTTATCAATTCTATCTTGAAGACTTTCATAATCTTCTCTTTGTTCCTGCAATGAAATTTTTTCTAATTTTTCAAGTTCTTTAATTTCTCTAATTCTAAATTTTTCGATCTGTTTTTCTAATTTAATTTCCTGAAGGAATCTTCTTTGTCGCTCAGCTTGTTCTTTTCTTATTATAGCTTGTTCTTTCCTTAAAAATAATTTTAAATCTTTTGCTCTCTCTTTTTCTAGCCTCTGCTCTTCTTTAATTTGTTTTTCTTTTAATTTTAATAACCTTAATTCTTCGTCTTTTTCTTCTTTAATTCTAGCTTGTTTTGCTTTTTCTTCCCTCTCTAATTTTTGGATTATATTTTTTTGTTTTTCATCCTGTCTTAGCTCTTTGTAAAAAATTATTTTTCGTTCTATTCCTTGAAAAAAATTTTCAATTTTTTTATCTAAAATAGAAAAAAATGAAAAATTTATTTTAGGAAAAGTTGTTAATCTATTTTGTATTCTTGCAATTTTTAAAATTATAGAAACTTTTTTTTTATTTACTTGATTAAGACTAAACTTTTTTTGGATTATAGCATTTTTCTTAATTCTTTTGGGACCCTTTCGAGTTTTTGTGTTTTTCTTTAATTTTGATAATTTTTTATTTTTTTTTATAGATTTAATTTTTTTTTTAGTTTTTTTTTTAGTTTTTTTCTTTTTTTTCATTGGATATTTGTTTTACTACCAACAAATTATCGATAAATATAGTCTCTAGTATTAGGAGCTGCCGAATGTTTTTTTATTAGTTGCATTTGAAATACAACCTGATCACCCCATTTGAACGCCATTTCACAACCAGCGAGATAAAATTCCCACATTCTTAAGAATTTTTCATCAAACATTTCTAATACTTTTTCTCTTTTGCCTAAAAATCTTTCCTTCCAATGTCTTAGTGTATGAGAATAATGCATTCTCCAGACTTCCAGATCTGACATAATTAAACCTGATTTTTCAATAGGTTTTGCAACCTCGCTTAGACTTGGTGTGTATCCACCTGGAAAGATATATTTAGTAATCCAAGGGTGTGGATCCCTCGGTGGATTAACCGAACCTATAGTATGTATTAAAGCCACTCCATCCTCGTTTAATAGTTTCGAAACTGAATTAAAGTATGTCTTATAAAATTTTCTACCAACGTGCTCAAACATTCCAACGCTTACAATTCTATCAAACTTTTCATTTAAATCTCTATAGTCTGTTAGACTAAAACGGACTTGGTTTTCAAGTCCACTCGCCTTTGCTTTTTCAACACTATGCTTATATTGGTTTTCAGATAAAGTAACTCCAAGTACTTCACATTGAGATTTTTTAGCTATCTCTATTGCAAGTGATCCCCAACCAGAACCTATGTCTAAAACTTTTTGATTTGGTTTTAAATTTAATTTTTTTATTATATGGTCGATTTTATTTTTTTGGGCTTCTTCTAAGCTATCAGTTTCATTTTTAAAATATGCACAAGAATACTGTCTTTTTTCATCTAAAAATAAATCATATAATTTTTCTGAAATATCATAATGATGAGCTACGTTAGATTTAGATTTTTTTTTCAAATTAAAGTTTGTTAAAAATCTATAAGTTCCTCTTAGTTTATTAATAGCAGAATTAAAGGAATTTGTTTCATTTCTACCAATATTTCTTAGAGCTATATCTAAAAATTCTGTAAGTGTTCCATTTTCTATTCTTATAGATCCATTTGTATAAGCTTCACCAAAATATAAATCTGGTAAAAGTAGGAGTTTTGTGTGTAAACTTTTATCTAAAATTTTCAGAGTTATAGGATTTTCTTTACTAGGTTTACCAATCAAATGTTTGTTCTTGTTGGCATCAATTAACAAGAAACCATCGTCTTTAAAAAGATTATTTAGAAATTCAATTAATTTCATAAAACTAAATTTTAAAATTTAATGAGTTTAATTCAAGAATAAGTTTTTCTTTTTTTTCTTTATCTAAAATGCTTATAGGGGGTAAAATGTTGTTGTATTCACTTTCTTTTGTTCCCATTAGAGTGTGGAGAGCCGATACTAAATTAAATTGATCAAATACTGCTCTTACCATACATAGTTTTTCATTTTCAGTTTGCTCTTTGTTATTATTAAAATCGTCAAAAACTTTTCTAGCAAGTTTACTGGTAACATTACAGGTGGCCGTTATTATACCTGAGCAGCCCAATTTTAAACCTTTCAATAATTTAGACTCAGAACCAGGCAACATTGAAAAATTATCAATTTTTAATGTTTCAAATAAATTGTAAGAGCTATCTTTGACACCAACTATTTGTTTTGGAAATTTTCCAACAAGCTTTTGTACACATTCAACACTAAATTTATATCCACACAACTTTTCAAAGTTATATAAAACAATTTGAATATCTTGATGAGTATTTATTATTCTTGAATAAAAATTGAATGCTTCATCATCACTATACTTGTAATAAGCTGGAGGCATAATTAAAAAATTTTTAAAACCTAAAGACTTAGAAATTGAAATTAAATTAATTGTTTCATTTAGAGAATTTAAACCTGTCCCAATCAAATAAGCATCTTTGTATTTACTCTTTGATAGTTCATTCAATAAACTAATTTTTTCTGAGACAGATAAGAGTTGAGCTTGGCCGGTGCTACCAAAAATAGCTACCCCATGACAACCATTGTCTATTAAGTTTTCAGCATGTTTAATTGTTTTTTTTACATCTAGAGCCAAATTCTCATCTAATACTGATAGACCCGCCGCATAAATACCATTAATTTTACTCATAAATAAAATTTATATTAAAATTAGTTTTAGTAAAGATTATAAAATTAGAATGAAAATTTTAGCTGTTCAAAACAGAATGGGAATTGGTGATATGGTAATTTTTTTACCATTCATAGAAGCTATATCTAAAAAATATAAATCCCCTGTAAGTTTATTAGTTAAAGAAAGTTCTAAGGCAAATGAATATCTTGAAAATACAAAATATATTGACCAAATAATTCCATTATTGCGAAACAATAAAAATTTAGAGCATGACGGGATTATTGGTTTTTTTAAGTTAGCTAATAAATTAAGAAAATATAAATTTGATAGTATTTTCATTTTTAATTCATCAGCTAGATTTAATTTAATTGCTAAAATTGCAGGTATTCAAAATGTTTATCAATATCCTGTTTTCAAGAAGAAAAATCAGCATATTATCAAAACTGCACAAAAATTTATTAAAAAAGAATTAAATATTTTAGTTAAACCAAATCCTAAAATAAATATTGGAAAAAATCAGACTTTTTTAGCTAGAAAAAAATTTAAAATTAAACCAAAAGAAAAAAATATCCTTTTAGGGATTGGTGGATCCGGTCCAACTAAACGAGTTCCGGCAAAAAAGTTTATTGAGTTTATTGAGTTGGTTTCAAAAAAATATAAATCTAAGTTTTTTTTAGCCACTGGTAAAAGCTCAGAAGAACAAAAGATATTAAAAGAAATTTTAAAATCAAAACACAAAAAAAAATGTCAAAGATTAGATAATTTATCAATCAACAGTATATTGCCTCTTATAAGTAATTGTGACATTGCGGTTTGTAACGACTCTAGTTTTAGTCATTTGTCTTCTGCTCTAGGAATTAAGACAATTGTGTTAATGACAGACACTCCATTAATGTATGGAAGTTATAGTAAATTTATGTACCCTATTATTCCTGATGGAGAAAAAAATGTTACTCACAACACTCTTGGCAAAAATAAAATAAGTTCAAAAAAAATTTTTAATAAGTTTAAAAAATTGATTAGCTAATATCTTTTAAAACAATCTCTTTTGCTTCGTTAACCAAACTAGATAGTCTACTAGTTTCTGGTGAGATATCTGGATGGATTTTTTTTTGTATTTTGGTATGAGCTTTTTTAACATCATCTTTGGTAATTTTTTTACTTCTATCTAAATTTAATATTTTATAGGCTTCATCAATATTAAGAGTTGAATTATTCGTGCTGGAGTTCTGATTAAAAGAAAATCTATTTGATGATCTTAAATATTGTATAAGTCTAAATAATCCAATTAGTTGATAAAGAGTAAGTCCTTTTAATTTTATTATTCCAAGGCTTAATAGAATTAATGGTAGTGAAAATAAAAATCTTCCACCAAAAGCTAATAAAATTGCAAGAAGTAGCGATCCTATAAAAATTAAAATTCTAAATGCTTTAGATATTTTTTTTGCTGGAGCCCTTGCAATAGTTCTTAATAATAAATAAATAACTACAAAAGCAATTAAAGTAAAAATAATGACATTCATTAAATGAAAATACCACATTTAACAAAAAAACCTGAATTAAAATCTTGTCACAATGTCGACTGGGAGGATAACTATAGTTGGATACATCAAAGTAATATTTTAGAGGTATTACGAGATAGCTCAAAACTTTTACCAGATGTCAGAAAATATCTAGAAGACGAAAATGCATACACAGAACATCATTTGAAAGATACTAAATTAATCCAAAAAACCTTATTTGATGAAATTAAGAGTAGAATTAAACTAGATGATGAGTCTTTACCCTTTAAAGATAAAAATTATGAGTATTGGACAAAAACCACAGCAAAAGGAAATTACTCAATAAAACTTAGAAAAAAAATTGGAACAGATAAGGTTGAGGAAATCTGGAATGGAGATAATGAAAAAGAAAAACTTAAAACTGAATATTTTGGAGTTGGCGACCTAGAGATAAGTAATAATGATAAATATCTTGGTTATTCTTTAGATCTAAAAGGATCTGAATATTATACCATTTATGTTAGAGATATTTCATCTAATGCACTTGTTACGGAAAAAATTGAGGAAACAAGTGGTAGTATTACTTTTAGCTTAGACGATAAATTTATTTTTTACTCAAAATTAGATGAACATCATAGACCTAGAAAAATTTTTAGACATAAATTGGGAACATCAGTTATAGATGATCAATTAATTTTTGAGGAAAAAAGTGAAGCTTTTACTTGTGGTATTGGAATAAGCTCAGATGAAAAATATTATTTTATATCAACCTCAGATCATAATACATCAGAACAATATTATTTCTCTAAAGACGAGGAAAATCCAAAACCCAAACTTATTAAAAAAAGAAAAAGAGGTGTAATTTATTCTGTCAATTCTTGGGGTGGAAAGTTTTATTTGCATACAAATGAAGATGCAGAAGACTTTAAAATTGATTTTTGTAATGATTTAAACATTCAAAGTTGGGAAGCATTTATTCCAGCAAAAGAGGAGGTGCTAATTGGCGGTCTAGTATTTTTAAATGATTGGATAATAAGATCTGAAACTTCAAATGCTTTAAGTAAGTTAATTATTAGAAACCCCAAAACAGGTGAAGAAAACGATCTAGATTTCGTTGAGGAAAAAGTAATTGTTCCTGGAATTTCACTAAAACAAAGGGATAAAAATACTGATGAAGTATATTTATCTTATTCTTCCCCTAAAACGCCAGGCAAAGCTTATTTATATAATTTAAAAACAAAAGAGAAAAAACTTGTAAAAGAGCAAGAAATACCCTCCGGTCATAATCCTGATGATTATATCGTTGAAAGATTAGAGTGTCCTTCTCACGATGGAAGATTAGTTCCGATAACAATAACAAGGCATAAAAAAACTAAGATTGATGGAAGTGCGAATATTCTTTTGTACGGTTATGGATCTTATGGCAGCTCTATGTCTCCAGGATTTTCATCAACAAAATTAAGTTTAATTGATAGAGACATTATTTGGGTAACTGCCCACATTAGAGGCGGGATGGAAAGAGGTATGAAGTGGTGGAAAGAAGGTAAATTGCTAAATAAAAAAAATACCTTTAAAGATTATATTGCTACAGCAAAATTTCTAATTGAAAAAAATTATACTTCAAAAGGTAAAATAATTGGAATGGGTGGATCTGCTGGTGGCTTATTGATGGGGGCAGTTGTAAATGAAGCTCCAGAATTATTCTTAGGAATAATAATGGCAGTGCCATTTGTTGACTCTTTAACAACAAATCTTGATCATTCTTTACCATTAACTGTTGGTGAATTTGATGAATTTGGAAACGCAAAAGATAATAAAGAACACTTTGATTATATTTATTCATATGCGCCTTATAACAATATAAAGAAGATGGATTACCCACATATTTTTATTACAACTAGCTTAAGTGATAATAGAGTTTTGTTTGATGAGCCTGCAAAATTTACTGCAAAATTAAGAGATTATAAAACTGATAATAACTTACTATTACTAAAAACGGAAATGAATGCTGGTCATGGTGGTAAAACTGGAAGGGATAGTGCTATCGAAGAAGTTGCATTAGACTACGCTTTCGCATTAAAAGTTGCTAACAAAATTTAATTAGACCAACTTGAAAATCTAAAATTGATCACTATATACATTTAGTAAGTCGCCTGATGGGACTTACATAAACAAACTTGCTTAAAAAAAGGAGTATATATATGACAAGTAAGGATCTATCTATATTCAACTCATTAAGACCGTTTTCGATTGGTTTCGACGATATGTTTGACCAATTTGAAAACATGTTAGGCAATGGAGGTTTGACAATGCAATCAAATTATCCACCATATAACATAAGAAAAACAGGTAAGGACAACTATGCGATAGAAGTTGCTTTAGCTGGTTTTAACAAAGATGATGTTGAAGTTGAGTTTGAGGACAACCTATTAACTGTAAGAACTAAACATGTTAACAGGTCTGAAAACAAAAATGAAGATGGTGAAGTAATACACAGAGGTATTTCACAAAGACAATTTGCAAGATCATTTACAATCGCAGATGATGTAAAAGTAAATGGTGCTGAATTAAAAGATGGTCTTTTAACAGTAGCTTGTGAAAGAGTTTTGCCAGATCATAAGAAAAAAAGACTTATTGAGATAAAATAAGTATTAAACCTTGCTTGTGGGGATTTCTCCCCACAAGTTTAAAGATAATTTATTTTTTTGGTAGTATAGCGTTTAGAATAAATGCTAATAACCCCGCAGGTATTAAACCAGTTGTTAGCAATAACCCTAATTTAATTCCTAAATCTGGCACATGCGCAACAAACTCGGGGAATGCATATAGTCCTATTCCAAAAGATAAAGATAATGCTAAAATTAAAACATTTCTTTGACTCATTTCTGATTTTGAAATCAATTTAATTCCTGCTCCAGCAATTAATCCAAACATAATTATTGCGGCTCCACCTATTACTGAGTCCGGCATTGCCGCGATAATTCCTCCAAGTTTTGGGAACAAACCTAGTAAAATTAGAATAACACCAGCAACTGTACCAACATGTCTGCTAATTACTCCAGTGAAAGCAACTAAACCAGCATTTTGTGAATAAGACGTATTTGGCATAGCATTAAAAATTGATGCAAAAGCTGTCCCAACTCCATCAGCCATTATTCCACCTGAAAGTTCTTTATTAGTAGCTTCCCTATTTGCACCACCCATTGTTGTTGCACTAATGTCTCCTATAGTTTCTATTGTTGTTACTATAGACATAAATAACATTAATATTACTGCGCCCCACACAAAATCTATACCGTATTGTAAAGGCATTGGGATTGCAAACCAGTCAGCAGCTGCAATTTTTTCCCATCTAACTTCTCCAAGCATAGCTGCAACTATGAACCCAGCTACTATTCCTATTAGAATTGAGGCCGCAGACGCCATTCCTTTTCCTTTAAGATTTGCTAAGAGAGCAACTATTAAAACTGTACCAGCTATTGTTAAGTGATGCCAGTTTGCAAAAATTTCTGGTTTGTTATTCATCAACCATACTCCACCACCTGCGTATTTAAATCCAACTTTAAGAAGACTAATTCCAATCATTAATACAACTATTCCAGTTACTAATGGAGGAAACATATGACGAATTGGTTTCAGCATTTTTCCAATCCATATTTGAAAAATTCCTCCTATAAATGCAGCTGTAAATATTGCTCCTAGACCAAAAGCTTTGAAAGGTAGCATTATTGGAATGAAAGCAAAACTTGTACCTTGTATTATTGGTAATCTTGAACCTATATCTTTATAACCGACTGTTTGAATTATTGTTGCCACTCCAGCAGCAAACAATGCCATTTGAATTAAAAAAATCTTTTCTCCAGTAGTCACTCCAAAAACGCCAGCGACAATTAGTGGAACTGTTATGTTCCCAGCAAACATTGCAAACACATGCTGAATACCTAATGGTATTGACTGATTGAGAGGCAACTTTTTATCAGCGGCTCCTGAAGTCGAAACTTTATTCTTTGCCATATATCCTCCATTTACTTTAAATAACCCTAACAAAACTCGCATCAAAGTAAATTAAAATGAAAGAATATTAATTACGTATTTAAAGAATATTTTGTTAAATTAGTTCAAATTGGTTTTTTTAAATTATATACATCCACTTGAAGAAAATTTTACAATTGTACCACTAGAATTAACTTCAAACTTTCTTTCACAAGGAATTCCATATTTTTTTGTTTTATAAACCAATATTTCGTTTCCATTTTCACTGATATAATCTGAAGAGGGTGCTCCAATTTCTATTCTAAGTTCACTCACAGGTTTCCCAACAAACATTCCAAATTTTTCATTTTCTTTTTCAACAACTTCATCTGATTTTTGTTTGATTGTCTGACAACTTGTAGCTAAAATAAAAATTGTTATAAGTAACTTTATAAATAGAGTTTTCATACTAATTTATAGCCATCAATTGTGTCATAATTAAAATTAAATTGTCGGTTGTAAATATATCATTATTAACCACATTTTGATCTTAAATAGAGGAATTTATTAAGATTTTTTAACGCGAATCAATTACTGTTTCCCCAAATAAGGGAGGTCTAATGTTAGATAACTACTTTAAATATAAACAACATAAGACGGACTTTAAAACAGAAGTTGTTGCTGGTGTGTCAACTTTTTTGACCATGGCGTATATAATGTTTTTAAACCCGCTTATATTGTCTGAAGGAGGCTTTGATAGAGGTGGTGTATTTACTGCCACGGCTTGTGCGACGGCATTAGCTTGTTTCATCTGTGCTTTCTACGCAAAAACTTGGCCTGTTGGACTAGCGCCTGGAATGGGAATAAATGCATTTATTGCCTACGGTGTATGTCTTGGAATGCAATATACACCTGAAGAGGCTTTAGGTGCAGTATTGGTTGCTGGTATAGTGTTCTTAATTATTTCACTTACACCAATAAGAGCTTGGTTAATTAACTCAATTCCAAAAAGTTTAAAACTTGGTATTGGAGCTGGAATTGGATTATTCTTGGCTATAATAGGATTCCAAATTATGGGATTAACTTCTGATAATCCTGCAACTTTGGTTGGCCTTGGAGATCTTTCAAATCCACTTCTATTACTTGGTGCCGGAGCTTTTGTTTCAATGATCGTGATGGAACAAAAAGGCATTAAAGGAAATATAATAATTGGAATTGTAGGCTTTAGTGCAATTGCCTGGATAACAGGTTTGGGAGATTTTTATGGTGTCGTTTCACCGCCACCATCTATGACATATCTTTTCAAATTTGATTTAGGTGCTGCTCTATCAGCTTCAATGGTTACAGTAATATTTACTTTATTCTTTATCGACTTCTTCGATACTGCCGGAACACTTACGAGTGTTGCCAATGTTTCAGGAAAAATAGGTAAAGATGGTAAAATACAAGACATTGATAAAGCAATGCTTTCAGACAGTGTATCTACAGTTGCTGGTGCCATGATGGGTACTTCTACAGTAACTACTTATGTTGAGTCAGCTGCGGGAGTTAAAGCAGGTGGTAGAACAGGAATGACATCTTTAGTAATAGGTATTCTTTTCCTATTGTGTTTATTCTTCAGCCCACTAGCTACTAGCTTACCTAAAGAAATAGATGGAGCTGCGCTTATATATATCGCAACACTATTTGTCAGAAATATAACTGACATAGAGTGGGATGATATATCTGAATCAGGTCCTGCTGTTCTTGCTATGATAGCAATGCCATTTACATATTCTATATCACATGGAATTGCTTTGGCATTTATTTCTTATGCTGCAGTAAAACTTGTTACAGGTAAATTTGATACAAGTCCTGCAATATGGGTAATTGCTATAGCAAGCGTAATAAGTTTTGCTATATAAATTAAAGAGATAAATTAAATTTTTTTAAAAAGGCGGTCTTTTTGGATCGCCTTTTTTATTTTTGATGTTTTTTTTTAATATCTTCAATTCTAATTTCTTCATAGATTTCAAAAGGCTGTACAATCCAAGGATTTGAATCTAATTTTACAGCACAAAAATCAGGCTCAAAAGTTGATTTTTGTTTTTTCCATAATGTTGCAGTTTTAATATCATCAATTTTTCCTTTGATTGGACCATATTGCTTTAACCAATCGATACTTTTGTTGAATGTAATTCCTGTATCAGATAAATCATCACATAATAAAATTCTTCCACCCATATTAGGAGCTATTGAACTCATTTCTCTTGAAAAAACAATATCGCCTTGTTCATCTTCAATTCCTTTTCCGCTGTAAGACTCCACTGCGAGATATGCACACTTCAATTTAAATATTCTACTTAAAACATCTATCATAGGAGCCGCTCCCCGCATTATACCTATTAATATTGTAGGCTTATATCCACTCTCATCAATTTGAACAGCTAGTTTCTCAACAGTTCTGTTGTATTCCTCCCAGCTTACAATCAATTTTTCTGACATTTAAAAAAGACTAATTTTTGAAAATAAAAATTATAGCCGCTAGAATTATCAAAGCAACTATTGATGCTACTAAATAATGCAACCTGTGAATGTTTCTGCCTCTGAGGTTAAAATAATGTCTTGCTAAAACTGAAATTATTCCAATTAATACAAATATTGCCCAATTATATTTATGATAAACTAAAAAACTAGAGTGGCCTGACAACATTATAAATAAAACTAAAAAAGTAGAATAATTATTATGTATCGATCTTTGTTTTGCTGCTAGAGAGAGACTCATATCAAATTTTTTGGATCTTTTGCTACTGTTTATAATATTCATTTGGTTAGGAATTATAACTGTAAAGACGTTTGCAAACATATTTGAGCCAATTATTAATCCTACACTTAAAATTGCAAACTTTGGACCAAATATTTTTGTTAAACCAAAAGTTAAAACGGTTAACAATATTAACATTGTAGTAAGAAATAAGAACTCATTTTTAATTAAATCGGATTTACATAAAAAATCATATATAAACCAAGAAATTACCAACGAGAGAACTGAATATAAAATAGCTGAGGTTGGTGAAATAATTAGTACTCTTTTATCAACCATCAAAACGCCTGCGTTGTAGTAATAAATTACAAAAAGGAGTAAAATTCCAGTTATGAATGTTAGGTAACTTTGCCACTTAAATATTACTAGTTGTTTAAGATAAATACTATCAGGAGATGTTTTAAGTCTTGAGAGCTTATAAAAAAAACCTGAATGCATCAAATAACCTTCACCATCGATGTCTTTACTAGTGATTTTTTTATTTAATTTGTTGTCTAAATAATTAAATAAAAAACTATTACCTACCCATAGAATAGCAAAGAGTACGTGCGCCCATCTTAAAATAATCTCAGACCACTTTATTGTATAAGTTAGAATATCCATTTAATATTTAATTTTATCCTTTTTCTTATCCCAGATTTTAAATGCTTCCAAAGCTTCATCTCGATGCATTTGATACATTTTTATTTTTCTAGAATTTATTTTTTTATTTATTTCTGAGTAAATGAAAGAATCATCAAAATCAATATTCTTTGCATCCAATCTTGTATTAGCGTAATAAATATTTTCAATATGTGCCCAGTAAATTGCAGAAAGACACATTGGACACGGTTCACATGTAGAATAAAGATCGCATTCTTTTAGGAAGAAATTATTTTGATTTTGACATGCATTTCTTATAGCTACAATCTCCGCATGAGCAGTTGGATCATTATTAGACGTTACTTGATTAAAACCTTCGGCAATAATTTTATTATTTTTGACAATTACGCAACCAAAAGGACCTCCGTTTGCTTTTGCGCTCTGAATTGATAGCTCTATCGCTCTTAACATAAATTTTGATTTATTTTCCATTAGATTTAATTTTTCTTTTTAATTTGTTTATACTCATTAATATTTTTTCAGGAGTTGCAGGTGCATCAAGTTCAGGTGTTTTTTTATAGTTTGAAATAGATGCTATTGCATCTTTAATTGCAAAGAAAACACTCATGGCAAGCATCAATGGAGGCTCTCCTGTGGTTTTTTGTTTATTAACAACATTTTCAACATTGGAACCTCCTTTAAAAATTTCTACATTAAATTCATCTGGAGTATCTGTTACAGCTGGAATTTTATAAGTAGATGGTGAATAAGTTCTTAATTTTCCAGATTTATCCCAAACCACTTCTTCCATAGTAAGCCATCCTTGTCCTTGAACAAATCCACCTTCTATCTGTCCAAGTTCAAGAGCTGGATTAATCGCATTGCCTGCATCATGAATTATATCAACTCTGTCTACTTTATTTTCTCCAGTAAGTGTATCAATTGTTACTTCAGTTACAGCTGCACCATAACAAAAATAATAAAATGGTCTCCCTTTAAATTTCTGCTTATCAAAGTTTATTTTTGGAGTTGAGTAAAAACCAGATGAAGATAAAGAAATTCTATTTAAATAGGCCTCTTGAATAATTTTTTTAAAATTGAAAGTTCTATTGCCGATATAAATATTTTCATTTCTATATACAGGTTCAATTTTAGATAAAATATTATATTTTTTTTTAATAAAATTATTTAGATTTGTTTTAATTTTTTCTGTTGCATTTAATGTTGCTGCTCCATTTAAATCTGTTGTAGATGATGCTGCGCTAGCTGATGTGTTAGGAACTTTTGAGGTATTTGTTGAGGATATTTGTATTTTTTCGAATGGTAATCCAAATGTATTTGCAACAAGTTGGGCTATTTTTGTGTGTGTACCCTGCCCCATTTCAATACCTCCATGATTGAGGTGTATACTCCCATCAGTATATATGTGTACTAATGCACCAGCTTGATTTAAATGAATTGTAGTAAAAGATATTCCAAATTTGACTGGGGTTAGAGCTATCCCCTTTTTTTTAAATTTATTTTTAATATTAAAATTTTTAATTTGATTGTATCTTTTTTTATAATTGGATTTGTCTAACAGACTTTTAAAAATATCGTGGATTACGTTATCATTAATTTTCATCTCATAGTGAGTAATATTATTTACGTTTTGACCGTAAAAATTTTCTTTTCTAACATCACTAGGGTCTTTTTTTAAAAATCGTGAAATATTATCTATAATATTTTCTATTACCATCATACCTTGATTACCCCCAAATCCTCTAAATGCTGTTGAGGATGATGTGTTTGTTTTACACAAATAATTTTTAACTTCTAAATCTGATAAATAGTATGCATTATCTAAATGTAATAACGCTCGTTCATTAATTGCATATGAGAGATCAGGCGACATTCCACACCTAGATGCAAGTTTTAATTTTAATCCTTCGATTTTCCCGTTATCATTAAATCCTACTTCATACTCAGAATAAAAATCGTGCCGTTTACCTGTTAATATAATATCATCATCTCTATCTAGTCTAAGCTTAATTGGTTGTTTTGTTTTGTAAGATAACAATGCACAGATAGCTGCTGTCATAAAATTTGTTTCTTTACCACCAAATCCACCGCCAATTCTTCTCACTGTAACTGTTATTGAATTGCTTTTCTGTTTTAGCATCTTCGCAATGATTTGCTGTGTTTCAGAAGGATGTTGGGTTGAACTATAAACCTGCAAATTTTTGTCTTCTTGAGGAATTACTAAACAAACTTGTCCCTCCAAATAAAAATGTTCCTGGCTACCTGTATTAAATTTACCAATTAATTTATTTTTACACTTATTAATTTTATTTTGTGGATTTCCTTTTTTGATAATTCTTGGATTAAAAAGAAAATTATTTTTTTTAAGCGCCTCTTCAATGGTTATAATAGGTTTTAATTCAGAATAAGTAATTTTAGCTTTTAAAACTGCTTTTCTTGCAAATTCTGTGGTAGTTGCCGCAACTGCAAATAATGGTTGGCCAAAATATTCAACTTTTGTTTTGGGAAATATTGGGTCTCCATCAAATACTGGACCTACATCATTACGTCCTGGAATATCTTTAAAGGTTACAACCGATATTACTCCTTCACTTTTTTCTACATCTCTCAAATCAATTTTTTTTATCCTAGCATGAGCTTTCTCACTCCATCCAATTGCACCATGTAAAGTATTAGAAGGTTCGGCAATATCATCAGTATATTGGGCAAAGCCAGATACATGCTTTGATGCACTATCGTGAGGTATGCTTTGACCTTTTAATAATTCCTCGTTTCTCATTAATTAATTCTTATTGTTTGTTTGTTCTTTATTTCATAGAAAGCTTTTAATAATAAATTTTTAGCTACAGCCAATCTATACTCACTGCTTGCCCGCATGTCATCTAATGGTGAAAAATCTTTATTTATTAAATCAATAGCATTACTAAATGAGTTTTCAGTGAACTCTGAATTTATAAGTTTTTTTTCAATTGCAGATGCTCTTTTAGGAATTGCAGACATGCCGCCATAAGCTATTGCAGCTTTTGTGATTTTATTTTTTTTAATTAAAAAACTAAATGACCCACAAACTGAAGAAATGTCATCATCAAACCTTTTTGAAATTTTATAGGCTTTAAAAATATTATCTTTGTTGATCGGTATTTTAATTGAATATATAAATTCACCTTTCTTCAGTTTTGTTTTTCTATAAGAAATAAAGAATTCATTTAGAGAAAAAATTTTTTTTTGATTTTTTCCTTGAACAACTATTTTTGCATCAAGTGTTAGCAATAAAGGTAGTGTATCTCCAATAGGTGATGCTGTTGCAATATTTCCTGCAACTGTGCCTACATTTCTTATTTGTAAGGACCCATATCTTTTTAATATATCGTGAAAATCTAAAAAATAATTTTTAATAACGTTTTGAAATTCAAAAAGGGATGTTGTGGCACCTATTTCTAATAAATTTCTATTTTTTTTTATAAAATTTAATTTTTCAATAGAATTTAATGAAATAATTGTTTTAATTTCTTTTCTAAATTTTGTTACTTCAAGAGAAAGATCGGTTCCTCCACTCAGAATTTTCGCATCTGGATATTTATTTAATAATTTTTTTAAATTACTAATTGTTTTTGGTGCAAAGAATTTTTTACCTTTATTATTAATTTCTATATCGATACTTTTAATATTTTTTAATAATTTAACAGTATTATTTTGTTCCTTTTTAAATTGATCACGATCATTTTTATTGTTCAAGCTTTTAGCGGCATCAATTATTGGTCTATAGCCAGTACATCTGCATAAATTTCCTGATAAAGCTTCTTCAACTATCTCATTATTAATCAATCTATTATTTTTATGCATTGAAAATAAAGACATTGTAAATCCAGGTGTACAAAAGCCACATTGGGAACCATGAAATTTAATCATTGCCTCTTGAACAGGATGAAGACTTTTTCCATTACTTAAATCTTCAATTAATATTAATTGTTTTCCATTTAAAATTGGTAAAAAACTAATACAAGCATTTATAGCTTTATAAACTATTTTGTTTTTATTAAGCTCACCTAATACTATCGTACATGCACCACACCCTCCTTCAGCGCAACCTTCCTTCGTACCAGTCATTTTTAAGTCGTTTCTAATAAAATTTAAAATTGTTTTATTTGGATCAGGATTTTTTAATTTAAATATTTTATTATTAAATAAAAATTTAATTGTATTGGAAACCATCAGCTCCCTCTATATGTTGAATAACTCCAGGGAGATACTAGCAACGGAACATGATAGTGCTCATTACTTTTTGAAATTCCAAATCTTATAATAACATCATCTAGGAATGGAATAGTTTCTGATTTAAGAATACTTTTAAAATAATCCCCTATATAAAAAACTAGTTCATATTTTCCATTTTTAAAATTATCTTTTTCAATAAGAGGGCGGTCTGATCTTCCATCAGAATTTAAAACTATAGAGTTCAATTTTATCCTTTCATTCTCATTGATATAAAATAAATCAACTTTTATTCCGTTTCCTGGTTTTCCAGAATATATATCTAAAACATGTGTAGTTAATTTGGTCATATTGATTATTGTATATTACACAAAAACAAATAATTAATATATTAAAACTTAAATAAACGTCCAGTATGAGCTTAGAAAATGATCTTAATAATTTAAATAGAGATAAATTTATATCTTTGTTTGGAGTTATTTTTGAAAAAACACAATGGATAGCAGAGAAACTTTTAGACCATAAACCATTTAAAAATAAAGATGATTTAATATATAAAATGATCCAAATATATGATGCTGCAGAAAAAATAGAAATTTTAGATATTTTAAGATCTCATCCTAAATTAGCAGTAGAAAAAAACTTAACCAAACATTCAAGTACCGAGCAATCTCGAGCAAATCTTAAAAATTGCACTGAGGAAGAATATGTCGAATTTAAAAAGCTCAACGATGAATATGAAAAAAAATTTGGTTTCCCATTTATTTTAGCCGTGAAAGGTAAAGATAAAATCGAAATATTAAATAATTTTAGACAAAGAATTAATAATGATATAGAATTAGAATTCAAGGAAGCAAAAAGCCAAGTTAAAAAAATTGCCCTATTCCGACTAAATGAATTATTTACAAAATGAAAAAAATAAAATTTAAAAGCACTGTTAATTTAGCTGCAACAAAATTTGGTTCTAAAATTATTTACAAAACTGATGAGTTTTTTGGCGCAGCAAATAGAATTCTAAATGCAGTTAAACCAGTCTTCAAAGAAGGAGTTTATGACAAACATGGGAAATGGATGGATGGTTGGGAAACAAGAAGAAAAAGGAAAGATGGTCATGATTTTTTAATTATAAAACTAGGAAGACCTGGTAAAATATTCAATGTAGATATCGATACATCTTATTTTTCAGGTAATCATCCCTCTCAAGCTTCATTGGAGGCATGTTACTCAAAAAAGAATCCTACGAAAAAAACAATTTGGAAAACTATTTTAAGTAAAAAAAAACTTGGTCCAGATAGAAATCATAATTTTAAGATAAATAATCACTCAACATTTAATTTCATTAAGTTGAATATTTTTCCTGATGGTGGTGTTGCTCGAATAAGACTTAATGGAATTGTAGATTTAGATAAAATTAATCTTAGTGGGAAAAACGTAAATTTAAGCTCAATATTAAATGGATCTACAATTCTTGGTTGTAATAATGAACATTTTGGTAAAGCAGAAAATGTTCTTAGTCCTGGAACTGGAGTAAATATGGGTGATGGATGGGAAACTAGAAGAAGTAGAGGTAAAAATTTTGATTGGATAATTATAAAATTTGGTAAGCCTGGAATAATTAATAAATTAGAGATTGATACACATCATTTTAAAGGAAATTATCCAGACTCCCTTACAGTTCAAGCAGCATTAGTACCAAATAAACTAAATACAAAAAAAATTTTAAAAAATTCAAAAAATTGGAAAATCTTTCTAGAAAAAAAAAAATTAAAGCCTCATAAAAAACATTTATTTAAAAGTAATAAAAATAATAAAAATAAAGTAAACTTATTAAAAATAAATATTTTTCCTGATGGTGGTATTTCAAGAATAAGAGCATTTGGTAAAGTGGTAAAATGATAGTAAAAATAAAACCGAAAAATGTAAATAAAACAAACTTTAAAAATTTTGGACAGATTATTGATACAAGTAAAAAAAAATATTTTAAAATAAACAATGGGTTTGCAAAAAGATATGATAATCTTGGAAAAATAGATACATCATCAAAAAATGGTAAAACTATAGTTAGTATTTTTTCTGCGAAAAAAAGAAGATTTCCAATGAAAATTGATATGATGGAGAAGCACCCACTAGGAAGTCAAGCATTTATACCTATGAAAGAAACTTCATTTTTAGTTTTTGTTGCACCAAAGGGTAATAAGCCAAATTTAAAAAAAATAGAGTCATTTAGAATACCAAAACAAACAGGTATAAATTTAAACCCAGGAATTTGGCATTTTCCTCTTATATCAAAAAAAGATATGAATTTTTTAGTAATTGATAGAAAAGGAAAAGGTAAAAATTTAATTATTCATTATTTTAAAAAAGAAAAAATCTACTTATCAAAATGAAAAAAAAATATCCAAGAAATATGCTAGGTTATGGATCAAACCCTCCGGAAGTAAAATGGCCAAATAATTCAAGGATTGCAGTACAATTTGTATTAAACTATGAAGAAGGTGCAGAAAACTCTATTTTGCATGGAGATAAATTCTCTGAAATTTTTTTGTCAGAGATAATTGGTGCTAAAGCGATAAAGGCACGTCATATCAATATGGAGTCACTTTACGAATATGGGTCAAGAGTTGGTTTTTGGAGAATAAATGAATTATTTAAAAGCTATAATCTTCCTTTAACAATATTTGGAGTTAGTATGGCTCTTGAGAGAAATCTTGAAGTTTGCAATGAAATAAAAAAATCTAATTACGAAATAGCGTCTCATGGATGGAGGTGGATAGATTATCAAAATATTTCTAAGTCAATTGAAAAAAAACATATGCAAAAAGCTATTGCTAGTATTGAAAAAATTTTTGGAAAAAAACCTATAGGTTGGTATACCGGTAGATGCAGCCCTAATACTTTAGATCTAGTAATTGAAAATGGAAATTTTCTATATTGTAGTGATACATACAGTGATGATCTCCCATATTGGGAAATTAAAGGAAAGAAAAAACAACTTATGATACCATACACATTAGATAATAATGATATGAGATTTCTGACAAGCCAAGGTTTTAATTATGGTGATCAATTTTTTCATTATTTGAAAGATAGCTTTGACATATTGTATGAGGAAGGAAACGAAAACCCTAAAATGATGTCAATCGGTTTACATTGTAGAATAATTGGCAAACCTGGAAGAATACAATCCTTGAAGAAATTTTTAGATTATATAACGAGTAAAGATAAAGTGTGGGTTTGTAAAAGAGAAGAAATTGCGAATTACTGGATAACTAATCACAATATTTAAAATTATTTCATAGAGGATTCTGAAACATAATATGCTACTGCTTCAATTTCATCTTTAGAAAGAATACCCAAATACGAAGGCATTACTCCAGCACCATTGGTAACTGAAATTACTACTCTACCTAAATCAGGCTTTATTTCATTTAAATTTGGTCCCACATTGGCAACAGAACCTGCATCTTTTAGTGAGTGGCAAGCCATACAGTTACCACTGTTCAAAAAAATTTCTTTTCCTAGATTAAATTTTTCGTCTGAAAGTGATTGATTAAATACTATAAAATTTAATATTAATAAAAAGCTAAGTTTTATTTTCATAATCTATTAATTATTTAATTTATTCTTCGATTTATTTCAAAAATTATAATAAAACAATCGTTCATAATGAGAATTTTTGATTGTTTCATGTATTTTGATGAGGAAATAGTCCTCGATACTAGGTTTAATTACCTAAATCAGTATGTTGACTATTTTGTTATAATTGAATCATCTTATACACATAGTGGCGTAAAACGAAAATTAAATTTTGATATTAAAAAATTTGAGAAGTTTAAAGATAAAATTATTTATAAAATCTATGATGAAATTCCTGATAAAATTTTCAAAATAAATGATAGTGATAGCGAAACTATAAAATCTCATAAATATATTGAAAATGCTATTTTAAGAGAAAATGGTCAAAGAAATTTTATTTTTGAGGGAATCAAAGATGCAGATGATGAAGATTTGATATTGATATCAGATGTCGATGAAATCCCAAACTTATCAGAAATTGACTTAAAGAAAATAAAAGAAAAAATAATTTTATTCAAACAAGATATGTTTTATTATAAATTTAATCTAAAGCTACCAAACATGGAGTGGACTGGTACAAAAGGATGTAAAAAAAAGTATTTAATTAGCCCTCAGTGGTTAAGAAATATTAAAGATAGAAAATATCCTTTTTTTAGAGTTGATACCTTTTTTTCAAAAGATAAATATATAAGTGTTAACGTAATTAAAAACGGTGGCTGGCATTTTTCTAATATAAAAGGACCAGAGGAAATAGAATATAAATTAAAGTCATACCTGCATCATAGAGAATTTGATGCAGAGTCATTAAATACTGATCAAATAAGAGATATTATGAACAAAAAAAAAGCAATTTATGATTTAAACGTTGATAAAACAGTAAATAAAATAGGAACTGGCGAGCAACTTGAAAAATATAAAATAGAAAATTTACCAGAGGTAATTAAAATGAATTTAAATAAATATAAAGAGTGGTTAGATTAATATGAAAAAAGGATACTGGATAAGTTTATATTATAAAGTGGAAAATCAAGAAAATTTAAAAAAATATGCAGAGGCTGTTACTCCAATAATAAAAAGTTTTGGTGGAGTTCCACTTATAAGGGGCGGTGATTATAAAACATTTGATGGTGAAGATTTTATTAGAACAGTTGTTTGGGAGTTTCCTAATTATCAAACAGCTTTGGAATGTCATAATTCAAAAGAATATCAGGCTGGTTGGGACATTGCTAAAAAAACAACAAAAAGACATATGCAAGTTGTTGAGGGATTTAGTACTGAATAGGTTCAGGGTCAATGCTTCTCCATAGGTACCAAGTTGCTACAGAACAATAAGGCGTAAATCTCTTCCTAAGTTCATTAACAAATCTCTCTGGAGGTAAATACTTTTTATTATAATTTTTTGAAATTGCTCTTAGCAAACCAATATCTTGAATAGGCCAAATATCCGATCTGTTGTAGGTAAAAAGCAGTATCATCTCAGCTGACCATCTGCCAATCTGTCTTAAATTAGAAAGATAATCGATAGCCTCTTCATCATTCATTTTTATAATTAATTTAGGATTAAAAGATTTATCTAGCGTTTGTTTTGCTAAACTTTTAATTCCTAATACCTTTTGGCGACTTAATCCACAGCTCTTTAATTGTTTAAAAGTTAAATTATTAATAATCTCTGCATTTATTTTATTGTTACATTTTTTTTTGAATTTTAGAAAAACAGAGTTTGCTGCAGCTACACTAATTTGTTGACCAATAATACTTTTACATAATGAAAAAAAAACATCTTTTCGAGATGTCAGATTTGCATCTGAATATTGATTTATTAAGTTTCTCATTACACTATCTTTTTTTGAAAGATATTTTTTAGCTTTATTCCAATAAGATGGTTGTTTACTCATGTCTTGAAATAGAAACTTGTTTTTTAAGATACATTTCCCTTCTAAAAATTATAAATGATGAGGTAATAACTAAAAAAGCACCTATTAATGTTTTTATTGTTGGGATTTCATTCCATATGAAATATCCGAAAATTATTGCGAATACTAAGGCTAAATATTTTAATGGAGTTACTAGACTAACCTCAGAGAATTTATAAGATTGGGTTAACCATAAATTTGCTAAACCTCCAAGAATTCCAATCATAGATAAAAGTGATAGATCAATGAGGCTTGGCATTTTCCACCCTTGATAAAAAGTTAAAAAACTCAAAATCATTATTGAAAAAGAAAAGAAAAAACCAATTAACCACACAGGTTCAGTTGTGGACAGCTTTCTAATCGTTATGGCAACATAAGATAAACCCAAACAAAAAATTATCGGATATAAGTAATAAATATTTAATGAAGTAAGTCCTGGCTCAGAAATAACTATAACTCCTATAAATCCTACTAAGACAGCTAACCATCTATATAACCGTACTTTTTCATTTAATAAAAATATTGAAAAAATTGTAGTAAAAATTGGTGCAGCAAAAGTAATACTTACAACTGTTGCTAATGGAAGATTCCTCAATGCAACAAATATAGAAATTAAAGCAATTAAACCTGCAATACATCTCTTTAAATGTAGAAAAGGTCTTTCAGTTTTATAAAAATCTATAAATCTGTCTTTTGGAATAAGAAACAATATAGGAATCATGCCACAAAACCCTCTGAAAAATAAAACTTGTCCCACTGGGTAGTCATCTGACCACTTAACAATAACATCCATTAAAGAGAATGCACATACAGATATGAACATGTAAAAAAAACCTAATTGATTTTTGGAAAGCATAAGATTATCTTTAATTAAAAATGAGGAATAATCAATGGAAATAGCTATTTTAGCATTAGGTTGTTTTTGGGGTCCAGAAAAAAAATTTAGTAAAATAGAAGGTATTGTTGAAACAGAAGTAGGATATTGTGGAGGCATAATGCCAAATGCAACTTATAAAGAAGTTTGTACAGGAGAAACAGAACATGCAGAAGTTGTTAGATTAACATACGATCCTAAAATGATTAGTTATGATCAAATAATTAAATATTTTTTTGATTTTCATGATCCAACAACGTTAAATAGACAAGGTCCAGATATTGGTACGCAATATAGAAGTGAAATATTTTATAATAGCGATGAACAAAAAAATATTTCCTTAAGTATAATAGAAAAATTAAATCATAAATTTAAATCAAAAATTACTACAAAGGTTTCAAAAATTAAAAATTATTCTAAAGCTGAAGAATATCATCAGAAATATTTTGAAAAAAATAGATTTTAATGTCTATAGTTACTACAGATTGGTTAATTTATAACCTAGATAAAGTTAAAATAATTGATAGTTCTTGGCACTTGCCTGCTCAAAAAAGAGATTCGCTTAAAGAATATTTGAATGAGCATATTATAAATTCAATTTTTTTTGATATAGATAAAAATTCAAGTCAAGAAACAGACTTGCCTCATATGTTGCCTTCTGCCAAAAAGTGGGAGGATATAGTTTCTAATTTAGGTATATCAAATAAAGACAATATAATTATATACGATAACTCAGATGTAATTAGTTCGTGTAGATGTTGGTATACTTTCAGATATTTTGGTCATGACCCTTCATTAGTTTCTATATTAGATGGTGGACTTAAAAAATGGAAACAAGAAGGGAAGCCTACTGTTAAAGATAAAACCATAATTAAAAAAAGTAATTATAGTGCTATAGAAAATAAAAAGATGGTTAAATCAAAAATTGAAATTGATAAAAATATAAAAATTAAAAAATTTCAAATAATTGACGCAAGAAGTTATGATCGATTTAAAGGGATTGTTTCTGAGATTAGACCAAATCTAAAAAGTGGCTCTATAGAAGGTTCCAGTTGCTTGCCATTTACCCAAATTATAAATAAAAATAATAACACCTTTAAAAATACAGACGAACTAAATCAAATCTTTAAAAAAGTTATAAATACACAGGATAATAATATAGTTTTCAGCTGTGGTTCAGGTGTTACTGCCTCAGTTTTAGCGCTTGCATATTCCTTGATAAATAATAAATATACTCCTACCATCTATGATGGTTCATGGAGTGAATACGGACTAGTTAAATGAAAAGATCAACAAAAATATTATCAATAATAATTATTTTTTTTCTTATAATAGCTTCAGTAATTATTGCTAGAACAATGATTGGAAATCATTTTAAACAAAAGTTTGGGAAGAGGCCTCCTCCTGGGATTATAGTGACAGAAGTAGTTGAAAATAATTTTTTTGAAAAAATTGAAACTTTTGGAACAGCCGTTTCAAATAGAAATGATTCATTTAGAATTAAAAAAGATGATATATTAGATGAATTAGAACTAAATAAATATGTTAAAAAGGGTGAAGTAATAGTTAAACTTAAGAGTGGAAATATCATTGCTCCATTCAGTGGAGTTGTAGGGTATACTGGATTAACTGAAGATATATTCGTTTCAGATAAAACGATTATTATTACACTAGATGATACCAAAGTAATTTACTCTGATATTAAAATCCCTGAAAATTATTCTTCAGTTCTTAAGAAAGGTTTACCTATAGAAGCAAAAGTATCTAGTTTTAAAAATAAAATCTTTAACGGTGAGATTGATTTTATTTCAAGTAGAATTAATGCAGATACAAGAAGTTTACTTACAAGAATAAAAATTGATAATTCAGAGTTAGAATTAATTTCTGGCTCTCTTTTAGAGGTAAGTATTATGTTTAATATGAGAAATTCTTTAGGTGTACCAGATACAAGCATAATAATGGAGGGTGAAAAGGCATTTGTTTATAGGGTGTCCCCAGAAAATATAGCTAATAAAATAGAAGTTGAAATTGGTAATCGTAGTGAAGGTAAAATTGAAATCTTGTCAGGACTCAACAAAGGTGATGTAATAATTGCTGAAGGATTGAAAAAAGTATACCCAAGAGCAAAAATAAATCCTATAAAAGATGGGGAAGAAAAAAATCAATCTAGTTGGAAGAAAAAAGAAGATAAGAAATAATTAAATGTTCATAACAGACATTAGTATTAGAAGACCAGTTGTTTCTTGGGTAATGTCTTTAATTCTGATTACTTTCGGTATTTTTGTTTTTTGGAAACTTCCAGTAAGAGAATTGCCTGCTGGTATACAGCCGCCAGTAGTCCAAGTTCAAGTGGATTATTCATCAGCAGCTGCGCCAATAGTTGATCAAGAGGTAACTCAAGTGATTGAAGATGTAATTGGTGGAGCAGAGGGAATTAAAAATATTGACTCAAAATCTGAAAATGGAAGAAGTACTATTAATATTGAATTTGACACAAGTATTGATCTAGATAACGCAGCTAACGATATAAGAGAGAGAGTAGCAAGAGTTGTGGATAATCTACCAAGCGAGTCTGATCCACCACAAATTTTAAAAAGAGCGGCAGGATTTACAACGACCATGTGGCTTGCGTTGTCATCTCCGACTTGGAGTGATTTAGAACTGGGAGATTATGCAGACAGATATTTGATAGATGCATTTTCAAGTGTAAAAAATGTTGGAAGAATATTAGTGGGAGGTCTTAGAGAATTAAGCATTAGAGTTTGGATAGATCCAGTCAAACTGGCAGCCAATGATTTAACTGTTCAAGAAGTAGAGAAAGCACTCAGGGGAGAAAATATCAGACTTCCAGCTGGTACTTTAGAAGCTGATAATATTGATCTTACTCTTAATTTGGATAAATCCTATAACAGCATTGAAACAATTAAACAATTACCGATAAAAAAAACTAACAAACGAACAATTTTACTCTCAGACGTTGCAAATATCGAGTTTGGACCTGTATCAGAAAAAACTTTGTTTAAAGCACAGAGGAAAGACCAATTAGATTTAAAAACAGTAGGTATAGGAATATATGCAAAGAGTGGGGCATCTACTGTAGAACTCTCGAAAGAAATAAAAAAAAAAATTAATGAAGTTAAAAAAACTCTTCCTGATGGTTTAGATCTTGAAATAGCATTTAATAGAGCAACTTATGTAGGAGCAGCAATTAATGAAGTCTATAAGACATTAATGATTGCTTTCGTATTAGTAGTATTAATTATTTATTTATTCCTAGGAAATTTAAAGGCTGTAATTGTACCTGCAATAGCTCTGCCTGTAAGTTTAATTGCATCATTTTTGGGAATTTATATTTTTGGCCTTTCTATCAATATATTTGTTCTTTTAAGTTTTATACTTGCAATAGGAATAATTACTGACGACTCTGTCATAATGACAGATGCAATTTATAGAAGAATAGAAAATGGGGAAACACCTTTAGCCGCGGCATATAATGGATCTAAACAAATCACATTTGCAATTATAGCCACAACTTTAATTTTGATAGCAGTATTTTTACCGTTAATCTTCATAGAAGGAATTTCTGGTACTTTGTTTAGAGAAACAGCTATAGCTCTCTCTTTTTCAATAGTTGTATCATCATTCGTTGCCTTAACTCTCTCACCAATGCTTGGAAGTAAATTCTTAACTAAGAAAACTAATAAAAATTTTGTAATTAAAAAATTTGAAAGCTGGTTTTTAAATTTTTCAAAATTTTATCAAGAAACCTTGTCTATAACTTTAAATAAAACCAAAACTATAACTTTTTTTATAGTGTTCGTTATTGTTTCATCAGTTTTGCTTTTCAATTTTTCAAAAAAAGAATTATTACCTATGGAAGATAGAGGAGCATATTTAATAATTGGATTTACTGATGAAGGTAGTTCGTTTGAATATACTGAGGAAAAAGCTCAAATTATTGAACAGAGATTAATCCCACTTTTACAAGCTGAAGACAGCCCATATCAAAGATTTATAATGAGGGTACCTGGATTTGGAAGTTCCGCAAACTCATATAATAGTTTTATAATTATTGCACTTCTAGATCATTGGAAAAATAGAGATGAAGACTCTCAAACAGTGATGAGGCAAGCAATTGGAAAAATAGTAACTGTCCCACAAGCAGTTGCATTTCCAATTTCTCCACAATCAATCAGGGTTTCAAGTTATAATAAACCAGTTCAGATGGTGATTTATGGAACTACTTACGAAGAACTAGAAACAATACAAAAAGAAGTGATTGGAAAGTTGAGAATAAATTCAAACTTGTCAAGAATTGAGTCTGATTACTCTAGAAATAAACCTGAGGTAAAACTTATAATAAATAAAAATAAAGCAAAGGATCTTGGAGTGTCTGCAGAATCAATCGGTAGAACCCTTGAAACTTTATACGGAGGAAAAAGAGTTACAACTTTTAATAAGCTTGGAAAAGAGTACCCAATAATACTCCAGCAATATTTGTCAGATAGAAGAAATAAAGAGGGAATATCTAAAATATTTGTAAGATCTGAGACTAATGGAAAATTAGTTTCGTTGGTAAACCTAGTTAATTTTAAAGAAGAAGGAACGGCAAAAGAGCTTTCTAGATATAACAGACAGAGAGCAGTGACTATATCTGCAAATATTGCTGAAAATTATTCGTTACCTGAAGCTATTAAATATTTGGAAAATGTAATGGCAGAAGTTGCTCCAAAAAATCAAATCACTTGGAAAGGAAAATCTGAAGAAGTTAAAGAAACTAGTAATGAACTATTTGTTATTTTTGCTTTAGCGCTATTAACCGCTTATTTGGTAATGGCAGCAACTTTTAATTCTTTTGTTCACCCGTTTATTATAGTTTTAACAGTTCCATTAGCAATATTGGGTGGATTAATTTTTATTTTATTCTTAAATAGTTCAATAAATATATTTTCTCAAATAGCTCTTATAATTTTGATTGGTATATCCACCAAAAATAGTATTTTAATTGTTGATTACGCAAATCAAATTAGAACTACAGGCAAAAATATTGAAAGTGCAATTAAAGAGGCTTGCAATATTAGATTTAGACCAATTATAATGACATCATTAAGTACAATGATCGCTATGTTGCCTCTTGTAATTGGTAATTTTGGACCAGGCGCAGGTGAAGGATCAAGGCTAGCTGTCGGATCAACAATTCTTGGTGGGATGATTATTTCAACATTTTTTACTCTATATGTTACGCCAACAATGTACTTAGCTTTAGCTAAAAATACAAAAAGAATAGATGCCGTTGATATTGAGCTTAAAAAAGAACTTCGTTAAAAAATTATATACTTATTTCTATTAAGTCTTTTTTTACAATCAGTGAGTTGCTTTCTGTATTTCTTAGCTTGTAATTCTACCCTTTTTGCAAGAGAAATAACTTTTGTATTATTTTTGTAATTTTTATAATTTCCCCAGCCCTCATGGTAAGCAATATACTGCCTAAAAGAATCTTTTTTAGAAATTTTTAATATTTTTTCTGTTTTAGTTGTATACCACCCAATAAAATCAACACTATCCTTAAATCTTACTCTAGTAGCTATCGGATTATTTGTTTCATTTTTATATTGTTCCCATGTGCCCTTCACTGCCTGAGAATAACCTAAAGAGCTTGATTTTCTTTTATACGGGATTACTTTAAAAAGCTTATTACGTGGAGGCTTTGCTAACCAATCAAAATCAGACTCCATTTTAATAATTGCTAACTGTAAGCTAATAGGTGTGCCCCATTTTCTCTCAGTTTTTTTTGCATGTTTATACCAAAGATATCTCTCTGAAAATATAGAACATCCATCAGCTGTATTTTTTGGAATAGATGAACAGGCTGAGATTAAAAAAAAAACAATCAAAATTAATTGTTTCATTTAATTTCTCTAATTTTTTTTTTCCATATCCATGGATATTCAAATTTCATATTCCAAATGCCTAATTTATTTTTCTTCGCATATTCTTGATCATCGGCAAATTTCCCTTTTGAATAAAAAGGCCAATCAAAAGCATAACCATTTCTTACCATAAAAATAGAGAGACTTTCCTCTTTTATAAAACACTCACCTACTGATCTTTTATATTTGTCTTTATTTTTTTCTATTTTACAATTCAGAGAATTATTTCCAATTTTTTCTATCAATTTTTCTTTAGATATTTGACCACAAAAAACTTTTTTATTTTCTTCAATACAAGTTTGTTTTTTACCTCTAAAATAACTTTCTGGTGCATCAATTCCACTAAAGCGAATTTTTTCTCCTTTTATCTTTATTGTATCACCATCCAGCACAACAGCTTTACCTTTAATTACATTTTTTTCATTACTATAAGAATATGGAATAAAAAATAAAATTATAATTACAAAACTACTTAAAATCAGACTTTGCTTTTTCATTAAGCTCATCCATATTTTTCCTTATCTCTTCATCAGAAATATTATGATCTTTTAAATCCTCTTTCAATTTTCTAAAAACATCGTTATCACCTACTTCTGCAAAGTCAGCCTTTATAACAGATTGGATATACTCTTTTTCTTTTTCGTCCTTATAGCCTAGTATTTTTGAAGCCCATTCTCCTAAATATTTATTTTTTCTAGCACTTATTTTAAATTGCAGTTCCTCATCGTGTGCAAATTTTTTTTCAAAGCCTTTTTCCCTTTCATCAAACGAACTCATTTTTTCTCCAAATAATTATAAATTTTTAATATTAAAAAAGATATTAATACTCCTATAATATTACCAAATAAGTCACCAAATTGAAATGACCTGTTTGGGATAAGTAGATGAAATAACTCTAAAAAGATAGATATAAAAATAAAATAAATAATTATATTTTTTTTATTTCTATGTGTAATTAGGCCAAATAAGGTTAAAACTATAAATGCATAAACATGGTTAGATGATAAAATAAAATCTGGAGTAACTTGTGGTTGTTTACTAAAATTACCATATAATAAAAAACCCAGTATACTTCCTGGATAAAGATATAATATTAAGAATGCCAAGTTAATTAAATGAAAAAAAATTTTTGTTATTTTCATATAAATCTTATAAATAAAAATAAGCAATGAGTCATTTAATATTAGTTAGACATGGACAAAGCGAATGGAACTTGCAAAATAGATTTACTGGATGGGTAGATGTAGATCTTACAGCAAATGGTAAATTAGAGGCATGTAAAGCTGGTGAATTAATTAAAGATTTAAATATTGAAATTGGTTATTTTTATTCCTCATATCAAAAAAGAGCTCTTAATACTCTTAAGCTAATATTAAATACTATAAGAGTAAAAAATGAAAAAATGTTGAAAGCCTGGGAACTTAATGAAAGACATTATGGTGAGCTTACTGGATTAAACAAGAATGATATGAAAAAAAAATATGGTGAGGATAAAATTTTTAAGTTTAGAAGATCTTGGGATATTTCTCCTAAGCCATTAAGCAAAAATAATCCATATCATCCATTAAATATTGAAACTTATAATGATATACCTAGGGAAAAATTGCCTGATACTGAGTCATTAAAAGATACTTACGAAAGAGTTATTAAGTATTATACTAAAAACATAGAAAAAAATTTAGATAAAAATATATTAATTACTGCACATGGAAATTCTATTAGAGCACTTTGTAAATATTTATTTAATTTAGACAATGAGATGATTTCAAAATTGGAAATTCCAACTGGAAATCCTCTTTTAATTACTCTAGAAAATAATAAAGTTAAAAAAGCAAAATATCTTGATCCCTCTCGAGCAAAAGATTTGATTAAATTATATTAATTTTCTTATAAATTTCTATATCAGTCAAATGAGTGAATTTTTCTTCACTTTTATATCCATAAAGGTTTTTTTTTGCAATCATTTCTTGCCATATTTTATTCATAGAAAAATTTTCAACACTATATTTTTTAAAAATAGTTTTGTTTAAAATTTGGCATCCGGTAAATATAAAATCTTTATCATGTGATTTACTTAAAATATTTTTTTTTAAAGAAAAATCACCATTCATCCTTTTATCAAAGCTCATTTTTTTTTCTACTACAAGTAAGATATTTTTAATATTATTATCGAAATAAAATTTTTCCATATTTTGAATTTCTTTTACATATTTTTGATTCCATATTGTATCAGGATTAAAAACTATAAAATTATTTTGGTTTGAGTTTTGAATTAAGTTTAAAATACCTCCACCAGTATCTAAAATATACTTTCCATCGTTAATTACTTTTAAGTTTAAATTAGAACTAGAAACATAATTTTCGATTTTATCACTTAAATAAAATGAATTAATTAAAATATTTCTTATTCCGAGTAAATTAATTAGGTTCAAAGTATTTTGTAGAAGTGTTGTACTATTTATCTCAATCAGAGGTTTTGGTTTACTTAATGTTATGGGATTTAATCTTTTTCCATATCCTGCACATAAAATTAAAGCAGTATTTATTTCCATTTTTTTAATCTATTTTTTTTATTTATATATTTATTTAGGTTTTGTTCTAAATCTTTAAAAATAATATTTCCTGAGATTCTTTGTTCAATCATTTTCCAAGCATAGGGGATCATTTTTAAATATTTTTTTTTTCCATCACGTATAGCTAATCTAGTAAATATTCCTATAATTTTTAAATTTCTTAAAACTGATAAAATTTCAAAATCATTCCTAAGTTTGTTTTTATCTATAGATCTATTTAAATTCATAAACATTTTAAATATTATATCTTTTTGTTTTATTGATGTTTTTAACCTTACATCATCAATTAACGAAGCTAAATCGTAGGCAATATTTCCGTAAACTGCATCTTGACTATCAATTAAATAAATTTTCTTTTTATAAAACATCATATTTGAAATATGAAAGTCTCTATGAACAAAAACTTTTTTTTTAATTTTTAATTTGCTATGAAGTTTCTCGAAAACGTATCCAATTTTTTTTTTTACGTTCTTTATATTTTTATTTTTATACACTCTAGGAAAATACCACTGTAAAAAAAGGTTGGCCTCATTTAATAATTTTAATTTAGTGTATTTTGGTATTTTATATTTTTTTCCTCTAAAAGTTGTTATTGATTTTGTCTGAATTTTTTGAAGTAATTTTAGCAGTTTAATGATTTGGAGATAGGTATTATTTTTCTTTTTTTTGTTTTTTAATATTTTAAAGATCGAGTTATTTCCTAAATCTTCTATCTCTATATAATTTTTGCTATAAAACTGTTTTTTTAATTTTGGTACTTTAATTCTATTTTTATCAAGGCATCTATTTATTGCTTCATATACTAATAGATTTGAATATTTATTTTTTTTTGAATAAACAATAATTGAATTTTCTGATGATCTATAAAATTGCCTATGAGAAGCATCGCCGGCTAACAATTTATATTTATTTAAATTCATCAACAATCTCATTTTTATAATTAGATGAAATTACAAGATTTCTATTTTTATAGTTTGAAGAGTATTTAAAGTCGAATTTAATATTTTTAATTTTATATGACTTAAGTATTTCAGGCCACTCAATAATATTTATAGCATCTTTCTCTTCAAATAAGCTAAGATTAGCTAGCTCCTCTTCTTGTCTTATTCTATACAAATCATAATGCTTTACATTTAAATTATTAATTTGATATTCATTCAAAATACTAAACGTAGGGCTTAATACTTCTGTTTTATTGATATTATTTTTATACTGTAAATCATTAATTATAGATTTTGCAAATGTTGTTTTGCCAACCCCTAATTCACCTGTTAAATAAAGGTTGTCCCCTTGCCTAATAAATTTTGATATTTTTTTTGTTACTTCTAATAAACTTTTATGATTTGAAATATCAATATTGTTACTTTTAGTAACGATATGCTTCTGGTTTGTATGGTCCTTGTTCTGATACACCTATATACTCTGCTTGATCTTTTGAAAGTTTTGTTAGTTTAGCTCCAACTTTCTCAAGGTGAAGCATGGCAACTTTTTCGTCAAGTTTTTTTGGTAGAACATACACTTTATTCTCGTAGTTGTCAGAATTATTCCACAATTCAATTTGCGCAATTGTTTGATTTGTAAACGAAGCGCTCATTACAAAGCTTGGGTGGCCTGTTGCACATCCTAAATTTACCAATCTTCCTTCTGCTAATAAGATTATTCTTTTTTTACTTGGTAAGGTTATTTCGTGAACTTGAGGTTTTATTTCATCCCATTTATAATTTTTCAAAGCATCTACTTGTATTTCGTTATCAAAATGACCAATATTACACAAAATTGCTCTATCCTTCATTTCTCTCATGTGATCCGCTGTTACTATATCTTTGTTTCCAGTTGCTGTTACCACAATGTCAGCCTGTCCAATCATATCATCCATAGTTACAACCTCATAACCTTCCATTGCTGCCTGCAAAGCACAAATAGGATCTGTTTCAGTAATCATCACCCTTGCACCTGATTGTCTTAGAGAAGCTGCGCTCCCTTTACCTACATCTCCAAACCCTGCAACTATCGCAACTTTACCTGACATCATAACATCTGTTGCCCTTTTAATTCCATCAACTAAGCTCTCTCTGCAACCATATAAATTATCAAATTTTGATTTAGTAACAGAGTCGTTAACATTGATTGCTGGAACCATTAGCTTACCTTCACTCTCCATTTTTTTAAGTGCCAAAACACCTGTGGTAGTCTCCTCTGAAAGTCCTTTAATATCCTTGAGTAATTCTTTATATTCTTTATGCATTAGAGCAGTAAGATCGCCTCCATCATCCAGTATCATGTTTGGCTTCCAATCTTTTTTTCCTTCAATAGTTTGTTTTACACACCACCAATATTCTTCTTCTGTTTCACCCTTCCAAGCAAAAACAGGAATTCCTGCTTTTGCAATTGCTGCTGCCGCATGGTCTTGTGTGGAAAATATATTACAAGATGACCATCTTACCTCTGCACCTAACTCTACCAGAGTCTCAATTAAAACAGCTGTTTGTATTGTCATATGAAGACAGCCGACAATTTTTGCACCTTTAAGAGGTTTTTTTCCTTTGTATTCTTTTCTTAATGCCATCAAACCGGGCATTTCGGTTTCAGCAATTGAAATTTCTTTTCTACCGAATTCAGCTTGCTTTATATCTTTTACTTTAAAATCTTCCATGACGCCGGATTTATCAGCTTTAAATTAAATTATCAACTTTTAGTTATAATTTTTTGGGAATTTTATTTCAATAACTGCTCCACCCTTAGGACTATTTGAAGCATAGATTTCACCATTGTGTATTTCTACTAAATTTTTAACAATATTAAGACCCAATCCAGAATGTTCTCCAAAATTTTCAGGCCTATTACTATAAAATCTATCAAATACTTTTTTTATATCAGACTCCCTAAATCCTTCTCCTTGGTCAGCAACTTTTAAAATGGTATGATTTTTATTATCTAATAAATCTACAGAGACTATTGAGTTTTTTTTACTGAAGGAAACAGCATTATCTAACAAATTCGCAATGATTTGCTCAACTCTATTACTAATGCCTTTTATAAAATAATTCTCAGAACCTGAAGTATTTAATTTAATATTAATATTTTTTTTCTCGATATAAATATTATTGAAATCATCTACAACAGACTCAATAATCGGTTTTAGATCTAAATCCTCCATTTGTTCAGATGAAATTGCTGATTCATCTTTTAATATTTGGGAATAATCAGTTATTAATCTGTCAATCCTTGATACATCATGTGTCATAATTTTTAAGAGTTTTTCCTGCTTTTCTTTATCAGTAGTATCTGAAATTATTTCCGAAGCACTTTTAAGTGAAGCAAGAGGGTTTCTAATTTCATGTACTAAATCTGTTGAAAAATTTTCAGTTGCTTTTACTCTATTATTTAACTCCTTAGTCATTTCATCTAGAGATTTTGATAAAATACCGAGCTCATCATTCCTATTTTTTATCTGTTCTATTTTTGTCTGCTTTTTACTTTTAGATTTAATTATTTTTGTATAGTCAACCAAATTTTTAATAGGTTTAAGAAAATATCTGTTAAGAACTATTGAAAAAATTAGAATAACAATTGCAACTAAGATTGCGGTTCTTAAGATAAAGTTTTTTCTTTCCTCTATAGCGGCTTTAATATCAAGTGAATTTTCACTAATTGCAATATAGCCTATGTTACCACTATCCTTTGAAACGTTTTTTATAGTTACTAAAATAAATTGATTATAAGTTTCCTCTAAGAAAGTAAAAGGTTTTCCAATTTCATTTGATAAAGCATAATTTTCAACTCTTTTATTTAATGTAAATACTTTAGTCTCATTCTTTTTTGATTGTTTGTTATCATTATCTATAGTTTGCTCATTAAGATTATCCATTTGAATAATCTCTGAAGTTTGTCCGAAAGATCTTGGGTCTAAATCTAAGGTATCAGTATCACCAATCAAATTAAATTCATTATCAAATATTGTAACTCTATCTAAATTTTGAAATAAAAACCTAGTAGAAAATAAAAAGTTTCTTATTTCGTCCTCATTAAATCCAATGTTTAATCTATTAAAATGTCCAATAGTGTTATTTAAAATTTCAATATGTTTTGATTGCTTTGCTTTTATTAAATTAGGCTGAACGCTATTTAAATATAAAATTGTTATAAGACCAATTACTATAAATATTAAAAAATTTATGAATAAAAATTTTCTTAATATTGAAAGATTTTTTAAGAAATAACCTAGCATTAACTAACATTCCATCTATAGCCACTTCCATAACGAGTTTCTATAGCAGAAAAATTATTATCTATTTTTTTAAATTTTTTTCTTATTCTTTTGATATGGCTATCTATCGTTCTATCCTCAATATCAGTATCTTCCCTATAAGCTATATCCATTAATTGAGATCTTTCTTTAATTATTCCAGGCCTTTTTGCTAATTCTTTCACAATTAAAAATTCAGTGGTCGTTAACTTTTCTGGCAATTGCTTTCCATTCCATTCGCACTCCAATTGTGAAGGATCTAATCTTAACTTTCCATGAGAAATAATATTTTTATTTTCATCAATATTGGTAGTCTCTTTTTTTCTAAGTTGAACCCTTATTCTTTCAATCAAAACTTTAATTGAAAATCCTCCTGATTTTTTAATAAAATCATCTGCTCCTAATTTTAATCCAAGAAGTTCATCCACTTCCTCATCTTTAGATGTTAATAAAATCACTGGTAATGAAGTTTTTTTTCTTATTTTTCTTAAAAGTTCTTCTCCATCCATTTTAGGCATTTTAACATCAATTACTGCAAGATTAGGAGGTGTCCTAGTTATGCCTATATAAGCACTTTCACCATCTAGATATGTTTGGACATTAAATCCCTCTTTTTCTAGAGCAATACTTATGCTTGTTAAAATATTTCTATCATCGTCAACTAATGCAATAGTCTGTTTCATAAATCAGTTATAAAAATACTAAATTGTTCTAAATAGGGCAATATTAGTTAATTAGTGTAACATGCCCCAATTTTCTCCTATATTCAAATCTATTAAGAGTGGCACTGTAAACTTGTGATGTTCGCTTGACTCAACTCCATTCATAACCTCAGCAATTATTTTAGACATTTCTTTTAAATTTGATGATTTAACTTCAAATATTAATTCGTCATGTATTTGGAGCAAAATTTTTATATTTGCACTCTTGTATTCTGAAAATTTAGTATTTAGCCTCATCATCGCTAACCGCATTATTTCTGATGCAGAACCCTGGATTGGTGCATTAATTGCGGCTCTTTCTTGAAAATTTCTTACATTATAATTTTTATCGTTAATTCCATTCAAATGAGTTCTTCTGCCAAATATATTATTTACATATCCACTTTTTCTACAAAACTTTATTGTCTCATTCATATAGTCTTTTATTTCTGGAAACTTGATAAAGTAAGAATTTAAAAAATCCTCAGCTTCTACGTTTGAAACTCCAATTTGCTTTGCTAAACCGTACTGAGAAATACCATAAATAATTCCAAAATTTATAGCCTTTGCTTTTCTTCTCATATCTTTATCAATTTCTTTAATTTTTTTATTAAATACTTGGCTTGCAGTTATCGAGTGAATATCTTCATTGTTTATAAATGCTTTTTTTAACTCTTTAACATCTGCTATCTCTGCCAAAATTCTCATTTCTATTTGATTATAATCTGCAGAAATTAGAGAAAATCCTCTTTCAGCTATGAATGACTTTCTTATTTCTTTGCCATCTTCTGATTTAATAGGAATATTTTGTAAGTTTGGATCACTAGATGCTAATCTTCCCGTTGTGGTAGCTGCTAATAAAAAAGAAGTATGAATTCTTTTTGTGTTTGGATTCAGGTGCTCCTGTAGTGAGTCTGAGTAAGTATTTTTTAATTTCGTAAGTTGTCTCCAATCTAAGATTAATTTTGGAAGCTCGTGCCCCTTAAAAGCTAAATCCTCTAAAACTGAAGCACTAGTGGCAAAACTTCCCTTTTTTGTTTTTTTAAGTGAAGCGATTTTTAGTTGATTGTATAATATTTCACCTAATTGTTTAGTGGAACCAATGTTAAATTTTGTTTTGGTTATCTTAAAAATATCTTTTTCTAAATGATCTATTTTTTTACTAAATCTACTTGATAGTTTTGCTAGAAAATTTTTATCTATTTTAACGCCATTAATTTCCATTTTAGCTAAAATCTCCACCATTGGTTTTTCAAAATTTTCATAAATTTGAAGTAATTTTTCAGACCTTAAATTTTGATAAAAAAGTTTATAAAGTCTTAAAGTAATATCTGTATCTTCGGCTGCATAATCTTTTGCGGTTTCTATATCTACCTCACTAAAGTTTAATTGCTTCTTTCCAGTTCCAACAACATCTTTAAATGAAATATTTTTGTGTTGAAGGTGAATTTCTGCAAGAATATCTAAATTATGTCTATTTCTGCCTGCATCTAAAACATATGACATCAGCATTGTATCTTCTAACGAATTAATTTTAATTCCTCTTTTATAGAAAATTATGTAATCAAATTTTATATTCTGTCCAATTTTTTTGATACTTTTATCTTCTAAATAAGGTTTTAAAATTTTTAAAATTTTTTCTGAATCTAAGTTTTTTCCAGATACATGTTTTAAAGGAATATAACCCGAATGGCCCGGCTTGTAACAAAGAGAAATACCTACTAGATCTGCTTGATGAGCATCTAAAGATGTTGTTTCTGTATCAATTGCAAATTCTCCAACTTCATCTGCTTCTTTTAACCAATTTTCAACTTCATTTTCATCTTTAAATAAAAAATATTTATTTTTAGATATTTTATCATCATTGATTTTATTTTTTATTTTTTCCTTTTTACTGTCTTCGAAACCAACATCGCCATAAATTGAAATAGCTGAACTTAACAATCTATTAAACTCCATTTCTCTTAAAAATGAATAAAGCTTATCTTTGTCTACATCCTTTAAAATAAAGTCATTTAAATTGTCTTTCACTGGAACATCTTTTTTTAAAGTTACAAGTTTTTTACTAATTAATGCTTTATCTTTATTTTCTTGAAGAGTTTCTCTCCGTTTATTTTGTTTAATTGTATGAGCATTTTTCAGAAGATTTTCAAGAGTTCCAAATGTATTTATTAATTCAGAGGCTGTTTTTATTCCAATTCCTGGAACTCCTGGGACATTATCACTTGTATCGCCAGCTAGCGATTGAACATCTATTATTTTTTCAGGTTTAACTCCAAACTTTTGCTTAATATCTTCAAGTCCTAAAAATTTGTTTTTCATTGGATCAAAAATTCTTATATTTTTTCCATGAAGCTGCAAAAGATCTTTATCTGAGGAAACTATTGTTGCTTTAGCGCCAATTTTATTAATCTGATCAACATAAGTTGCAATTAAATCATCTGCCTCATAATTTAATTGTTCAATTGATGGTAAATTAAATGCAAGAACTGATTTTCTAATGTAATCAAATTGAGGGATTAGATCATCTGGTGCATCTGCTCTATTTGCTTTATAGTCTGTATAAATTTCATTTCTAAAATTTTTTCTTGCTGAGTCAAAAATTACTGCAAAGTGTGTTGGTCTTTCTTTATTAACCTCTGATTTAGCATCTTCTAATAATTTAAATAACATATTGCAAAAACCACTTACCGCGCCAACAGGTAAACCATCACTTTTTCTTGTTAAAGGAGGTAAAGCGTAATATGCTCTAAAAATATAGCCAGAGCCGTCAATCAAATAATAATGGTCTGTTTTTTTAATTTTTGACATATTGAAGTATTAATAAGTTTACAATAATTATACTATATATCTAAGGATCAAAGACTTTATTAAGATATATTTGTAAGATTATTCAAAACCTTGTATTATTTAAGTATGGAATTAGTAAAAAAAATAGAATCACTTAATATTTTAAAGAAAATTATAATAGTTATTTTCGCAACTTTGCTTTTAACTATTTCAGCTAAAATAAAAGTTCCTTTTTATCCAGTACCTATGACTATGCAGACATTTGTAGTTGTATTGATCGGTATAAGCTTAGGATGGAAATTAGGATTAGCTACCATTTTTTTATATTTATTTGAAGGCGCAATAGGACTCCCAGTTTTTGCAGGTACACCTGAAAAAGGTATAGGGATAAGTTATATGGTTGGACCAACAGGTGGTTATTTAATTGGATTTATAACCTCAGTGTTTATAGCGGGTTTCGTAAATTTAAATAAAAATATATTTATAAAATTTTCACTAATTTCATTAGCTATATTTGCAATATACTTAACGGGTGTACCTTGGTTGGCTTATTTGGCTGGTTGGGAAGTGGCATATGTTTGGGGTATTAAAAATTTTGTATTAGCTGAAATATTCAAAATTGCAATTCTAGCTATATCAACAGAAAAATTATTAAAAGTTAGAAAAATTATTTAGGCGATCTTTTGGATAGAATTCTTTGCAGAGTTCTTCTGTGCATCTTTAGTCTTCTTGCTGTTTCGGATACATTTCTGTTGCACAGTTCAAAAACTCTATGAATATGTTCCCATTTTACTCTGTCAGCAGACATTGGGTTTTCAGGTGGTGATGCTTTTTTATTTGGTTCGGCTAATAATGCTTTTTCTACGTCTTCAGCATCCGCAGGTTTTGCTAAATAATCAATTGCACCGTCTTTAACTGCTGCTACAGCTGTAGGAATATTTCCATACCCTGTTAACATTATAACTCTACTTTCGGGGCCTAATTTTTTAATTTCTTTTACAACCTCTAGTCCATTTCCATCACCAAGTCTCAGATCTACAACTGCGAAACCTGGACAAGATTGTTTTACTGATTCTATGCCTTTTTTTACACTTTCTGCTTGTGAAACTTCAAAACCTTTTTTCTCCATAGCTCTAGCTAATCTCTCTCTAAATGGATTATCATCGTCTACCAAAAGCAAGTTTTTATTGTCAAAATCAGTTATTTTTTTCATTTCTACGTCCATGTGCATAACTATATGGGGTGGATAAAATTAAATTCAAGAGAAGATTTAACTTTACATTGCTCAATATATCTCATAAATGGTCGGTTATTGATAATTCGCATAGCTGATATGCGTATTTTTTTTGTTAAATTTTTTTTGGGGAGCAAGATATGAAAAAATTTAAAACGGTTGACGAGTTAGTTAGTCAACTACAACCTGATAAACCGATTTATTGTATAAGAAAAAAATCTATACAAGCAGCATCTAAATTTTTTCAAGAAAAATTTCCAGGTAAAATTCTTTATGCCGTAAAGACAAATCCAAATAAAGAAGTTTTAAAAACAATTATACAAAGTGGAATCAAGTATTTTGATGTTGCTTCAATAGAAGAAATTAAAACGATCAAACAATTAGATCCAAATTTATATTGCAGTTACATGCATACAGTGAAAAGTAGAGAAAGTATAAAAGAAGCATATTTCAAATATGGTGTCAAAGATTTTTCATTGGACACAAAAGAAGAGTTAATCAAAATTTTAGAAAGTACTAATAATGCAAAAGATTTGAATTTATTTGTTAGAGTAGCTGTTTCAAACGAACATGCTGAAATAGATTTATCAAAAAAATTTGGAGCTCTTACATCAGAAGCAATGGGATTATTAAGGTTAGCAAAAGCAAATTCAAAAAAAATTGGCTTAAGTTTTCATGTTGGTTCACAATGTATGCACCCAATATCATATGCTAAAGGTATATCTGAAATTGGAAATATTATTAAACGAACTAAAATAATTCCTGATTATATTAATGTTGGTGGAGGATTCCCAACTATTTATCCTGATTTAGTTCCACAATCTATTGAAAGTTATTTTGAAGAGATAAAAAATAGTTTAGCAAAACTCAAATTAGAGAAAATGCCTAAAATTTTATGCGAACCAGGTAGAGCTATAGTTGCAGAAAGTGGTTCAACAATTGTTAGAGTTAATCTGAGAAAGAAACAAAAACTTTATATAAACGATGGAACTTATGGAACTCTTTTTGATGCTGGAGTTCCAAACATTGTTTTTCCGGCAAGACTGATAACAAATGGAAGAGTTATTTCAAAAAAATTAACATCATTTGATTTCTATGGACCGACTTGTGATAGTATGGATTACATGAAAGGCCCTTTCTTGTTACCAAATAATATTAAGGAAAACGATTATATTGAGTTAGGGCAACTTGGTGCGTACGGTTTAACATTTAGAACACAATTTAATGGTTTTTTCTCTGACGAAATTTATGAAGTTGAAGATAGCCCTATAATGTCATTATATAGTCAGGAAACTAAAAGTCAGTTTCTTGTTGCATAAATGTCTAATAATAAAAATCCAGGTCATAATAGTAAAAAGGAATTTCTTAGCAAACCAGTCGAACATATAGATATAACTTCTTTCGACTCTAGAAAGATTATTTCTTCAATGGAAAAAATGTCATTTGCCTCAAGAGAAACAGCAAATGCAGCAAAAATATACAATGAAATGTTAAAAGATAAAGATTGTACAATTTTTTTAACTTTAGCGGGGTCAACATCAGCGGCTGGATGTATGCATATTTATAGAGATATGGTTAAATATAATATGGTAGATGCAATAGTCGCAACTGGGGCATCTATAATTGATATGGATTTTTTTGAGGCCTTAGGCTTTAAACATTATCAAGGCTCACAATTTCAAAATGATACTGAGCTAAGAGATAACTATATAGATAGAATTTATGACACTTATATTGACGAAGATGAGCTTCAAATGTGTGACAAAATAATAGGTGAAATAGCAGATGGTTTAGAGCCTAGGAGCTATACCTCAAGAGAATTTATTCATGAAATGGGAAAGTATTTAAAGAAAAATGCAAAGAAAAAAGATTCTTTAATAGAAGTTGCATACGATAATAACGTTCCAATATTTTGTCCTGCATTTACAGACTCTAGCGCGGGATTTGGTTTGGTAATGCATCAAGAAAGAAATCCAAATAAACATATGACAATAGACTCAATAAGAGAATTTAGAGAGTTAACAGAAATTAAAATTAGATCAAAAGGCTCAGGTCTATTTATGATTGGTGGTGGTGTCCCAAAAAATTTTATTCAAGACACCGTAATATGTGCCGAGCTATTGGGTAAAAATGTCGATATGCATAAATATGCTGTTCAAATTACAGTTGCTGATTCAAGAGATGGAGCATGTAGCAGTTCTACCCTAAAAGAAGCGAGCTCTTGGGGTAAAGTAGATGTCACAAAAGAGCAAATGGTTTTTGCAGAAGCAACCAGTGTTCTTCCACTAATTGCAAGTGATGCTTATCATAACGCAGAATGGAAAAACAGAGAAAGAAAGAACTTTTCGAAAATTTTTGGGTAGTAGATTGAATTATTTAACTAACAAACAAGGTTTTTTGGGAATTGATAATAAATTTAATTTTAAAGAAAAGGCAATTGTAATCCCTTTTGGATTAGAAAAAACTGTAAGTTATGGTGGTGGTACTAAAAATGGACCCAAAGAAATAATAAAAGCTTCACATCAAGTTGAATTATATGATGAGGAACTGAAATGTGAACCATTTAGAAAAATTGGTATTAAGACATTAAAACCATTTAAAATTAGTAAGAACATAAAAAAAGCTATTAATCAAATAGCTGAGATAAATCAAAAAATTTTAGATAATAAACTATTTCCAATTACTCTTGGTGGTGAACACTCTATCACACCTGGTTGTATCAAACCCTTTATTAGAAAATATAAAAAACTTACACTTTTACACTTTGATGCACATGCAGATTTAAGAGAAAGTTATGCTGGTGAAAAATTTTCACATGCTTCTGCAATAAAAAGATGTATAGATTATAAAAATATATCTGTAGTATCATTTGGAATAAGAAATATATCTGCAGAAGAAATTCCTATTTTAAAAAAAAATAAAAAAAGAATAAGTATTTATTGGGCTAAAGATAAAAAAAAATGGGATTTAAAAAAATTTAAAAAACAAATAAAAAATAAAGATGTTTATATTACATTTGATGTTGATGGATTTGACTCCAGCATTATGCCTGCTACTGGAACTCCGGAACCAGGTGGAATATTTTGGGACGAAGCTTTAGAAATAATAAAAATCGCTTGTAAAAATTCAAAAATAGTTGGTGCAGATGTTAATGAATTGGCACCAATTAAAGGGTTTAATAGTTATAACTTTTTAGTTGCAAAGCTTGTATATAAAATCTTATCTTATAAATTTTTACTTAAATAATTTAAATCGGCCTAAAAGTTTTCAACAATAATCTGAATGGTACTAGCATTAATAAGGCTATAATTAGTTTAACTGCTAAATCTCCTAGCGCTAGTGTGAACCAAGGTATGCCGGTTGCGTAGAAAGCAATTGAGAAGAACAAAAACGTATCAATTACTGATCCATTTATTGAAGATGCTAGTGGTGGTATAAACCAGTAATTATTTCTTAGTTTGTCAAATACAAAAACATCTATTCTTTGTGAAACTATAAACGCTGTACCAGAACCAATGGCGATTCTTATTGAAATCAGATCTGAAAAATTTGTTGAGAAAAAAAGTGTAAATAAAATTCCGATAAAAAAACCAAAATAAACAACTTTTTTAGCAACTTCTTTTCCAAAAGATCTATTAGCAAGATCTGTAATTAAAAAAGCAATTGGATAAGTAAATGCACCATATGTCAGTATTTCAGATAATCCATTGTAATGAACTGGAAACTGAACTAAGTAATTAGAGGCCAACACAACAGCTCCCATAATTATAGATAGAAACAAAACTGTCTTATTCATCTAAATTAAATATATAAAATTAAGCAGTTTTAGCCAAAAGAATTTTTTTAATTTTTTTTAGTCGTGAAGATAAATTTTTTTGTTTTGCTGAAATTAAGAATTGATCAAAACTTCCTTTTTTATCTACGGTCCTCATTCCCGCATTTGAAACGGTTAACTTAAGTGACTTATTTAAAGACTCACTTTTAAATCTAACTCTCTTTAAATTTGGCAAAAATCTTCTCTTTGTCTTATTGTTAGCATGGCTAACATTATGACCTTTAAGAGGTATTTTTCCCGTGAGTTCGCATTTTTTAGACATAATAATTTTGAGAGGTATATTTCAGCTATAGATTTCAGTCAAGTTTATATTTAATTTGACCCCACTATTTCATCAATATTTTTAACCCCTTCTGAACTTAAAATAGCATTTAATTCTTCAGAAATTTTATTTACTATATTTGGTCCCTGATAAACCATGCCAGTATATAATTGAATATAGCTTGCTCCTGAAATAAACTTTTCGTATGCGCTTTTTCCTGAGTCAACTCCTCCCACTCCTATTATCTTAATTTTATTTTTAAAAATTTTATAAAATTCTTTTATTATTAAATTTGATTTTTGTTCTATTGGCTTGCCAGATAATCCACCTTTTTCAAATTTGCTGATATTTTTTAAACTATCTCTAGTTTTATCTGATGTATTTGAAATTATAACAATTTTTATATTATTATTTAAAAGGGTATTTCCTATAAAATCTAAATCTTTCAGTTGTAGATCTGGTGCAATTTTTACTGCAATATTTGTGCAAGAATTTATTTTAATTTTTTCCTCATTTATTGCATTTAACAATTCTTCTAATTCTTTAGGATTATGAAAACTTCTTAAATTTTCAGTATTTGGAGATGATATATTTATTGTAATATAATCACATAAATTATTAAAATTATTAAAACATTTTAAATAATCATCTACTCTATTTTTTGTGTCTTTATTGGGACCAATATTAATTCCTAATAAACCTTTTGGGGAGTCACTAAGAATATTACTTGCAGCTTTTTCGGATCCAACATTATTAAAACCAAGTCTATTAATTAAGGCTTGATCCTCTTCAAGTCTAAACACTCTTGGTTTTGGATTGCCAAATTGTGGTTCAGGAGTGATAGTGCCAACTTCAACAAAAGCAAATCCCAACTTAAATAATGAATTATATACCTCAGCATTTTTATCAAAACCAGCAGCTATACCAATGGGATTTGGTATTTCTTTATCCAAAAACTTTACTTTTAAGTTGTCATAATTTTTAATCTTCACTGGTACCACTTTGGTTTTTAATGCTTTAATAGCAAACTCGTGAGCTGTTTCAGGGTCAAATTTAAATATTAAAGATCTTATTTTTTCAAACATTTTGTATTTTTTCTGAGATAAGTTCTTTTGTTTCTTGGATACCAAAAAAACTTATAAAGACACCTAATCTTGGTCCGTTTTCATCTCCGAATACAACCTCATAAATTAATTTAAACCAATCTCTTAAATTGTCTTTATATCCATTCTCTTTTCCAACAGAATAAATTTTTGTCTGTATTTCCTCTGGTAACATTTTATCATTACACTCTGCTAAAACATTTATTAATTGTTCTAGTGCTTTTTTTTCTTCCACATTTGGTTTTTTATATTTTTTTCTTTCTCTTATTACTTCATTAAAAAACTTTATGGAGTATTCAACTAACTTATCAAAAATAGGAAAGTTTTCCTCTTTAATATTGGGTTTATATTTTTTTACAAATTTCCAAAGTAGATCTTTTGAATTTGCGTTACTTGTATCAACAAGATTTAAAAGCATAGAAAATGTCATTATCATTTCCTCTTTTGGTACTTTTCCATTATGTACATGCCAAACAGGATTTAAAATCAGTTGTTTTGTTTCTTGATTTTTTGATTTATCTATAAAATCTAGATATTCATCAACAGCTTTTGGGACAATTTCTTTATAAAGTTTTTTAGCTCTTTTTGGATTTTGATACATAAAAAGAGATAAGCTTTCAGGTGAAGCAAACTCTAGCCATTGATTGATTGTTATTCCATTACCTTTTGATTTTGAAATTTTTTCACCTTTTTCATCTAAAAATAATTCATATGCAAATCCCGAGGGGTTTTTTTTTCCTAGTAAATTTATTATTTTGGTTGATAGTATTGCACTCTCAATTAGATCTTTACCATACATTTCAAAATCTACATCTAATGCATACCATCTCATAGCCCAATCTACTTTCCATTGAAGTTTACATTCTCCATTTAGAACACTTTTTTCCAATTTTGAACCATTATTATCAAAAATAATTTTTGAATTATTTTGATCAATTTCAATTACTGGTATTTCTAAAACTTTACCAGTGTCTGGACAAACTGGCAAAAATGGTGAATATGTTTTTTGTCTAACTTTTCCAAGTGTTGGAATAATAATATCCATTATTCCTTGATAATTTTGAAGAATTAATTTTAGAGTATCGTTAAACTTTCCAGAGGAATAAAGATCAGTAGAACTTTTAAATGTATACTTAAATCCAAATTGATTAAGAAAATTTTTTAACATTTCGTTATTATGTTCACCAAAGCTTCTGAACTTATTAAATGGATCTGGAACTGATGTAAGTGGTTTATTTAAATTTTTTTCAAGTAGATCTCTATTTGGAACATTATCTGGAACTTTTCTTAACCCATCCATATCATCTGAAAAAGTTATTATCTCTTTAGGAATTTCAGTTAATTGATTAAGTGCGTTAACAATCATTGATGTTCTAGCTACTTCTCCGAAAGTACCTATGTGAGGCAAGCCGCTCGGTCCATAACCTGTTTGTAAAACAATTTTATTTTTTTTGTCTATATATTCTTTTCTTTCTTTAAGAATCTTTTTAGCTTCTACGAATGGCCAAGCATTTGTTTTATCAATTATAGTTTTATCTATAGATGGTTTCATGTTTTTCTAGATATTTTAACAGTTTTATTGATTGTTAAAATGTTGAAATTTATTTACCATAAAATAATGTCCATGCAAAATGTACAATTATAAAACTGTTTTTTATACACTTGGTATTCTTCAGATTGTTTTAGGGGTATTTATGTTAATACCCTTAATAATTCAGCTAATATATAGTGAGCTAGATTCGGGTTTTGTATCTGCATCAATTATTACGATAGTTTTTGGAGTATTGTTCTTCTTATCTAATTTAGATCACGACAGAAATATTGATTTACCTCAAGCATTTATTTTAACTGCCCTATCATGGTTGTCGATTGCAGTATTTGGTTCATTACCATTTATTTTTTCAAAACTAAGTTTAAGTTTTACAGATGCATTTTTTGAGAGTATGTCTGGAATTACTACAACTGGATCAACTATTCTTACTGATATTGATAATGCTCCAAAAGCGATTCTCTTATGGAGAGCAATACTTCAGTGGCTTGGGGGAATAGGGATAATACTTATGGCAATTACGTTAATGCCAATTATGAATATTGGAGGAATGCAATTATTTAAAATTTCTTCAAATGATAACGCAGAAAAAATATTACCTAAATCTAAAGAAGTTTCTTTAAGACTAATTATCATTTATTCATTATTAACATTTACTTGTGCTGTATTTTATAAGTTATTTGGTATGAACTATTTCGATAGTTTAACACATTCTATGACAACAATAGCAACCGGTGGATTTTCAAATTATAATGAGTCTATTGGTTATTTTAATAGTGCCTTAATTGAAATTAATGCCATAATTTTTATTATACTTGGTAGCATTCCATTCATTGCTTATATAAAATATCTTAATGGAGATAAAAAGATATTTTACCAAGATGCTCAAATTAATTTTTTTATTAAAACTATTATTATTTCAGTAGTTATAATTTTCATTTTTTTAGTATTCAAAAATTATGAATCAGACAATTTTTTATTTAGGCAAGTTATATTTAATGTTGTATCTATTCTTACAGGTACAGGATATGTAACTGCCAATTATAGTGATTGGGGGGGATTTCCAATTATTTTTTTCTTAGTATTAATGTTTATAGGAGGTTGTGCAGGTTCAACTGCTTGTGGATTGAAAATATTTAGAATTCATATTCTTTATAAGTTTTTTGTAATGCAATTGAAAAAGTATATTTATCCTCGAGGAGTATTTGTATTAAAATATGGGGATAGTGTATTGAATGAAAAGTTTATTTCATCAATAATATCTTTCGTCTTTTTATATATAATTATTTTTTTCTTTATTACTGCACTTTTGTCAATTAGTGGATTAGACTTCATTACTTCTATTTCAGGTGCTGCTACAGCTATATCGAACGTAGGTCCTGGTCTAGGGGGAATAATAGGACCTAATGGAAACTTTTCTTTATTGCCTGATTTTTCTAAATGGGTTTTAAGTCTCGGAATGATTTTAGGTAGACTAGAACTATTTGCTATAATAGTATTATTTATTCCTTCATTTTGGAGAAGATATTGATGTTAGAAAAAAAACAAAGCTGGAGCCAATCTATATTAGTATACAAAGATATAAGGATGTTAAGAATATTGCTTTTGGGAGCAATAAGCGGATTTCCGTGGGTATTAATTGCTAGTAGTTTGAGCCTATGGTTAAAAGAAGAAGGATTAAGCAGATCTACTATTGGATGGGCAGGATTAATATTTGGTGTTTATGCATTTAATTATTTGTGGGCACCAATAATTGACAGAATCCAAATTCCATTTTTAACAAGAAAGTTAGGACATAGAAGAGGATGGATAGTTTTAATGCAAATTATAATTTTAATTAGTCTTTTTGTTTGGAGTTTAATCAATCCAACACAAAATTTAGCATTATTAATTGGTGTAGGATTGGTTATTGCAATAGCTTCAGCAACCCAAGATATAACCGTAGATGCATTAAGAATTGAACAAATTAATGTAAATGAAGGAAAAGCAATGGCTGCGGGAGCAGCCATGGCAGTAGTGGGATGGTGGACTGGATACAAATTAGGAGGTGTAATAGCTCTATTTACAGCAGAATATTTTGAAAATTTAGGCATAGAAGATTATTGGCAGACCACATTTTTGGTTTTAGGTGTTGTTGTAATTTTAATGAACATCGCTCTAATGTTTGTAAATGAGCCACTTAAAACTGACAGACAGATTAAGCAAAAAGAAACTGATAAAATGATACAGAGTAGACTTGGATCAAGAAATCCTTTCACCTCTTTAATTGCATACATTACTGGAACTATTGGTGGACCAATAATAAGTTTTTTTAAAAAAAATGGATTTTCGATCGCAGTTGGTATTTTAGGTTTTGTGTTTTTATTCAAAATTGGAGAGGCATTTCTTGGAAGGATGTCAATTGTATTTTATAAAGAAGTTGGATTTTCAAAGGGTGAGATAGCGATTTACTCCAAAACATTAGGCTGGATTACAACTGTAGTATTTACTTTACTTGGTGGAATTTTTGCTATGAGAGCGGGAACAATTAAAACAATGTTTGTGGCAGGTGGTTTTATGGCAGCAACAAATCTCTTATTTGCTGTACTTGCTTGGTCAGGAAAATCTGAGTGGTTATTTGCATTAGCTGTAATAGCTGACGACATATCTGCTGCATTTGCTACAGTCGCATTCGTAGCTTTTATATCGTTATTAGTTGATCGAACATACACTGCAACACAATATGCTCTTCTTGCCTCAATTGGTACTGCTGGAAGAACTACTCTAGCATCATCTTCGGGTGCTTTGGTTGATTGGTTGAATGGCGACTGGGGTACATTTTTTATCATAACAACTTTAATGGTAATACCCTCATTAGTTTGCTTATGGTTTATAAGAAAAAAAATAAAAATTGGTGCAAAATAATTTCTTTAATAAATCATTGCTCGTAGATGTATTAGAAAAACCAAATAATAATTCTAAGGTAAGCTCACAAATAACATATGGTGAAAAATTTAAAATACTTTCTAAAAATAAAAATTTTTATAAAGTAAAGAATCTTTATGATAACTATATTGGGTATATTAGTAAAAAAATAAAAACAAAAAAAGTATTTAAACCAACTCATAAAATTAAAATTCTTAAATCACAAATTTATTTTGGTCCATATGAAAAAAAGAAAAGATTATCAAATAAATTTCTACCCTTTGGAAGTGAATTAGAAATAATTAAAAAAGAAAAAAATTTTATTATGTTTGAAAAAAATCAATGGATAAAATTGAACGACGTTCGTTTAAATTCATTTAGGGATAAAAACTTTGTTAAAATTTTAAAATTATTTATAAATTGTCCATATAAATGGGGTGGAAAAACTTTTCACGGTATTGATTGTTCTGCACTTATTCAAGTTTATTATAAATATAACAATAAATTTTTTCCAAGAGATACAATAGAACAGATAAAACAAAAAAAAGGAATTATAATAAAAAAAAAATTTAAAAAAGGTGATATAATTTTTTGGAAAGGACACGTTGCTGTATGTATTAATTCCAATAATCTAATTCATGCCTATGGACCAAAGAAAAAAGTGGTTGTAATGTCCATACAAAAAACAATAAAAAGAATTGAGAAATCAGCAAAATTAAAAGTAAAAAAAATATTTAGTATTTAATTTTCTCTACCAAAATCCGGTTTACTTATATCTTGTTTTAATAATAATATTTGTTCTCTTACTTGTTTTGATTTTTTTAGCTTCTCAAGCAATAAGGAATTTCTTTTTTTATTTATATCTGTTTTGAAATTTTCTAAATTTTTAATAAATAAATCTATTATCTTAGAAATATTTTTACTATTATTAAAAAATACATCTCTCCACATTATTTCGTTAGATGCCGCTATTCTTGAAAAATCTCTTAAGCCACCTGCGCTATATTTAATTATATTTTTTTTATGTAATTTTTGAAAATCTTGAGCAGTTTTTATTAGGTTAAATGCAACCAAGTGTGGCAAATGACTTGTTACTGAGAATATTCTATCATGCTCGTTTTCGTGCATAAATAAAACTTTAGAACCTAATTTTTGCCAAAAATTGAATAATTTTTTTTCTAGTAATTTGTTCTTATTGGTTTTTGTCAAAATACACCACTTATTTTTAAATAGATTTTTACTTCCATATTTTGGCCCACTAGCTTCAGAGCCAGATATAGGGTGACTCATTATCCAATTTAATTTTTTTGATAATTTTTGTTTAATTAATTTTGCAACGTTTACTCTGGTTGAACCAACATCTGTAATTAAGGTTTTATTAGTCAAATATTTATTTAAATTATTAATTATGTTTTTGTATTCACTCATTGGTGTTGAAATTACCAACAAATCTATATCTTTTATTTTTTCGTCAAGCTCTTTGATTAAAATTATTTTTTTATTTATTTTTTTTATTTGCTTTTGGTAATTAATATTTTTTTCAAACACATATACGGACTTACACAATTTTTGACTAATGACCCCTCTAAGAATAGAAGACCCAATCATACCGCATCCGATGATTAGAATATTTTTAAACATTTTTAAATATTTTTTTTACAACTTTAAGTAGATACTTGTTTTCTGATGAATTTCCAATACTTAATCTTAGGCAATTTTTTATTTTATACTCCTCCATAGTTCTCGCAATAACTTGGTTATTTAAAAGTTGTTTCATAAATAATTTGGATGAAATTTTACATTTGTTAAAATTTAATAATAAAAAATTACTTACAACTTCATTTGAAGTAACATTATACTTTAAGAATAATTTTTTGATCTTTTTTCCCCAAATGACGTTATGTTTAATAGATTTTTTTACGAATTTTTTATCAGAAATAGCTTCGGTTGCGCAGAGTTCTGCCAAAAAATTTACATTAAAAGGTGGTTTAATCTTGTATAAAGCATTTATAATTTTTCTATCCCCATATCCCCAGCCAATCCTTAAAGATGCCAGTCCATAAAGCTTAGAAAATGTTCTAAGAATAAATACATTTTTTGATCTCTTGAATAAATCTAAACCCGATATATAATCTGCTTTTATATTATATTCATGATAAGCATCATCAATTACTAAAAGAATATTTTTATTTAATTTTTTTCTTAAAAACAATAATTCAGATTTATTCAAATAAGTACCTGTTGGATTATTTGGGTTTGCGATGAATACTATTTTTGTTTTTTTAGTTACTTTCTTAAGAATATTTTCTACTGATACTTTATAATTTATTTCTTTAGAAAATAAAATTTTTGCGCCAACAATTTTTGAATAAATTCTGTACATTAAAAAGCTGTACTCCGGTAAAATAACTTCATCATTTTTGTTTAAATAGAGTTGACAAATCATCTGTATAATTTCATCTGATCCAGCGCCGCAAATTATTTTATCAAAATCACATTTAGTTTCTTTAGAAATTGCCTTTCTCAAGATTTTTGATTTGCTATCTGGATATCTGTTTATAATTAAATTTTTATTATTAAAAATTTTTTTAACACTTGCGCTTACTCCTAAAGAAGATTCGTTTGCTGACAATTTTATATACTTTTTTTTCTTATCTATTCTGGATTTGCCAGGTTTATAAGCTTTAATATTTATATTTTTAAATTTTGGAACGCTCATTTTTAAAGCTTATATTAAAAAAATAAATATTTAACAGGAATATATTTTTATGTTTGACATATAAATTTGTATTTAGTAGTAATTTTGAGCGCTGATTTATCTGAATTGCGAGCGCCATAAAAAAACCGCTAAAATAGTTTTTTTCCTCACAATTCATAAATCAAACAAATATGAGTAAATTTGATAATATAAAAAAATTAATTGTAAAAGAACAGCTTAAGCTTGACTGTGGTCAGACTATTTCTGATTTTCCAATCGCTTACGAAACTTATGGTAAATTAAACTCAAAAAAAGATAACGCTATTTTAGTTTTTCATGCTTTAACTGGTGATCAATTTGTATCAAATATAAATCCAATAACCAAAAAGGATGGTTGGTGGAAATATGCAGTAGGTAGCGGAAAGGCAATTGATACAAATAAGTATTTTGTAATTTGTGCTAATGTTTTGGGCGGTTGTATGGGATCATTCGGCCCAAGCAGTCTAAACCCAAAAACTGGAAAATCATATGGGAATGATTTTCCAGTTATTACTATTAATGATATGGTAAATGCTCAATATTTTTTACTTAAACATTTTGAAATTGAAAAATTATTTTGCGTAACCGGCGGATCTATGGGTGGAATGCAAGTCTTACAATTTGTTGCCAATTATCCTGATGCTGCACAAACTGCTGTGCCTATAGCCTGTACTTCTAATCACTCTGCACAGAATATTGGACTTAATGAGCTTGGAAGACAAGCTATTATGGCTGATGCTAATTGGAAAAATGGAAAATATGAGGAAACCAATTCTTCCCCGGATAAAGGTTTATCGGTTGCAAGAATGGCTGCACATATTACGTATTTGTCTAAAAATGCATTACAGGAAAAATTTGGAAGGAAGTTACAAGAAAGAGATGATTTAAAATTTAGTTTTGATGCTGATTTTCAAATTGAGAGTTATTTAAGACATCAGGGTTCAGTTTTTGTAGATAGATTTGATGCAAATAGTTATTTATATATTACAAGAGCCATGGATTATTTTGACTTGAATAAAAAATTTGGTGGAAATCTTTCTAAAGCTTTTGAAAAAAGTAAAACAAAATTTTTCATAATTTCGTTTACTTCAGATTGGCTTTATCCATCTTCTGAAAATAAAGAAATAGTAATAGCACTAAATTCAATTGGGGCGGATGTTGGTTATGTTGAAATTGACTCAGATAAAGGTCATGACTCATTTTTATTGAATGTTTCAGATTTTCTACAAGCTTTAGGAAATTTTTTAAATAAATCATATGAAAGATTAAATGAAAAAGGAATTTAGAATAATTGCAGATTTGATAGAAAAAAATTCTAGGATTCTGGATGTTGGTTGTGGGGATGGAGAATTAATGAGTTTCATTTTAAATAACATCAGCAATAATATTAGGGGTATAGAAATTTCAAAAACCAATGTTCAAAAGTGTATATCCAAAGGTTTAATTGTAATAGAAGGAGATGCCGAGAAAGATTTATTTCAATTTCCAGATTCATCATTTGATTTTGTAATTCTAAGTCAAACATTACAAGCTTTTCTTAATCCAGAAAAAGTTTTAGATGAGTTATTAAGAGTTGGTAAAAAGGCAATTGTTACTATACCAAATTTTGGTCATTGGAGAGTAAGATTAAATCTTCTTTTTAAAGGAACTATGCCCATTACAGAAACATTGCCCCATAAGTGGTATAATACACCAAATTTACATATGTGTACAATTAAAGACTTCTCTAATTTTTGCGACAACAAAAATATTAACTTCATTAAATCACTGGCTTTAAGCAAAGAAAGAGTTTTAAACATTTCAAAAAATAATCTAAGTACAAGAAATTTTTTTTCTGATTTAGGAATTTTTTTAATTGAGAAATAAATGAAAGTTATAATACTTAAGTGTCTATCCGATAATTATTCTTATATTATTTATAATGAAAATACACTAATTGCAGCTGTAATAGATCCGAGTGAAGCCGATCCTATAATAAATGAAATTAAAAAAAATAATTTAAAACTAAATTATATTTTAAATACGCATCATCACTTTGATCATGTGGGTGGGAATTCAAAATTAAAAAAAAAATACAATTGTAAAATTGCAGGTTACGAAAAGGATGAATATAGGATACCAAATATTGATATTAAATTGAAAAATAATCAAAAATGGAAAAATGAATTATTCAACTGTGAGATAATGCATATCCCTGGGCATACTTCAGGACATATATCGATTTATGTAAAAGAGATAAATGCACTTTTTACAGGAGATACGTTGTTCTCTTTGGGTTGTGGAAGGATATTTGAGGGGACTTATAATCAAATGTTTAATTCATTAAATAAATTAAAAAAATTCCCAAGAAATACTAAAATATATTGTGGTCATGAATATACTAAAAATAATTCAGATTTTTGTTTAAGTATTGATAAGAAAAACTTAAAACTAATAAATAAAATTAAAAAAATATCAGAAAAAATTAAAAATGGTGAACCAACAATTCCCTCAACACTTGGGGAAGAGCTTGAATGTAATATTTTTTTAAGGTCAGATAATACAGAGATTCAAAATCAATTAGGTATAAATTCTGGGGATGCAATCGAAACCTTTACAAAATTGAGGGAATTAAAGGATAATTTTTAAGTTATATAACTTGACTAAGTAAGTTCTCGATCTATATTGCTAAAAAAATTAATTATGACTTTTGCAGTAATTCAAACAGGTGGAAAACAATATAAAGTTCAAGCTAGCGATATTCTTAAAATCGAAAGATTAAAGCATGGTAAAGATAAAATTGAGTTCAACGATGTTTTAGCTTATGGAGATGACAATAGTCTTGAAGTTGGTGCACCTTTTATCAAAGGAGCTAAGGTAGAGGCTCAACTTGTTAAAAATGGAAAAAATAGAACAGTTCTTGTTTTTAAAAAACGAAGAAGACAAAATTCAAGAAGAAAAAACGGTCATAGACAACAATACTCATTAATTAAAATTAACAAAATATTTAATAAAGATGGTGGTATTTTTGCTGAAGCATCTAAAGAGAAAGCAAAAACAAAGTAAATTATGGCAACAAAAAAAGCAGGTGGATCGTCACGTAATGGTAGAGATAGTGCTGGTAGACGACTAGGAGTAAAAAAATATGGAGGCCAGCTTGTGAACCCTGGAAACATTATTGTAAGACAAAGAGGAACTAAAATTTTTCCTGGAGAGCATGTAGGAATGGGCAAAGATCATTCGATTTTCTCTTTAATAAAAGGAAAAGTTGAGTTTAAAAAATCTAAATCAGACAGAACCTTCGTATCTGTAAAACCCAATTAATTTACCTACAACAAATTAAGTAAAAAGGTTGTATTATGAAATTCCTAGACCAGGTAAAGATATTTATTAAAGCAGGTAACGGAGGCTCTGGATCTCCAAGTTTTAGAAGAGAAAAGTTTATAGAATTTGGAGGGCCTGATGGAGGAGATGGTGGCAAGGGTGGTTCTGTTATATTTAAATCAGAAAGAAATTTAAATACTCTTATTGATTATAGATATCAACAACATTTCAAAGCAAAAAGAGGTGAGGATGGAAAAGGCCAAAATCGGACTGGACGTGGTGGAGAAGATCTAATTTTAAAAGTTCCTATAGGAACACAAGTTTTCGAAGAAGATAATAAAACACTTATATTTGATTTTAAAAAAGAACATGAGGAGTATGTTGCTGCGATAGGTGGCAAAGGTGGTCTAGGAAACACAAGATTTAAATCTTCAACAAATAGAGCTCCAAGAAAATTTACGAAAGGTACAAAAGGTGAAGAATTTTGGATTTGGTTACAATTGAAAACAATTGCAGATATAGGAATAATTGGCTTACCGAATGCAGGTAAGTCAACACTTCTCTCTGCTATAACAAGTGCAAATCCAAAGATTGCGAACTATAAATTTACAACCCTTAATCCAAATTTAGGAGTAGCTGTTTATGACGATAAAGAAATAACTTTAGCAGATATTCCCGGATTAATTGAAGGGGCACATGAAGGTGTTGGCTTAGGAATTAAATTTCTTAAACATATCGAAAGATGTAAAATTTTATTACATATGATTGATGTGACTGAAGAAGACTTGATCAAATCTTATAAGCAAATAAGAAAAGAATTAAAAAAATACAGTAATGATTTAGTTAAAAAAACAGAGATTGTTGTATTTAATAAAGTAGATTTAATTGAGAAAAATGATTTAAAAGAAAAAATAAAATTTTTCGAAGGAAAAATAAAGAAAAAGGTTAGTATTTTATCTAATACAGATAAAAAGCTAATTTCAAAAATTAAATCAAGTTTATTGGGATATGTATTTAAATAATTCGAAACAAATAGTTATAAAAATAGGCTCCTCTTTATTAATTGATGATAAGAAAAATATAAGAAAAAAATGGTTATTAGATTTTGCAAAAGATATAAAAGACTTAATTAAAAATAAAAAAAGAGTAATTATAGTTAGCTCAGGTGCTATAGCCTTAGGTTGTAAAAAACTCGATATTAGTAAAAAAAATTTAAAACTTGATAAGAGTCAAGCTGTTGCATCTATCGGTCAAATTGAACTTATGAACCTTTTTAATGAGATATTTAAAAAATCAAAGTTAAACCTTTCTCAAATTCTTTTAACATTAGAGGACACTGAAATAAGAAGAAGAGCAATAAATGCAAAACGAACATTTGATAATCTATTTAATCTTGGATTCATTCCTTTAGTAAACGAAAACGATAGTATCGCCACCTCTGAAATAAAATATGGGGACAATGACAGATTAGCTTCCCGTGTTGCCCAAATTTCTGGCTCGGACTGTTTAATATTGCTATCAGATGTAGATGGTTTATTTGACAAGAATCCAAAATTAAATAAAAACGCAAAACTTATAAACAATGTTAAAGAAATAAATAATAATATAGAAAACTATATTTCCAAAAGTATAAGTGAACATGGTACTGGTGGAATGAAAACAAAAATTGAAGCTGCAAAAATCTGTCAAATATCTGGTTGTTACATGTCTATTGCAAATGGTTTAATAAATAGACCTATAAAAAATATAATAAAAAATAATAACTGTACTTGGTTTTTGCCGAAAGTTTCAAAATTAGATGCCAGAAAGAAATGGATAATTAGTTCAATTTCTCCGAAAGGAGAGTTAATTATTGATGAGGGGGCTGTCCAAGCTTTAAAAAAAGGGAAAAGTCTTCTTGCAGCAGGAATTAAAAGTATAAATGGAAAATTTAATAAGGGAGACCATGTTAAAATTTTAGATAAGCATATGAATGAGCATGCAAGAGGACTAAGTTCATTTAACTCTGATGAAATTCTAAGAATAAAAGGTCATCACTCTAGCAAAATAAGTGAAATTTTAGGATATATATCTAAATCTGAAGTTATTCATAAAGATGATATGGTGGAAGTGTAATATGACATTAAATCTTAAAAAAATTACAAAAAACTCTAGAACAGCTTTTGATAGCAAAGTTAATACAACCAAAAAAAATAGAGTATTAATAAAATTTTCAAGCTTATTAAAAAAAAATAAAAAAAAAATTATAAAAGAAAATCATAAAGATATAAAATTCGCTAAGAAAAAAAAATTAAAAGAGAATTTGATTAAAAGACTAGAGATAGATGAAAAAAAAATAAATAATATTATTAAATCAATAAATCAAATTATTAGAATAAAAGACCCTACTAATAAGATTCTCGAAAAATGGAAAAGGCCAAATGGGTTAATTTTAAAAAAAGTTACAGTTCCAATTGGGGTAATAGCTGTAATTTATGAGAGTAGACCAAATGTAACTTCAGATATTGCTAGTCTATGTTTTAAATCAGGAAATGCAGTTATTTTAAGAGGTGGATCAGAAGCGTTTAATACCAATAAAATTATTTCAAATTTATTTAGATTATCTTTAAAAAATTGTGGAGTTGATCAAAATTACGTACAATTCATTAACTCAAAAAATAGAAAAATAGTAGATAAATTACTTTCCAAAATGAAAGGTTATATTGATTTAATAGTTCCAAGAGGTGGTAAATCATTAGTTAAAAAAGTAGATGAATTATCTACGGTCCCATACATAGGACACTTGGAAGGAATTTGTCATACCTTTATAGATAAAAAAGCAAAATTGAAAATGGCAATAAAGATTTTAGAAAATGCAAAAATGAGAAATACAAGTATATGTGGAGCAACGGAAACAGTTTTATTTCACCAAAGTATTGCTAAAAAATTTATTAATCCTGTTTTAAAAAATTTACAAAAAAAAGGATGTAATATTTTTGCAGATAAAACTATAAAAAAATTATTTGATGGCAAATCTAATTTAGCAAATAATAAAAGTTGGTCTACGGAATACTTATCATCAAATATTTCTGCAAAAGTAGTAAGAAACTTAGATGAAGCTGTTAAACATATTAATCTATTTGGAACAATGCATACTGACGCTATCATTACAGATGATAAAAAAGCGGCGGATTATTTTTTAAAAAATATCAAAAGTTCAATAGGAATTCATAATTCTTCAACTCAATTTGCAGATGGCGGAGAGTTTGGCTTCGGAGCGGAAGTCGGTATATCAACAAATAACTTACCTCCAAGAGGACCTGTGGGCTTAGGCCAGCTTGTAAGTTATAAATACGAAGTTTATGGTAAAGGTCAAATAAGAAAATAAATTGATTAAGAACATAAAAAGAATTGGAATTCTAGGTGGGACTTTTGATCCTTGTCACTTAGGTCATTTAGAAATATCAAAACAAGCAAAAAAAAAATTCAATTTAGTAAAGATAATTTGGGCAATAACCAAGAAAAATCCATTTAAAGAAATAAGTAATACTAAACTTCAGCAAAGAATTAAAGCCTCTAAAAGATTTACCAAAAAATATAAATTTATTAAGGTTAATTATTTTGAGAAGTTTACCAAATCAAATAAAACATATGATCTTTTGAATTATTTAAAAAAAAAATTTAAAAATACAGAATTATATTTAATTATAGGCGCTGATAATTTAATAACTTTTCATAAATGGAAGAATTGGAGAAATATTTCTAAAAAGTGCAATATACTTGTGTTTGATAGATATCCTTACAAATCTAAAGCTTTGAAATCATTAGCTTTTAAACAAATAGATAATCAAAAACTTAAATTTATTAATTCTAAAAAAGTGAATATTTCATCTTCTCAATTAAGAAAAATTTGATACTGTGTTTGTAATTAATGGATAAATCTTTAGATTTAAAAGATAAAATAATCAAAAAATTAGACTCCAATAAAGCTCTTGATATCGTTTCTATAGACCTTGAAGGTAAATCTTCGATTGCCGACTATATGATAATTGCTAGTGGAACTTCGTCTAGACATATCCAGGCTCTATCAGAACAAGTTTATGAGGAGCTAAAAAATAATGGTATTACTAATTGTAAAATTGAAGGAAAAGATTCTTCCGATTGGAAGTTAGTAGATGGTATAGACTTGGTTATACACATCTTTAATCCTGAAAAAAGAAAATTTTATGAGCTCGAAAAAATGTGGTCTGAACTGATTCCAAAAGAAAGAGTAATAATATGAAAAAAATGTCATCTATAATTTTTTTTTTAATATTTACTTTATTTAACTGTAAAATCTTACTAGCAAACGATACAGATATTTATAAAAAAATTGATTTATTCAGTGAGGTTTTGGAAAAAATAAATAAGGAATATGTAGAAGATGTAAATCAAAGTGATGCGATGGATGCTGCAATCAACGGTGTATTGCAATCATTAGATCCATATTCCTCATATATGTCTCCTGAAATGCTTAAAGAAATGCAAACAGAAACTAAAGGCGAGTTTGGTGGATTGGGTATTGAGGTAGGTATGGAAGCAGGAGTGGTAAAAGTAATTTCTCCGATAGATGGCTCTCCCGCAGAAGCAGTTGGAGTCAAGGCTGGAGACTATATTGTTAAAATTGATGGCATACAAGTACAAGGAAAAACTTTATCCGAAGCTGTTGATTTAATGAGAGGTCCAGTCGGTAGTGAAATTGAAATTACAGTAAGAAGAATTGGCGTTAGAAAGGCTCTAACTTTTAATATTATTCGTGAAATTATTGAAATTAAATCAGTTAAATCAAAAGTACTGGACAATAATATAGGATATGTAAGATTAACATCTTTTAACGATAACAGCTCAGATCAACTTGAAGATATTGTTAAAGATTTCAAAAAAAATAAAAAAATAAATAAATATATTTTAGATTTACGAAATAATCCTGGAGGATTATTAAATCAAGCAATTAGAATTACAGACTTTTTTTTAGATAATGGTGAAATAGTTTCCACAAAAAGTAAAAAAAAAACAGATAACAGAAAATGGTTCGCAAAAAAGGGTGACTTAATTAGTGGAGATACTTTGTTAGTCCTAATAAATTATGGGTCTGCATCAGCTTCTGAAATAGTTGCGGGTGCTTTAAAAGATCACAAAAGAGCAATAATTCTAGGAGAAAGCTCTTATGGTAAAGGATCAGTCCAATCAATAATACCTCTAAGAAATAATGGGGCTATTAGATTAACAGTTTCAAAATATTATCTTCCATCAGGAGATTCGATTTCTGAAGTTGGAGTTAGTCCAGATATCTTTGTAACTGAAAGTTCAGATGAATTTAGAATTGATACTGACACTGACAATCAATTAGAGTTTGCACTGAAATTGCTTAATGGATAAGAAATTTAATAGTTTACCACTTAGGAAAGGTGTTGGAGTGGCATTATTGAATAAAAAAAATCAAATATTTGTTGCTAAAAGAATCGATAATCCAAATGACTTTTGGCAAATGCCACAAGGCGGTATAGATGAAGGGGAGAGTCCTTTAGAGGCTGCTTATAGAGAATTAAATGAAGAGACAAGCATAAAAACTGTAAAACTAATTCAAGAAGTTAAAGATGAAACAACATACAATTTACCAGATAATCTACTGGGTATTATTTGGAGAGGAAGATTTAAAGGACAAACCCAAAAATGGTACATTATGAGATTTTTAGGTGAAGACAACGAAATCAATCTAAAGACTAAAAAACCTGAATTCTTGGAATGGAAATGGATCAATCATGAAAATATTACAGATAAAGTAGTTGAGTTTAAGCTTCATGTGTATGAAAAAATTAAAAAAGAATTAAATCAACTAATTTATACTTAAAGATTTTAATACTTCAACTTTCTGCGAAATAATAAATCTTTTTTGGTCATCAAGTTTTTCCCCGACAAGATCCTTTTCTGCTTGCTTAATCATATCTTGAATTTTAGATTTATCAGAATTTTTAATATCAAAAATATTGCTAGTTAAAATAGAAAGAGTATTATTTTTAAATTCTACTATTCCATCATCTACATAATAGCTATTTTCTTCATTACTTGAGATAATTTTTATAATACCAGGTTTTAAAAATGAAATAATTGAAATATGGTCTTTCAAAATTCCCATTTCACCTTCAAATGCTGGTACAATTACTTCTGTAACATTATCTTTTTTTAGAAAAGATTTTTCAGGACTAACAATTTCTAAATTAAACTGTTCACTCATTACGCAGCAGCTTCTTTTGCCATTTTTTCAGCTTTTTCTACTGCCTCTTCAATTGTTCCAACCATATAAAAAGCAGCTTCTGGTAAATGATCATATTCACCTTTACAAATCGCATCAAATCCTTTGATGGTAGATTCTAAATCTACTAATTTTCCAGGTGAGCCAGTAAATACTTCAGCTACAAAGAATGGTTGAGATAAAAATCTTTGAATTTTTCTAGCTCTCGCAACTGTTAACTTATCTTCTTCAGATAATTCATCCATACCTAAAATCGCAATAATATCTTGTAATGATTTGTACGTTTGTAAAACTTTTTGTACTTCTCTCGCTACTCTATAATGCTCATCTCCAACTATTCTTGGATCTAAAATTCTTGAGGTTGAGTCTAAAGGATCTACAGCAGGATAAATTCCAATCTCAGCAATTTGCCTAGATAGTACAGTCGTTGCATCTAAGTGTGCAAATGATGTTGCTGGTGCTGGGTCTGTTAAATCGTCTGCAGGAACATATATGGCTTGCACTGAGGTAATTGAACCTTTGTTTGTAGTCGTGATTCGCTCTTGTAAGTTACCCATATCAGTAGCAAGTGTTGGTTGATACCCAACTGCTGAAGGAATTCTTCCTAAAAGTGCTGATACTTCTGAGCCAGCTTGAGTAAATCTAAAGATATTGTCTACAAAAAAAAGTACGTCTTGACCTTCTTGATCTCTAAAATACTCTGCAACAGTTAATCCTGTTAAGGCAACTCTTGCTCTCGCTCCAGGAGGTTCGTTCATTTGTCCATAAACTAATGCGGCTTTCGATCCAGCTTCATTTGGTTTAATTACTCCTGACTCTATCATTTCATGATAAAGGTCATTACCTTCTCTAGTTCTTTCTCCTACTCCTGCAAATACTGAGAAGCCACCATGTGCTTTTGCAACGTTATTAATTAATTCCATGATAAGAACTGTTTTACCTACTCCTGCTCCTCCAAATAATCCTATTTTTCCTCCTTTAGCATAAGGAGCTAAAAGATCGATAACTTTAATTCCAGTTACGAGAACTTCTGTCTCAGTTGACTGATCATTAAATTCTGGAGCTGCTCTATGAATTGGCCATTTTTCAGATGACTTTACATCACCTTTTTCGTCAATTGGTTCACCAATAACATTTATAATTCTACCAAGTGTTTCGGGTCCCACAGGAACTTTTATTGGAGCACCTGTATCAACAACTTCATCACCTCTTTTTAGACCTTCCGTTGCATCCATTGCAATTGTTCTTACACTGGATTCTCCCAAGTGCTGAGCAACTTCTAAAACAAGCCTATTCCCACTGTTATTACACTCTAATGCAGTTAAAATTTCTGGTAGCTCTCCATCAAATTTTACATCTACTACCGCTCCAATAATTTGTGTTATTTTTCCTTTTCTCATAATTATAAACTTTCTGCTCCTGATATGATTTCAATTAATTCTTTTGTAATTGCTGCTTGACGACTTCTATTATATTCAATAGTCAATTTGTCAACCATCTCACCTGCGTTTCTCGTTGCGTTATCCATTGCACTCATCCTTGAACCTTGCTCGCTAGCTGAGTTTTCTAACATCGCTTTAAAAATCTGAGTCGAAATATTTTTGGGTAATAAATTTCCTAGAATTTCGTCTTCATCAGGTTCAAACTCATAGCTCTCCTCTGATTTTTTTGTTTCGTCTTCAGTCATTTTTAAAGGGATTATTTGTTGTTCTTGAGGTATTTGAGTTATTACATTTTTAAACTGGTTATAAAAAATAGTACATACATCAAATTCTTTATTTTCAAATTTTTCAATGATGATATTTCCAATTTTATTGGCATCAAAATAGTTTGCATTTTTTGAGTCTTTAAATGAAATATTTTCAATTATTTTATCTTTATAAACTCTTTTAAGTTGATCATGACCTTTTGAGCCTACAGTAATAATCTTTAATGTTTTTCCACTATCAGACAATTTTTTAAAATATACCTTTGCTTTTTTAATTATATTTGAATTAAATCCACCACAAAGACCTCTATCTGCGGTCATTACAACACATAAATGAACCTTATCTTCACCTGTGCCAGTTAGTAGTTTTGGAGCATTTTCTTTATCTGACAAACCATTAGAAAGATTAAGAATTATATTATTCATTTTTTCAGAATAAGGCCTTCCTCTTTCTGCACTTTCTTGGGCTCTTCTAAGTTTTGCAGCAGCAACCATTTTCATAGCCTTAGTAATTTTTTGCGTAGATTTAACGCTAGATATTCTTTTTTTTAAATCGTCTAAACTTGCCATATTTTATTAATTTAAGTTTTTTTTAAGTTCAACAATCAATTCAGTAAGTGCTTTTTCACTATCTTCCTCTAATTTTCCAGAGGCATTGATTGAATTAATTATTTCTGGTTTTTCTGATTTACATTTTTCGACAATTTTAGACTCAAAATTTGCTATATCTTTTAACTCAATATCGTCTAAATGACCTTTTACACCGCAAAATACTGAAATCACCTGTTCAGCAACTGTCATTGGTGAATATTGTCTTTGTTTGAGAAGTTCTGTTAATTTTGAACCTCTATTTAACAGTTTCTGAGTAGATGCATCTAAATCTGAGCCAAACTGAGCAAATGCAGCCATCTCTCTGTATTGGGCTAGCTCAAGTTTCATTGAACCTGAAACTTTTTTCATTGCTTTAGTTTGTGCTGAAGAACCAACTCTAGATACTGATAAACCGACGTTAATAGCAGGTCTTATTCCTTGGTTAAAAAGTTCAGTTTCTAAGAATATCTGACCATCAGTAATTGAAATTACGTTTGTTGGAATAAAAGCAGAAACGTCACCTCCTTGAGTCTCAATAATTGGAAGTGCTGTAAGTGATCCACCGCCATGTTCATCGCTCAATTTTGCAGCTCTTTCAAGCAATCTACTATGAAGATAAAATACATCTCCTGGATAAGCTTCCCTTCCTGGTGGTCTTCTTAGCAAGAGTGACATTTGTCTATATGCAACTGCTTGTTTTGAAAGGTCATCATAGATTATAAGCGCGTGCATTCCATTATCTCTAAAATATTCCCCCATTGCACATCCAGTATATGGCGCTAAAAATTGAAGAGGTGCAGCATCTGATGCAGTTGCAGCAACAATTGTGGTATACTCCATTGCACCAGCTTCTTGTAACGTTTTTTCTATTTGTCTTACTGTTGATCTTTTCTGACCTATTGCAACGTATACACAATATAATTTTTGTTTTTCATCACCTGACTCGTTTATTTTTTTTTGATTAATAATTGCGTCAATCGCAACTGCTGTTTTTCCAGTTTGTCTATCTCCAATAATTAATTCTCTTTGACCTCTTCCAATAGGAACTAGACTGTCAATTGATTTCAAACCTGTTTGCATTGGTTCACTTACTGATTTTCTTGGAATGATTCCTGGTGCCTTAATCTCTACTCTGCTTCTTTTTATGCCTTTATCCAAAGCACCTTTGCCATCTATAGGATTTCCCAATCCATCAACAACTCTTCCCAATAATTCTTTTCCAACAGGAGTATCAACAATTGCTCCTGTTCTTTTTACTGTGTCTCCTTCTTTAACAGCTCTATCATCTCCAAATATTACAACACCAACGTTGTCACTTTCCAAGTTTAGAGCCATTCCTTTAGATCCATCAGAAAATTCCACCATCTCTCCAGCTTGAACATTGTTTAATCCGTAAATTCTTGCAATACCATCACCTACTGATAGCACTTGTCCAACCTCTGATACTTCTGCTTTGTCTCCAAAGTTTTTTATCTGTTCTTTTAATATCTTTGTAACTTCTGAAGGATTTATTTCCATTTATGCCTCTAACATTTTTGTTTCTAGTTGTTTTAATTTACTCTTTATAGATGTGTCAATCATAGTACTTTCAACTTTTATGATTAAACCACCTATTAAACTTGGATCGTATTTATAGTTTAATTTTATATTTGCACCAAAATTAGATGCTAATTCATCTTTTATTTTTAATATTTCTGTTTCATTTAATTCTTTAGATGATGAAAGTTCTGCTTTTATTTCACCCCTATTCTTCGAACAAGTATCTATGAAGTCCTCAATTATCTTCTCTATATAAAAGAGACGTCTTTTTGTAATTACAAAATTTAAAAATGTTTTTAATAACTTATTTAAATTTAATTTGTCTGAAATTAAATCAAAGGCAGCTGCTTGTTGTTCAATTTTATTTGTTGGATTTTTTATAAAGCTTTTAACTTCTTCATTTTCTGAAACTAATTCAAGGATAGCTAAAGCTTGGTTCTCTATCTCACTTAATGAGCCAGCTTCATTTCCAAGCTCATATAATGCTTGTGAATAACTATTTGTGCTTGCAAATGTTACTTTTTGATCAGTCAATGTATTCCTTATTTTCTTAAGAATTATTTAAAATTGCCGATTAAATACCATACGAAATTATTCTGTTCAAGTTACAGAATCTAAAAAAAGGTTTATTTTATAGGGCTAATTGAAGCTAATTGGGTCAACATCAACTATTAGTTTTATTCCACTTGTAGACTTATGGATCTTTAGAATTTCAGACAATTTTTTTTGAATATTCATTTCCTTTTTAGATCTTATTAAAATTCTGTTTCTATAATTCTTGTTAATTTTAAATATTGGAGCCTCTACAGGTCCAAGAACTTTACAATTTAAATTTTTGTTTAATTTTTCTTGTATTACAAATGACTCTTTTTTTAATTTATCCTCGTCTGGTGATGTAATTATTATACCTATAAATCTTTCAAATGGTGGCAGTGAGTAGTTTTTTCTTAGGATTAATTCTTTATCTAAAAATAAAAATGGATCTTCATCAGTAATTTGAGAAATTACATCTGAGTTCATATTATAAGTTTGAAAATAAACTTTAGCAGGTTTTCCAGCTCTACCTGCTCTACCAGAAAGTTGGTGGTATAATTGCAAATTTTTTTCTGCCGCACGTAAATCATGTCCTTGGGATGTTAAGTCAATATCTAAAACAACAACGCAATTTAAATTGGGAAAATGAAATCCTTTAGAAACCATTTGAGTTCCGATAAGTATATTAATTTTATTTCCAATTATATCATCCAAAATTTTTATAGATGATTTTTTATTCATTGTATCACTAGAAAAAATTACTGATTTATATTCTGAGAAAATAGATTCTACTTCCTCTGATATTTTTTCAACTCCTGGACCAGAAAAAGCTAAATCACATTTTTTTCCATCAACACAATTTCTATCCATCCCTGTTTTATGTCCGCAATAGTGACAGAGCATTTGATTATTTTTTTTGTGATAGACAAGATTTATTGAACAATTAGGACAGGAAAAAACATTGATACACTTTTTGCATAATACAAAAGGAGAAAATCCTCTTCTATTTAAAAAAAACAAAACCTGATCTCCTTTATCCAGATGGGATTTTACTTTTTCAATTGTTTTTGGAGAAATCCATTTTTGTTTTTCTAAACTATATTTTTTTAAATCAATGATCTCATGATCTGGTAAATTAGCATCTTTATATCTATTCAATATTCTTGAGTATTCATATTTTTTTAGTTTGATGTTATTGTACGTTTCTACAGAAGGAACTGCACTTATCAGATTGATAGGTAAATTCTCAAACTTTGCTCTCGAAATTGCCATATCACGAGCATTATAAATAACTCCTTCATCTTGTTTATATGATTGATCGTGCTCTTCATCGACCGTTATTAATCCTAAATTTTTAAATGGTAAGAATAAAGCTGATCTAGCACCAATAACTACTTTAATTTTATTAGAAGCTAGTCCACTCCAGATAATTTTTTTATTTTTTTTTGTTACAGATGAATGCCAAATAGCAGGTCTAAAACCAAAAAAATCTATAAATTTTTTTTCAAAATCATTTGTTAAACCTATTTCAGGCAATAAAATTAATGCCTGATGTCCTTGCTCAATTTTTTTCTTAATTGCATTAAAGTATACTATTGTTTTACCTGATCCTGTTGTTCCTTGAAGTACATGTGTTCTAAATTTATGATCCTTTTGAATTAAATCTTTGTATGCATCATTTTGTTCTTTACTTAATTCATATTTATTGGATTGTAGTTTTTCATTAAATTTCAGATATTCCTTTTCTTTTAAATCTTCTATTGCTTCACTGCTTAATAAATGAAGCTTTAAAGCCATACCCTTTGGCACAATATTATATTCTGAAAACCAGTTTAAAAATTTTATAGAATTTTCATTGAGTTTATTGACATTAAATATTTTTTTTATTTTTTTTACTTTAAACTTTTTGTTATTTTTTTCTTTTTCGAATTGATCCCATACTACGCCTATAGCATCTGTTTTTCCAAATGGAACCAATACGTATTTGCCAACTTCAATCTTTTTATCTGACTCATACGTAAAAGGATGATCAAATATGTTGGGTAATAAAACAGGTATTTTCATTAATTTTAGGCGATTCTTTAATTGTCAAGAATATATAAAAACAAAGAGTTATAAATTAATATTTTAGACCTGGGAGCTGTATTTCTCCCAGATCTATCTTTTTAAACCACACATAGTTACTTGCCAAATCCACCAGCAACTAAGTTCCAAACAGCAGTTAGAGCAAAAAAGCTAAACCACCATCCTGTAGCTGGTAAAATCACTCCTAGAACTATAGCTTGCTCTATTACACCAGCTATTAAGTATTGCTTCAAAGTCATCTTTTATCCTTTCTGTAAAGCTTTTTGCCTTACAGAATTAATATAAGATTTACTTTTTTAAATTTCATGTGAAATAAGATTTATTAAATTGGACAATTATATTTCTAGCCTGTCATCCAAGAAAACATTGTTGAAGCATTTTCGTAATTTATACTTACGTTCAATATATTTTTTACTAATAAGGAACCATCCAACTTATAAGGCTACTTGAGTTATCAGGATTTGAAAACGCATTTATCCAAACAATTATAAAAATACTTAAAACATAAGAGGAAAGTCCATACCTTTTGCTAACTATTTCAAGTTGATTACTTAATTTCAAATTTGTTTTTTGAAGTCTAAACGAAATTATACTCAAAAAGTTAGGCACAGTTGCATAAAAATAAGAAATTAAAACTATCCAATCTAAAACTGTGAGATACTCCAGTTTTGGTAATTCAGCATCAATCACAAAATTGTATGCAATTAATGATAGTAAACAAACAATAGTTATTGTTAATCTTGCCTCTAATTCTCTTGGATCAACCCAAACTACAGACCAGCATACTGATAAAATTAAAATAATTGGTAAAATTACTTTAAAAATATAATATCCATGTTTCCTCTCTAACTCTATTTCAATACTTATTCCATCTCTATATTGACCCACTACATCAACTGTGTCTCGATGTAAAATTCTTTTGATATCATATTTATTTTTTTTCCATCCTGAAATATCGTCAAGTTTCATAAAGTCATTTAAAGTTTTTATTGTAAACGCTTGTGACCAAAACAATATATTATCAACTTCATATGTACCGTTTCCTATTTGATACTTAATAGTTTGTTTATCAAATGGAAAGGATCTTAGATTAAACTGATTTCTAACGGTTTGAACACTTATCCTCTTATTTGAAACTCTTACATTGTCATAACTATTAAATGGCGCGAGGTAAGGGGTGATCTTGTATGAGTTTTGAATTAAATCTTGATCAGATTTTACTAAACTTAAAGTATCGTTGTCTAATGGATCTACTAATCCTGAATATTTAAATTCCTTTATTGTTGGTTTACAAACATGAATGAAAGGATTATCTTCATCTTTAGTATCGATAAGATATTTTTTTGCAAGCGCATGTAATGGATGTAAATTTTCATTATCATTATTTTCTAAATCAAAATTAAATTGAAAAGACTCCCTTAGGGTAAATGTTGTTGTACCCTTTTTAATATCTATATCTGAGATATAAATATCCTCTAAACTATAATCAATAAATGAATAACCGTTATTATGTGACTCTATTGTTGCTTGATAAGATTCTCCATTTTGATTTAACAAATCAAGTCTAAGTATTTCTACCTCTTCAGAATATGCTATAGAATAAAACTGATCTAAAGTTTCAAGTTTTTCCCCATTAATATTTACAATGCTATCTTCTGGCTTTATGAGGTCTAGCGCCTTATAAGAGTAAACCTCACCAATTTTAATATTTCCATATTCATCTCTAAATGCTGTCCATTCACCGTCATTATCGAAGATTTTTATTTTAAAACCAAAATCATTATATAAATATCTAGGAAAAAGGTTTTTCACTCTAGGGTTGCTGCTATTTTTTACAGCATCATAAAAATTGGAACAGGCAACAATTTCATCTTCCTCATAAAAATTTTCCTCAGAAAAAGTAATATTTTGAAAGGAAATCAAAAGTAAAACTAAAAATAATTTCTTTAAATAATTTTTTAGTTTATAACTTTTTTTCATATTCTCTTCGTTTTGTCTTTTGAGTTTTTTTTAGTCTCGAAAACATTCTTAAAGCTACAATCCATGCAATTAATATCAATATTAGTGAAATTATAAAATTTGAGGACGCAAATAAATTGTAACAACCATGTAAAACAAAAGGTATTACAAATGCAAAAATTAAATTATCACCCTTTTTTATAAATGCGTATTTCATAAAGAAATAACCCATAAATACTCCAAAAATAGCGTGGGCAGGTATTGCAGAAAAAGATCTTAAAATAGCAAGTGCCATAGAAGTTGTTTCAAAGTAATCTGCTAAAAGATAAACATAATAAATATTTTCCAAAGTTGCAAAACCAAGTGATACGGTTACCCCATAAACAATACCATCTATAGGCTCATTGAAATCTTTCATTTTATAAACAAAGAAATACAAAACTGATAATTTTAAACCTTCTTCTACTGGTGCTGCTGTAAGAAATGATGAGATAAGTCCTTCGCTGGCATTTGTAGTATACCAAATTTCACTTAGATATGTGTTTAAAAAATAAGCTGGAATTGTGATTAAAATTCCCAGAAAAAAAACTTTTATGATTTCTTTATTTGGTTCTTTAAATTTATCTGACTTAACAAAGAAAAGAACTATTAAGATTGATGGCAGAATTGTTACTAGAAGAAGCGACATTAACTGCTTTCAATTGTTGTTTTAATTTTGTGGATTTTATTTTCTAGTGCCTCAAAAGCTTCAAAAATATCCTTTTTTTCAACTGATGAAATTTGTTCTCCTTTATGACCGCTACTACTTTTTGCAGAATTAATAACAGATAGTAATTGACCATGTAAAATAGTAAATTTTGTTAAAAGTTCATTTAAGTCTTTTTGGTCGGTTACAACGTTTTTAAGCTCTTTTTGAATAATATATTCATGTGCTCTTAATAGATAAGGTGTTAAACCTTTTTGAACACATGCTTTATCAATTTTTACAGCATCTCTGTGGTCTAGCTGTTGGTCTAAATCTGGATCACTGCACTTTCTCAAAAAAGACTCGCTTTTTCCTGTTACTTCCTCAATTACTTTTGATTTAAGATTTTTTATAGCTTCTGTTAGCCCGTGTTCTATAGATGAAATTTCTCTTAGCTTTGCCATTTTTATATAAGAAATTCTAACTGAAAAATTGGACAAATAAAATCTATATAATTGTGGATTTGTCCAATATTTACTATCGCTTTTCACATACAAATATTTTTAAGCATGATTATCTTATTTTTAACAAAGGAGGAAAAATGAAAAAAATAGGACTTATGCTGGGTATCCTTACATTGCTAAGTGGAAATGCTATAGCGGGATATTCTTATTGTACTACCAGCTGTTATGGTAATAGCTGTACAACTTACTGTTACGATTATTAATAAATAAAACATTGCCCCTCATTAATTGAGGGGCTAATAAAAAATTATATGTTTTAAAATAAAACTATAATTTAAAATTAATAGCCAGTTAACATTGAAGCAAAATTAGAAATTATTCCTAACACAACAGCTATTTTTGCTAGTATTGCCCAAAATTTAGGTCCTTTATATTTGTCAGATGATCTCCAAATTCCAACAACAGTATAAATTTGAAATGGAATTACAAAACCCCACATCGCATCGTCGCTCATTCCAAGACCTAGTATGATAATCAATACTAGAAACGTATAAAGCATTCCGATGCCTACACCAACGCCCCAATAGGACATTGGAAGAGAAAGTTGTCCATTCCAGAACCTTACAAAGAAATTATCTTTTGATTTTTTAATTCTAGCCATTATTAGAGATTATATCATTTTAAATTATAATAAATGTAATTAATTAAGAAGACTAAGAATGGATCTGTCGTTTATCAACTGATAATGCTGCTTCTTTTACAGCTTCTGAGAAAGTAGGATGAGCATGACAAGTTCGCGCTATATCCTCAGAACTCGCACCAAATTCCATAGCAACAGACATTTCTGCAATGAGTTCACCGGCATGAGGGCCAATCATATGCACTCCAAGAACTCTATCAGTTTTAGAATCTGCTAATATTTTAACAAAACCCTCTGGTTCATCAATTGCTTTTGCTCTTGAGTTTGCCATGAAAGGAAATTTTCCTACTTTATAATCTACTTTTTTTTCTTTGAGCTGTTCTTCTGTTTTACCGATAGATGCCACTTCTGGCGATGTATAAATTACCCCTGGTATTGTATCATAATTTACATGACCAGACTGTCCAGCAATGATCTCTGCTACTGCTATTCCTTCCTCTTCAGCTTTATGAGCTAACATTGGACCCTCAATGACATCACCGATCGCAAATATATTTTTAATATTTGTTTGAAAATTATTATTTACTTTAATTCTACCTTTTTTATCTTTTTCAACTCCAACTTTATCTAAGCTTAAATTGCTAGTATTAGGTTTTCTACCAACTGAAACAAGAACTACATCACAATCAAATTTATTTTTATTACCATTTTCATCAGTCGTATTTACTGTAACTCCATTATTATTTTTTGAAATTGACTCAACTTTTAATTTTAAGTTAAAATTTATTCCTTGTTTCTTCAATAATTTTTGAAATTCATTAGATATTTCTTTATCCATGCCAGGCGTTATGTGATCAAGAAATTCAACAACTTGAACTTCAGATCCAAGTCTTGACCAAACTGATCCCATTTCAAGACCAATATATCCACCACCAACTACGACCAATTTTTTAGGAACCTCTTTTAATGAAAGTGCCCCCGTAGATGAAACTATTTTTTCTTCATCAAACTTAATACCAGGCAGAGATACTGGATCAGAACCTGTTGCTATAATAATATTTTTTGTCTCTATCTTCTCTTCTTTATTATCAGCAGATTTCAAAGATATTTGATTATTTCCTATGATTGAACCTATTCCTTTAAAATAGGTAACTTTATTTTTTTTAAATAAAAACTCGATACCTTTAGTTAAAACTGTTACTGCTTTTTCTTTATTTTTCATCATCTTTGGAAGATTAAGTTTTAAAGAGCCTAACTCAATTCCAATTTTATCAAAGTTTTTTGCCTTATGAAAATTTTCAGACAAATTTAATAGACTTTTTGAAGGAATACATCCTACATTTAAACATGTGCCACCTAGAGATCCTCTTGACTCTATGCAAGCTGTTTTTTTTCCAAGTTGAGCTAGTCTAATTGCACAAACATAACCTCCTGGACCACCACCTATTACAACTGCATCAAATTTTTCTGACATATTTATATATTTAGAAATAACCTTCTTGGATCCTCCAAATTTTCTTTAACTGTTTTTAGAAATGAAACTGAGTCTTTTCCATCAATAATTCTATGATCATAAGATAATGCAAGATACATAACTGGCCTAATTTCTATTTTACCATTAACAGCTATTGGTCTTTCGATAATATTGTGCATACCTAGCACTCCAGATTGTGGGGGATTTAGTATAGGTGTTGAAAGCATAGATCCATAAACTCCTCCATTACTTATTGTAAAAGTCCCTCCTTGAAGATCTTCAATAGTTAAATTTCCATCCTTAGCTTTTTCTGAAATAGCTTTAATGTTTTTTTCTATATCAGCAAAAGATAATTCATCTGCATCTTTTAAAACTGGAACTACTAACCCTTTTTCAGTTCCTACTGCAAAACTAATGTTATAATAATTTTTATAAATTATATGATCATTATCTACTTCAGCGTTAATGCTTGGGTAGAGTCTTAATCCTAATACACATGCTTTTACAAAAAATGACATAAATCCCAATTTTATTCCAAATGATTTTTGAAAATCTTCCTGATTATCTTTTCTCATTTGTATTATTGCGCTCATATCAACTTCATTAAATGTTGTTAGCATTGCTGCTGAATTTTGCGCCTCCTTTAATCTTGTAGCGATTGTTTGTCTAAGTCTTGTCATTTTTACACGTTCTTCTTGACCCTTTTTTAATTTTCTTTGATTAGGAGAAGGTTTTGAAGACATTAAATTTATTAAATCACCTTTTAAAATCCTACCCTCTCTACCAGTGCCATCCACCTTTGAGATATCAATATTTTTATCTTTAACAATTTTTCTAACTGCTGGTGATAAATTTAAATTACTATTTGGACTTGGTGTTTCCATTTTTTTAATTTCATTTGTTAAGATTAAAGGTTCTTCACCTTTATTTTCATCAAAAATTTTTGGTTCTACAGATTTATTTTTTTCAAAATTAACTACATTTGACTTTTCTTCTAATATTTTTTTAGCTTCTTTTTCAATTTTTTGCTCAGGCTCAATTTTTTTAATTTCCTTAGTATCTTTGCTTTCTCCCTCTGTGACTACACCTAATAATGCTCCAACTTTTACTGTTTCTCCTTCTTTTGTTTTAATATTAGATAAAACTCCATTTACTGGAGATGGAACTTCAAGGTTAACCTTATCGGTCTCTAGTTCTACAATTGGCTCATCTGCCTTTACATTTTCTCCTGCGGTCTTTAACCATTTTGAAACAGTAGCCTCTGTAATACTTTCGCCTAAAACCGGAACGACTATTTCTTCACTCATTTTATCTAAATACCTCGTTTATAATTTCTTTCTGTTGTGCTAAATGTCTTTTAGCATAACCTGTTGCAGGTGTTGAAGCAAATTCTCTTCCAATGTAAGAAATTTTATTATTCTTAGCTTTTATATAATCTAATGTCCAATCAATATAATCTCTTACAAAAAACCATCCACCCATATTCTTTGGTTCCTCTTGACACCAATAAAACTTAGCATTTTTAATGTATGGTTTTAATTCTTTTGCTAAAGATTTTGCTGGAAAAGGATAAAGTTGTTCAATTCTAAGTAACAACACATCATTTCTTTTTGTTTTTTCTCTTTCTTCTAGTAAATCAAAGTAAACCTTACCCGAACATATAATTACTTTATTTATATCTTTAGCATTTTTAAGTTTTATAAATCCATACTTTGAATCAAGCGCATGATCCCATAAAATTCTATGAAATGAATTTGTTTTGCTAAAATCTTCTAAGTTCGAAACACAATGCTTGTGCCTTAATAAAGATTTTGGTGTCATTATTACCAAAGGTTTTCTGAAATCTCTTGTAATTTGTCGTCTTAAGGCATGAAAGTAATTAGCGGGAGTTGTTATATTCATAATTTGTAAATTATCTTTTGCACATAATTGTAAAAATCTTTCTAATCTAGCAGAAGAGTGTTCGGGCCCTTGACCTTCATACCCGTGGGGCAAAAGTAAAACTAGTCCTGATGCACGTGACCATTTTCTCTCTCCAGAAGCGATGAATTGATCAATAATAACCTGAGCACCATTTGCAAAATCTCCAAACTGTGCTTCCCATAGAACCAATGTTTCAGGTTCGACTAAACTATAACCATACTCAAAACCTAATACTGCAAATTCAGACAATAAACTATCAACGACTTCAAAATTTTTTTGATCATTAGAAATATTATTTAAAGGAATATATCTGCTGTTATCGATTTGGTTTCTTAAAACTGAGTGCCTTTGACTAAAGGTTCCCCGTCCTGTATCCTGACCAACCAATCTTACTGGATTCCCTTTTTTCAAAAGTGATCCAAAAGCAAGAGCTTCCGCAGTTGACCAATCTATATTTTTTCCTTCAAGGACTGATTTACGTCTATTTGCAAAAATTTTTGTTATTGTTTTATGTACACTCAATTTTTCATCTAACGTATGAATTTTTTCTGAAATTGCAGTTAATTCTTTAGTGTCAAAGCCACTAACTCCTCTTATATCTTTTCCTTTTTGAGGTTTGTATCTTGTCCAAGTTCCTTCAAACCATTCAATTTTTGGCTTATAGTCTTTTGCAGTTTGAAACTGTTGATCTAATAAATTTTTAAATTCAGTTTTTTGTTTTTCAAATTCGTCGTTTGTAATTGTATTTTCATTTACTAATTTTTCACCATAAAGAGTTAGGCTTGATTTATGAGATCTAATTTTTTTATACATTAGAGGTTGTGTAAAAGACGGCTCATCTCCCTCATTATGTCCAAATCTTCTGTAACAAATTAAATCTATTACAACATCTCTATTAAATTGAAGTCTAAATTCTGTTGCGATTCTTGCACAATATACTACTGCCTCTGGGTCGTCTGCGTTTACATGTAAAATAGGGGCTTCAACCATTTTTGCTACATCTGAAGGATAAGGTGAAGATCTTGCAAATCTTGGACTGGTTGTAAAACCAATTTGGTTATTAACAATTATATGAATTGTGCCACCAGTATTGTGACCTGGTAATCCTGACATGGCAAAACATTCAGCCACAATACCTTGTCCAGCAAAAGCAGCATCACCATGCAATAAAACTGGAATTACTTTTTTTCTTTTTTGATCTTTATGAAAAAATTGTTTAGCTCTTGTTTGGCCTAGAACAACTGGATTAACCGCCTCTAAATGTGAAGGGTTATCAGTTAGACTGATATGAACTGAATTTCCATCAAATTCTCTATCTGATGAAGCTCCCAAATGATATTTCACATCACCAGTACTATCTTTATCAATTTCTCCATATTCACCTGCAAATTCATTGAATATTCTTTTGTAAGACTTTTGTAAAAGGTTAGCCAAAACATTTAGCCTTCCTCTATGAGGCATTCCTATTTTTACCTCTTTAACTGAATACTGCCCTCCTACTTTAATAATTTGCTCTAAAGCTGGGATTAAGGACTCGCCACCATCTAAACCAAATCTTTTAGTGCCAACATATTTTTTTGCTAAGTATTTTTCAAATCCCTCTGCTTGAATCAACTTATTAAGGATTGCTAATTTTCCGTTTTTTGTAAAAGAAATTCCTTTTTCATCTAATTCAATTCTATCTCTGAACCATTTTCTTTCTATCGGATCAGAAAGATGCATAAATTCATATCCAACCGATCCACAATAAGTTTTTCTCAAAAATGATAATATTTCTTTAATTGAAGAATAGTTTTTATTTATTGTACCATTTAAAAAAATTGGCTTATCGTAACTTTCTTTTTTAAAACCATAAAAATCTGGATGCAACTCATCTAAATATTCTGTTGAAGACAGGCCCAATGGATCTAATTTAGCAAGAAGGTGACCTCTTATTCTATAAGCTCTTATTAAAGCAATTGCTTTTATAGATTCATTGCTTGCCTCTTTAAAATCTGCAGTATTATAATTTTCATTTTTACTAAAGCCATTGTTTTTATTTTCTAAAACTATACTTTCTAGTTGTTCAGATTTAAATTTTGTTTTTTTACCCCAAGACGGTCCCTCTAGCTCTTTGATAGCTACAGAAGTTTCCTCATTTAATTTTTCAAAATAAGTTTTCCATTCAGCTGATAAGTTCGCATCTTTATTAAGATACTTAAGATACATCTGTTCTATAAAAGTACTATTTGACTTACTTAAAAACGAAGTCTCTTCGAGTTTACGATTGCTGGAAATACTCATTTTCAGTTATTATATTGATGATATTTAAATATTTCAATTAGACAATTTGTTTAACAGAGTTTTTCCGATATCTGCTGGTGATTTTGCAATTGTAATACCAGCATCTTCCATCGTTTTTATTTTTTCTGAAGCGCCGCCTTTTCCTCCTGATATTATGGCACCTGCATGACCCATTCTTCGACCTGGTGGAGCAGTAACTCCCGCAATAAAACCAACCATTGTTTTTTTAATTTTATGATTTTTAATAAAATCAGAGGCTTCTTCTTCTGCTGTTCCACCAATTTCACCTATCATTAAAATGGACTCAGTTTCAGGATCATTCAAAAATAAATCTAAACAATCGATAAAATTTGTTCCATTAATAGGGTCTCCACCAATACCTATGCAGGTTGATTGACCCAAACCGTTTGCTGTTGTTTGAGCTACAGCTTCATAAGTTAAAGTTCCTGATCTTGAAACTATTCCTACTGATCCTTTTTTATGAATATTTCCAGGCATTATTCCAATTTTACATTCATCTGGAGTTATAATACCAGGACAGTTGGGTCCTATTAATCGGGAATTAGATCCCGATAATTTCTGCTTAACCTTGAGCATATCTAAAATTGGTATTCCTTCAGTTATACAAACAATTAGCTCCATAGAAGCATCTATTGCCTCGATGATTGCAGCTGCTGCAAATTTTGCAGGAACATAAATCATAGTTGCGTTTGCTCCTGTTTCATTCTTTGCTTCTTGTACAGTGTTAAAGACTGGTCTTTCCAAATGTGTTTGACCTCCTTTTTTTGGAGTAACACCTCCTACAAGATTGGTTCCATATTTAATAGATTGCTCAGAATGAAAGGTGCCATGCGAACCTGTAAATCCTTGGCATATTACCTTTGTATCTTTGTTGACTAAAACTGACATTATTTAATTTCCTTAACAATTTTTTCTGCTGCGTCGGATAAATCTGAAGCTGAAATTATTTCTAAACCTGAATTATCCAAAATTTTTTTTCCTTCTAAAAAATTAGTTCCCGCTAACCTTACAACTAACGGTACATCGATTTTTATTTCTTTTGCAGCATCGACAACTCCTTGGGCAAGAACATCACATCTCATGATACCACCAAATATATTAATTAATATTCCTTTAACATTTTTGTCTGAAAGAATAATTTTAAATGCAGCAGAAACTTTTTCTTTTGATGCTCCACCACCAACATCTAAAAAATTTGCAGGCTCTTCTCCATATAACTTAATAATATCCATTGTTGCCATAGCTAAACCAGCTCCGTTCACCATGCATCCAATACTTCCATCTAATTTTATGTATGCCAAATCATAATTACTTGCTTCTATCTCTGCTGGATCTTCTTCGTTTAAATCTCTTAATTCTAAAATTTCTGGATGTCTAAATATTGAATTATCATCAAAATTCATTTTAGCATCTAGACAAAGTAAATCATTTTCTTCTGTTAAAATTAATGGATTAATCTCAACTAAATTTGCATCTGTAGAAATAAACATTTTATATATAGATTTTATTAATTTAATTCCTTGCAGAGATGTTTTTTCGTCTAAATTAAATATTTTAATTATTTTTTTACAATCTTCCTCTTTTATTTCATCAATTAAATCTACTTTTGTAGTTATAATTTTTTCTGGATTTGATTTTGCAACTTCTTCAATATCCATTCCCCCTTGATCACTTGATATGAATGCTATCTTCGAGCTCGCACGGTCAACTAAACAAGAAAGATAAAACTCTTTTTTTATATTTGAAGATTCTTCAACATATAATCTTTTTACTTCCTTCCCAGTAGGTCCAGTTTGATGTGTAATCAAAACTTTCCCCAACATTTCCTTTGAAGCTAAGCTTAAATCTTCAATATTATCTAGTATTTTAACCCCTCCAGCTTTTCCTCTTCCGCCAGCATGGATTTGAGCTTTCAGAACATATTTTTCTGTATTTAGTTTTTTAGCTTTTTCGACAATTTCCTCGGATGAGAAACCAAAAACTCCGTTTGGCACAGCAGCACCATATTTTTTTAAAATCTGTTTTGCTTGATGCTCGTGAATATTCATTTACTTTAAATCTGGATCAATGCTAGTTGCTGCATCCCAAAGTTTTTTCACTGACTCAACTGAGTGATTAAATTCTTTTCTCTCTTTTTCATCGAGTTCTATTTCCTCAATTTTTTCAACCCCATTTTTGCCTATAACAACTGGTACACCTGCGTAAACATCTTTAAAACCATATTCTCCATTCAAGAATACTGCACATGGTAATATTTTTTTTGAATTATTTAAATAAGCTTCAGCCATTTGGACACCAGATGCTGCCGGCGCATAAAATGCTGAGCCCTTTTCTAGGAATTTTACTATCTCCGCTCCACCGTCCCTGGTTCTTTGATTAATACTTTCTAATCTTTCTTCAGATATTTTTCCTTCTTTAACTAAATCTAATAATGGTTTACCTGAAACTTTTGTAAACCTTGGAAGAGGAACCATGGTATCTCCGTGTCCGCCCATAACCATTGCCTCTATATCTTTTACAGGAACATTAAGTTCTAAAGATAAAAATAATTTAAATCTAGAGCTATCTAATATACCGGCCATACCAACTACTTTGTTCGCTGATAATCCAGAATATTTTTGTAATGCCATCACCATTACATCTAATGGGTTTGTTATGCAGATTACAAAGGCATCTGGTGAATTTTTTTTTATGCCTTGTGCAACTTGTTTTATTATTTTTAAATTAATTCCTAATAAGTCATCTCTGCTCATTCCAGGTTTTCTAGGCACTCCAGCTGTAATTATGATAACATCGGAATTTTTAATATCCTCGTAATTATCAGTTCCAGTTAATTTTACATCAAATCCATCTACAGATGAAGATTGTGCAATATCCAAAGCTTTTCCTTTTGCTATACCACTAGCTACATCAAACAAAACAACTTCTTTAACTAGTTCTTTTATTCCGATTAGATGTGCTAAAGTTCCACCTATTTGACCAGCTCCTATTAAAGATATCTTGCTCATTTGTTTCCTTGTATAGATTTACTTCATTGTAGGCATTACAAATTCTGGGTTAGATCTAACGCCAGAGGGCCATCTTGAAGTTATTGTTTTTAATTTTGTATAAAATCTTACTCCTTCAGGACCATGCATATGCTGGTCTCCAAATAATGATCTTTTCCAACCACCAAAGCTATGAAAGGCAACTGGCACAGGGATAGGAATATTTATTCCAACCATGCCAACTTTAATTTTGCTTGCAAAAGTTCTACCTACATCTCCATCTCTAGTATAAATACTTGTACCATTTCCAAATTCATGGTCATTTATCAGTTGTGTGGCCTCATCAAAATCCTTAGCTCTGACTACAGATAAAACTGGTCCAAAAATTTCCTCTTTATAAATTCTCATATTTTTTTTTACGTTATCAAACAAACATCCACCTATATAAAAACCATTTTCATAACCTTGAAGTTTAATATTTCTACCATCTACAACTAAATTAGCCCCTTCTTTTACTCCAAGATCAACATAACCTTTTACTTTTTCCAAATGTTCTTTGGTTACTAACGGACCCATCTCTGAGTTTTTATCCATGCCTGGTCCAATTTTTAATGCTTCGACTTTTTTTGATAATTCATTAACAAGTTTATCCCCAACATTACCTACAGCTACAGCAACGGATTGAGCCATACATCTCTCACCAGCAGAACCATAGGCAGCACCCATTAATCCATTTACGGCTTGGTCTAGATCACAGTCCGGCATTACAACACAGTGATTTTTAGCTCCTCCTAATGCTTGAACTCTTTTTTCATTTTTTGCTGCTGTCTCATAAATATATTTTGCGATAGGAGTTGATCCAACAAAACTAACAGCTTGAATATCTTTATTAGTTAATATTGAGTCTACAACTTCTTTATCTCCATTTACTACATTTAAAACTCCTTCTGGTAATCCAGCTTCCGTAAATAATTCGGCTAATCTAATTGAACAAGATGGATCTTTTTCAGAGGGTTTTAGTATAAAGGTATTTCCACATGCTATAGCCATCGGGAACATCCACATTGGAACCATGGCTGGAAAATTAAAAGGAGTAATTCCAGCACAAACTCCTAAAGGCTGTCTAATCGACCAACTATCAATCTCAGTTCCAACATTCTCTGTAAATTCACCTTTTAGCATTTGTGGAATTCCACAAGCAAATTCTACTACTTCTAAACCTCTTGTGAGTGAACCTTTTGCATCATCATATACTTTGCCATGTTCTGAAACTATAAGTTTAGTTAATTCATCTGAGTTTTTTTCAATTAATTCTTTATATTTAAAAATTATTCTTGCTCTTTGAATTGGTGGCTTTGATGACCAAGACAAGAAGGCTTTTTTTGCATGTTCAACAGCTTTGTCTAAATCAGATTTTGATCCTAATATAACCTCTGACTCTTGGCTTCCTGTTGCAGGATTAAAAACTTTACCTTTTCTTTTGGAGTCTCCCGAAACAACTTTACCATTAATGTAATGTTGTATTAAATTCATTGAAATTATTTAATTATATAATCAGCTAGTTGCAAGCATTTTTTTAATTGAAGCGATAGCTTTTGCTGGATTTAAACCTTTAGGACATGCGTTTGTACAGTTCATAATTGTATGACATCTGTATAGCTTCAATTCATCTGCAACTTTTTTGAGTCTTTCTTTTCTATCCTCATCCCTACTATCAACAATCCATCTATATGCTTGTAATAGAACCGCAGGTCCTAAATATTTATCTCCATTCCACCAATAGCTAGGACATGATGTTGAACAACACGCACACATTATACATTCATATAAACCGTCTAACTTCGATCTATCCTCTTTAGTTTGGTGATGTTCGGTATCATCTATTATTTTTGTAGTTTTTAACCAAGGCTGAACTGACTCATATTGTTTATAAAGTGTACTTAAATCTCCAATAAGGTCTTTTAAAACTTTCAAATGAGGTAAAGGATAAATATTTATATCTCCTTTAATTTCTGCATGGGGTTTTGTACAAGCTAGACCATTTTTTCCATCCATATTCATCGCACATGATCCACAAACTCCATGTGCACATGACCTTCTATAAGCAATTGAAGGATCAATTTCATTCTTAATTTTATTTAGTAAATCAAGAACTTTTGATGGACAGTTATCCATATCAACTTCATAGGTGTCTATTCTAGGATTTTCTCCTGTTGCAGGATCCCATCTATAAATATTTACTTTTCTAATATTCTGTGATCCAGTTTTATCTTTATAATAATGTCCTTGTTGAATTTTTGAGTTTTTTGGAAGGTTTATTTGAACCATTAATAAATTCTTTCTTGTGGTGGAAAGTACTGCACTTCATTTGTTAAGGTTGATTTATGAACATCTCTATAAGCAATTTTTGATTTGCTTCCCTCGCACCACGATAATGTATGTTTCATATATTGTTGATCATCTCTGTTTGGAAAGTCTTCTCTAGCATGAGCACCTCTGCTTTCTTTTCTGTTATATGCAGAATCCATTGTGGTAATTGCCTGTCGTATTAGATTATCAAATTCTAAGGTTTCTACTAAATCAGTGTTAAAAATAAGTGACTTATCTTTAACGTTTATATTATCGATACCCTCAAAAGGTTTTCTGATTTCATCAACTCCCTCTTTTAAGGTTTTTTCTGTTCTAAAAACTGCACATTTTGATTGCATAGTTTTTTGCATTGAGATCCTTAAATCTGCTGTTCTGTTATCTCCATTTCCATTTCTTAAATTATCAAATCTTTCCAAACATTTTTCAGTTTCAGAATTTGAAATATCTTCATGGGGCATTCCTGATTTAACTAACTCTGAGGCTCTTTTTGCAGCAGCTCTACCAAAGACAACCAAATCTATTAATGAATTTGATCCTAATCTATTTGCACCATGGACAGAAACGCACGCAGCCTCACCAATTGCCATTAATCCTGGAACTGTTTTCTGTGAACCATTTACTGTCAAAACTTCAGCTTTATAATTTGTTGGTATTCCACCCATATTGTAGTGTACGGTTGGAACAACAGGAATTGGTTCTTTAGTTACGTCAACGTTTGCAAACAACCTTGATGACTCAGCAATGCCAGGTAACCTTTCATCAATTACTTTAGGATCTAAATGATTTAAGTGTAAATGAACATGGTCTTTTTCTTTACCAACTCCTCTACCTTCATTAATTTCAATGGCAATTGATCTACTTACAACATCTCTTGAAGCTAAGTCTTTCGCCTTAGGAGCATATTTCTCCATAAATCTCTCACCCTTTGAATTTAAAAGATACCCACCTTCGCCTCTCACTCCCTCTGAAATCAGTGTTCCATGGCCATAAATTCCTGTTGGATGAAATTGTACAAATTCCATATCTTGTAGTGGAAGACCTGCTCTTAAAACCATAGCATTTCCATCTCCAGTACAAGTATGTGCAGATGTTGCGGAATAATAAACTTTTCCATATCCACCAGTAGCAATAATAGTAATATGAGATCTAAAGCGGTGTAAAGTTCCATCATTTAGATTCCAAGCAATTAAACCTTTGCACTGACCATCTTTCATCAAAAGATCTAAAGCAAAATACTCAATAAAAAATTCAGTGTTATGTTTTAATGCTTGACCATAAAGTGTATGAAGAATTGCATGACCAGTTCTATCTGCTGCTGCACAAGTTCGTTGCACAGTTCCGTTTCCATAATTTTTCGTCATTCCCCCAAAAGGCCGTTGATAAATTTTTCCGTCTTCTGTTCTGCTAAATGGGACACCATATTGCTCTAATTCAAGTACTGCTCTAGGTGCTTCTTTGCATAAGTATTCTATTGAATCTTGATCTCCAAGCCAATCTGATCCTTTAACAGTATCATACATGTGCCAACGCCAGTCATCTTCGCCCATATTTCCTAAAGCTGCAGAAATTCCACCTTGAGCAGCAGAGGTATGACTCCTTGTTGGAAAAACTTTAGAAATACAAGCAGTTTTTAAACCAGCCTCGCTGAGACCAACAGCAGCTCTAAGTCCTGAGCCTCCAGCGCCTAAAACTACAACATCGTAATTGTGATCAATTATTTTGTAGGATTTCATATTTTATATTTTGTTTAGTGTAATTAAGGTAATAATAGGAATAATTAAAGATGACAAATAAACCATCATGTTGGCAAATTTTCTTGTTTTTTCACTATTAATATAATCCTCAAATATTTCACTAATATTTAATGCAAAATTGAAGAAAGAAACGAAGATAAATATAGAAAAAAACACAGTAGTTAGTGGATTTGAGAAAAATTCTAGTATATTTTTTTGGTCACTATCGTAGATAGATACAAACTTAAGTAAAAACCATATCATGAAAGGGACCATTAATACTGAGCTCAATTTTATCAATATCCATTTTTTTGTAGCACTTAACATTAAACTAATAATCCCCTTATAGAATACAAAACTATTGTAATTATTATTGAACCCAAAATAACTAAAACTCCAGTTATCTTAGAAGTTTTTAATTCAAAACCATAACCCAAGTCCCAAAACCAGTGTCTAATTTCGCTGAGTATTTGGAAAGAGTAGGACCATACAAAACCAATAACAAAAAATTTACCAAAAATTGAATTGAAGAAATTAAATACAATTTCATAACTTTCATTGCTCAATAGTAATGTCCATATCCAAAAACAAACCAAAAATAGAGTTAAAAAATTAATTATTCCAGTTATTCTATGGGAAATAGAAACTAAAGATGATATATGCCAATTGTATATTTGTATATGAGGTGATAATGGATTGTTACTCATTACTTTGTTTTAATATAAGCCTCTGCTATTTCTACAGCGTTTAGAGCCGCACCTCTTAGCAAATTATCAGATACTATCCAAAGATTTAAGGCTTTTTCATTTGTATTATCTTTCCTAATTCTAGAGATAAAAGTATCATCTTTACCTTCTGCTTCAAGCTGTGTTACATATCCTCCATCTTTTTGCTCACTTACAACTGTACAGCCTTCAGCACTTTTCAACAAATCTACTACTTTTTCTAAAGTAAATTCTTTTTCAAATTCTATATTTACTGACTCAGCGTGGGAAACTAACACTGGAACTCTTACACAAGTTGCTGTTACATTTATTTCTTTATCCAATATTTTTTTTGTCTCATAAATCATTTTCATTTCTTCTTTTGTATAACCATCATTTGAAAATACATCAATATGAGGTATTGCATTAAAAGCAATTTGTTTTGTAAAATTTTTAGAACTAATTTTTTCGTTATCTAAAGCAAGTTTTGTTTGTTCTATTAGTTCATCCATTGGCTCTTTTCCAGCTCCTGAAACAGATTGATAAGTAGAAACAATTATTCTTTTAATCTTGAAAATCTCATGCAATGGTTTTAAAGCTATTACCATTTGAATAGTTGAGCAGTTTGCATTTGCAATTATATTTTTTTTCATATTTTTAAGATCGCCAGAATTTACTTGTGGAACAATTAATGGGACATCCGGGTCCATTCTAAAAAAACTTGAATTATCAATTACAATTGAATGTTTTGCTGCTTTTACTGCAAATTTTTCTGCTATTTTTCCACCTGCTGAGAAAAATGTAATATCACATTTAGAAAAATCAAAATCTTCTAAATTAGACACTATGTATTCATTTTTTTTAAAGAGAATTTTTTTTCCAACACTTTTTTCAGAAGCAACTAAATAGAGTTGATCAAAAGAAAAATTTTTTTTATCTAGAACCTCTAAAATTTTTCTACCAACGTTTCCTGTCGCTCCTACAATACAAATATTCATGGTAATTCAGTGATGTTATACTAAATGAATGGTAAATCACAAACTTTTCCATTGTAAATATTACCATTTATATCAACTTTCACATTTTGAGATGGTGTGTAAAATGGCTTATTAATCATAGCAATTCCAATAACTTTATTAAAATATGGTGAGAAGCACGCAGATCTCATTTCGCCAATTATGCTGTTATTTACATCTTTAACTTCTAAAGACTTTGTCATGCTAATTTCATTCGCATCAATAATAAGACCCACTAACTTTCTATTAATTCCTTCTGACTTTATCTTTTTCAATTTTTCTTTACCTAAAAAAGTTACGTCAGAATCCAAATTTACATATTTATCAAATCCACACTCAAATGGGTTATCGTAAAGATCCATATCATTTCCATATGATAACAGTCCACTTTCTATTCTTTCAATGAGATTTGGACATCCTGGTTTTACATCAAATTCTTTACCAATTTCAAATAAATGATCATAAAGTTCCAATCCAGATTTAGTGTTCTCAACATAAATTTCATAACCACCCTGTTTAGACCATCCTGATCGCGCAATTAAATGCTGTGTACCTTTAAAGTCAAAGTAATCAAAACCAAAAAATTTTAATTTAGTTATTTTTTCTCCGAAAACTTTTTCCATTAATGGAAATGACTTCGGTCCTTGTACAGCCATAATATCTACGTTTGGTTCAAATATTTTTACTTCAAATTTATTACCGATAGCTAAACCCTTTGCAAATAAAATCACATCGGAGTCTGCAATTGATATCCACCATCGATCTTTACTAAGTCTCAAAACAACAGGGTCATTTATTATCCCAGCATCATCATCTATTATTGGACAGTAATAACATCTTCCATCTTTAGATTTTGATAAATCTCGACAAGTCATTATTTGAACTAATTTTGCTGAGTCTCTTCCTGTAATTTCTACTTGCCTTTCACCAGCAACATCCCAAATCTGAACATTTTTTTTTAAATGATGATAAGAATCCTCTAAGGATCCAAAAGCCGCTGGTAAAAGCATATGATTATACGATGTATAAGCTGTAACGCCTTGCTTTTCGATTCTTGAAGTATAAGGTGTGCTTCTTAACCTTCTTGATTTTGCAATAGAAAAGGTTTTCATTTAATTTAAATCCTTAGCAATTTTTCTTAATTCAAATTTTTGGATTTTACCTGTGGATGTTTTTGGTAATTCACGAAAGTCAATTTTTTTTGGAACTTTAAACCCAGCTAATGTCTCTTTACAAAAATCTATTAATTCTTTTTCGGATACTTCTTTATCTTTTACTTTTTCAATAAAAGCACAAGGTACTTCCCCCCATTTTTCATCAGATTTTGCAACTACTGCAGCAATAGAAACTGCAGGATGTTTAGCTAATGTATTTTCTATTTCAATGGAAGAAATATTTTCACCACCAGAAATAATTATATCTTTTGACCTGTCTTGTATTTTTATGTAACCATCAGGATGCATTACGGCTAAATCTCCAGAATGGAACCACCCATTTGCCATTGCTTTTTCTGTAGCTTCTTTATCTTTGAAATAACCTTTCATAACAATATTTCCCCTAATCATGATTTCACCCATTGATTTGCCATCCTTAGGGACTGGCTTCATAGTTTCTGGATCTATAACCATTGCATCCTCAGTGTTTGGGTATCTCACACCTTGTCTCGCTTTAATTTCGTTTTGTTTATCTTCATCAAATGAATTCCACTCATCGTTCCATGCGCATTGAGTAATATGACCATATGTTTCTGTTAATCCATAAACATGCATAACTTCAAAACCTAATGCTCTCATTTTTTTAAATATTATACTAGGTGGAGGAGCTCCAGCTGTAAGAACATGAACTTTATGATTTAATTTTTTTTGATCAGATTGAGAAGCTCCAGTAATCATATTTAATACTATAGGCGCTCCACCAAAATGGGTGATTTTATATCTCTCAATTAATTCAAATATTTTTTTAATATCTATCGCTCTTAAACAAACAGTTTTTCCATTTAGCATTGGTATTGTCCATGGGTAACCCCATCCATTACAATGAAACATAGGAACTACAGTTAAGAAATTTAATCTGTTTGGCATGTTCCACGCGACAGCACTTCCAGTAGACATAAGATACGATCCTCTATGATGATAAACTACTCCCTTAGGATTTCCAGTAGTACCTGAGGTGTAATTTAATGAAATTGCATCCCATTCATCTTTTGGTCTTCTCCAAACATAATTTTCATCTCCAGATTTTAAAAAACTTTCATATTCGTGTTCACCTATTTTTTTTAACAATGATTGATCTGCAAAATCATCTTGAATATCAATAATAATTGGTTTCTTTTCAACTGTTGTGAGTGCTTTTTCAATAATAGAATGCAGCTGTCTATCAACAATAAATACTTTGGCTTCACTATGGTTAAGAATATAAGAGACTGTTTTTGCATCTAGTCTTACATTAATTGTATTTAAAACTGCCCCAGTCATTGGTATGGAGTAATGTGCTTCAAAAATTTCAGGAGTATTAAACGCCATCACTGAAACAGTATCTCCCTTTCGAACTCCAATTTTTTCTAGGGCACTTGCAAACTTGATGCATCTTTTGTATACCTCTGTCCAATTATAACTTCTGGTTTCATAAACAAGAGCTTCGTAATTTGGATAAATATCTTTTGCTCTCTCTAAAAAACTTAGTGGAGTTAAAGGAATAAAATTTGCATTATTTTTTCCTAGATTTGTCTCGTAATTATTCATTTTAATTAAATTTAAAGTTCATTATATAATCACTTCCAGTTGTTGCCGTTTTAAAGTGATTTTCTGCTCTAGGTAACACTCTTTTGAAATAAAATTTAGCAGTTTGGATTTTATCTTCATAAAACGTTTTATTATTATCATAATCTTTAAAGCATACTTCTAATACTTTTATCCAAGAATGAGCGATAGAAACAAAACCCAGAGCTTTCAAATAATCATTGCATGCAGCACTTACGTCGTCTTTTGAATTATTAAGCTTGTCCTTCATCCAAATAGTGAATTTATTTAAAAGATCTAAACCATTATTAAAATCATCTACGAATGGTTTAATTTTTTCGTCAGTTTTATTAAAATCGTTTTTAATCATGTTCAAATATTTATCAATCACATCACCATTTTTATTAACTAATTTTCTAAAAACTAAATCAAGCGCTTGCACAGAATTTGTTCCTTCGTAAATTGGAGTTATTCTATTATCTCTATAGAGCTGCTCAATGCCTTGATCTTTGGTATATCCATATCCACCATAAACTTGCATTGCATCACTTGTAATTTCCATTCCTAAATCAGTGAACATCGTTTTTACTACTGGTGTCATTAAAGACACAAAATCAGATGCTTCTTTTCTAATTGTTTCATCACTGTGATATAAGCTCACTTCAGTTTGTTGTGACAGCCAAAAACAAAGTGCTCTCTCACCTTCAATTATAGATTTCATATTAAGAAGTGATCTTCTTATATCAGCATGTTCAATTATTATATCTGCGCCATTTGTTGATTTACTATTATTTGTTTTGCCTTGTTTTCTTTCTTTGGCATAGCTTAAAGAATTTTGGTAAGCTATTTCAGAAATCCCTAGTCCTTGTATTCCAACAACAATCCTCTCTAGGTTCATCATTGTAAACATAGAATTTAAGCCCTTATTTTTTGGACCAACCATATATCCTTCAGCATCATCAAAATTTAGGACACATGTTGCTGATCCTTTTATACCCATCTTGCTTTCAATAGATCCAGTTGAGATTCCATTTCTTTGTCCTAATGAGCCATCATTGTTTACTTTAAACTTTGGAACTAAAAATAAACTTATACCTTTAGTTCCTTTTGGTGAGTCAGTTGCTCTTGCAATAACAAGATGGATAATATTTTCAGTCAAATCATGATCACCAGATGTAATAAATATTTTTTGACCATTTAATTTGTAAGTTCCATCAGCTTGTTCTTCGGCCTTTGTTTTGAGTAAACCTAAATCTGTGCCACATACAGGTTCTGTCAAACACATAGTTCCACTCCATTTACCCTCAACCATCTTAGGTAAATATTTATTTTTAATTTCTTCTGTAGCATGATGATTAATACAATTGTAAGCGCCAATACTTAGTTCGCTGTATAATTTAAATGACAAACTTGCTGAAGATAGCATTTCATCAAAAAATGCACTTACTGTCTTTGGCATTCCTTGGCCACCATACTTAGGATCACAAGATAAAGAGGTCCACCCATCCTCTATAAATTTTGTATAAGCCTCTTTGTATCCTGGTGGTGTTCTTACAACACCATTTTCAAAAACAGTTGGGTTTTCGTCCCCTATTTTAGCAAGTGGTAAAATTATATTTTGATTTATTTTGGCTGCTTCATCTAATATATTTTTTACAAGCTCTGAATTGACTTCTTTATATTTTTCTAATTCATTATAGTTTTTATTATTTCTTAACTTATCAAAAAGAAACATCATGTCTTCTACTGGTGCAGTATAATTTGGCATTTGAGGACCTTAAAATAAATGAATAATTATTGCAATTTTGAAATTATCGCATCACCCATTTGAGATGTGGATACTTCTTTTTTTCCTTTAGAAATTATATCTTTTGTTCTTAAACCGTCATTCAATACATCCTGGACCGCTTTCTCAAGTGCATTTGCCTCTTTATCTAGATCAAGAGAATATCTTAACGCCATAGCAAAACTTAAGATAGTTGCTATAGGATTTGCAATACCTTTTCCTGCTATATCAGGAGCAGATCCATGAATAGGTTCATACATAGCTCTCATTTGACCCTCTTTATTCTTAGCGCCTAGAGAGGCCGATGGTAAAAGTCCTAGAGATCCTGTTAACATAGAAGCTTGGTCTGATAGCATATCACCAAATAAATTATCTGTAACTATCACATCAAATTGTTTTGGATTTCTTAATAGTTGCATTGCGCAATTATCAGCTAACATGTGATCAAGTTTTACATCTTTAAATTCTTTGTTATGCAAATCTTGAACTTCTTCTCTCCAAAGTAATCCTGCTTCCATTACATTTGATTTTTCACAGGATGTTACTTTATTTTGTCTTTTTTTTGCTAAATCAAAAGCCACTCTTGCAACTCTCTGAATTTCACTTGATGTATATGTATGAGTATTAATTCCTTTTCTTTCTCCATTATCAATCGGTTTAATTCCTCGTGGCTCTCCAAAGTAAATTCCTCCTGTAAGCTCTCTTACTATCATAATATCTAGTCCTGAAACTATTTCAGGTTTAAGTGTTGATGCTTCGACCAATTGTTCAAAGCAAATTGCAGGTCTTAAATTTGCAAAAAGCTTCAATTCTTTTCTTAATTTTAATAATGCTCTTTCTGGTTTTTTTGAAAACTCAACATTATCCCATTTAGGACCACCTACAGCACCCAATATCACCGCCTCTGACTCGAGTGCTTTATAAAATACCTCATCCGTTATAGGA